>CACZAK010000254.1 GCA_902779075.1 uncultured bacterium | reverse complement strand
ATGATGCTGGAGTTCTTGAGCCTTCCTGCCGAGGTGAAACTCCGCGAGACAAAACTTGAGTCGGCGCTCATTTCGCATCTGAAGGATGTGCTGATGGAACTGGGCCGGGGCTTCTGTTTTGTGGCGCGTCAAAAGCACATGCGCACCGAAACGGCGGACTTCTTCATCGACCTTGTCTTCTACAATTCAATCTTGAAATGCTACTTCCTCATAGACTTGAAGGTCGGGCGTATTACGCATCAGGACGTTGGCCAGATGGACATGTACCGCAGGATGTATGATGAGCTGGTGAAGCAGCCCGACGACAATCCGACGATAGGCATTGTTCTTTGCAGTGAAAACGACCAGGCGATAGCCCGTTATTCGATCCTTAAGGGGAACGAGCAGTTGTTCGCGGTGAAATACAAGACCTATCTTCCCGATGAGGAAACGCTCCGCCGTGAAATCGAGGCTCAAAAGGAACTCTACCGTCTCCAAGTCCAAGACACGGCTGAACTAGAGTCTTGGATATCTCCGGTGCAGCCCAAGCGCAAACTCTCTTCCGCCAAGAAAAATGGCAAAACCAAACGATATAAAGGGGGCAAGAAGTCATGATTGCGGACACGATTACATCCTTCTCGTGCAAGCGCGGGTTGCCGGAGGAGAAAATGGCAATTGGCAACATTGGAACTGGCAGCATTTCCACATTGGCAAAATTGAACACCGGCCGCGACAACCTTCAAGTCGCCTTCGGCTGCACGGGAGGTCAGCACCGCTCCGTGTACTTCGCCGAGCGCATGGCCGATCGGCTGGCAGGAACTGATGGCGTTGAGGTTGAGATGACTCATGCGGCAAGGCAGTATTGGAAAGAAAGGACGATGGCAAAGGAGAAATGTAATGGAGAATGTTGAACAACTCGTATTGGTTTTTCTAATGGAGCGACAAGCCCATTGCCGATTCCTTCGTTTCAATTGTGCGTTGCCAAAATGTGGCACTATTCACTGAGCAAGAATATTGTATGAAGTCTTGCTCTAACTTGAAGTAGGAGGTATTAATGAAAGTGGATGATCTAAATGTCGTTTCTAATGACAAAAGCAGTAGAATACGAGAACTGATGGATAGTGCTCGTGATGGTAATGTTGTGGCTCAAAACAAAGTTGGGGTAATGTGTTTTGTGGGAAAAGAAATAAAGCGGGATTACTCATTAGCATTATATTGGTTTACTAGAGCTGCTGCTAAGGGACATCCACATGCGCAATTTAATCTAGCGATGATGTATCTAATAGGTGGACGAAATCTCGGACGAATGAAATCTATGAGAGCATATGCCTGGATAAAAAAGGCGGCTTTGAATGGACTTGCGTGGGCACAATACCTTATGGGGGTTAGCGAGGAATTCCCAATCAGTGGCCTATGCGAAGAATTTCCATCTAGCTCATCACATAAATATCCTCCAAGATTGATTACCGACAAAGCACTTGAATGGTATGAGATGGCTGCCGAAAACGGGCACTTGCTATCAATGCTTATGTCAGCCATTGCGTATGACGGAGGGCATGGTCCAAGTCAGTCTATAGAAGTAAAATCTGGCGGTAACGGTTGGCCTAATCACATGGTGTTTAAACAGAAGTCCCGTGACCCTAAAAAAGCATTTGCACTTTATGCACGTTTATATGAACGGGGATTGAAATGGGGAGGAATTAAAGCGCGTATGGCAGAAATGTTGGAAGTTGGTGATGGTGTAGAAAAAGATGATACTGCCGCATGTGAAACTTATAAGAAACTTATGACTACGTGTCCTAGCGCATTGGGAAATGCTTGGGTATCTAACGAGGATCCGGAAAATGTCCAAAGGGATATTTTTTCTGAACTTCAAGGAATACGCGACTCCTTTAGTCAAGATGTTGATGGGGATTGGATGACAGAAGATGGGTATCATTTTGATTTGTTATTTTCAACTGGGATGTTTGAATGGCAGTTCTATGCAGATGATTGGTTTGGAAATGATTTCCCGACTGAGAATGGAATTATACATGAAGACATGTTAATTCCAACATGTGTACTGTCTGCAGTTTTACCGCATTGTCGTTGTCTTCCGAGTATATGTGATGTCGCTCGTAAGCTTATCGTAATGCGTCGATCTGGACGAGGGATTCCATTGTCACAGAGGTTGGAAGACGAATGCGAGGAATTGATTGAGAACGAAGAATATTGTGAAGCATATTCTAATATAACTGAACCAGAGAGAAACTATGTGGTCTGGAAAAAATTGCGATCGGGGCGTTGCCTTCAAGCGCGAGGACACTATGATGTAAAGTTTTTCAAACAACCAAATGGAATCGTATTAGCACGTGACGCGAATGGGCGCGTATACAGATGGAATGCCGCATTAAGGCTTTTTATAAGATATGATTTACGTATTGAGAAAAAGCCATGGATGCTACGTGAAGGAGAAAAAGAATTAAGTTTTAGCGATGCCTATAAAGAAATGACAAAATTTGATGAAAAGAGATTGTGTTTTGCATACGAAGATTGGCAGAAAGCGCTCAAGAACGGAGAGAAATATTGGGAATGGGAGTACTGGTATCATCAGAGGGATAGAGTTGATCGTATTGTATTGTGATTTGTATATGGTATAATGTCTACGTGAAGCGAGAGTAGAAGAGATGACTTCAGAAGAACTTAAAAAGATCATTGCGCGGCATGAAATGCAGTGCCTTGAGTTGAAGGAATCCTTCAACGTCGAGTGCATCGAAACTGCTTGCGCGTTTACGAACGCGCATGGCGGGTTCATTGTTATTGGCGTGGATAACGATGGTAACCCGTCGAAGCACCAGTTGCGTTTTGAGGGGTTGCGTGACTACGAGAACAAGATTTCCACGGCGACCGAGCCGAGTGTAGCCGTCGACGCCGAGAAGTTGGAGTTCGGCGGACGTGATGTCATTGTTCTGAGAGTGATGGAGAATCCGATAAAGCCAGTTGGTTACAAGGGACGATGTTTTATCCGCAAAGGGAGCGTCAATCACCAGATGACACCGTCCGAGATTGCGGAGTGTCATTTGAAGTCAACTGGCAGCAGCATGGATGCGGTGTTCGTGCCCGACGCCACGAAGGAAGACTTGGATATGGAAGTTGTCCGAAGATATATGCGCAAGGCGGTAATGGAGAATCGTCGCGCTTTTGCAGACGATGAGGATCCGTGGCGAGCCCTGGTGAAACTTGGGTTGGTTAAATCTGAAACTGAAATCACCCGTGCGGCCTATTTGCTTTTCGCAAGGAATCCGCAACAACGCTTCTCGCAGGCCGTAATACATGCAGGCGCGTTTAAGGCAGAAGGCGCGGTCATCCTCGATTCGCATGATTCGCGCGGGAACATACAGGATCAAGTTGAAGATGCTCTCGCTTTCATCCAGAGAAACATCCGCTGCGCTATTGTCGTCACCGGCAAGGCCGAGCACGATCGCTACTGGGAGTATCCTATAGAGGGATTGCGCGAGGCTTTGGCGAACGCTGTCTGCCATCGCGACTATGGACTCCCCAATAATATTCAGGTGAAGGTTTTGGAGGATCGGGTAGTCATAATGAATCCTGGACAGCTACCATTTGATATGTCGCTTGAACAGCTTGAGGATCCGGATCATCCCTCACGTCCACGCAACAAGCTGATAGCCCAAGTGTTCTACGATATGCATGTCATTGAACAATACGGTAGCGGCATCCGGCGAATCAATAACGACTGCGACAAGAACGGCAGCCCATATCCCGTCCTAAAGAGTGAGAACGGCGAGTTCAGTATCAAATTTCTTGCCAGGACAAAGGAATCGGCGTCAAAGCTCGGTATTGATCCTGCGAAGTTTGGTGTTTTTGATAAGGCAGATGTTGCAAATGGGGCTACTGGCCCAAAAACTGGCCCGAAAACTGGCCTGAAAACTGGACTGAAAGGAAGGGCCAGGATTCTTGAACTGCTTCGGGGACGGCCAAAGATAACTATAGCAGAACTGATAGAGGAAACAGGACTTTCTCGAAATGGCGTCAAGTGGAATATTGATAGATTGAAGGCAGAGGGTTTTGTTCGGCGTGTCGGTCCAGCAAAAGGCGGACATTGGGAAGTGGTGGGGTTTGAGTCTTGAAGGACAAACGTGGACATGGTAGTTTATGGTACAAAGTCTCCGTGAAGCGAGAGGAGAGAAATGACATCGGAGCGGGCGGAACGTACCGTGTCGGTGAACGATACAGACAAGTTCTGCGAGGCGGTGTGCGCGTTCGCGAACGACATGCCTGACAGCAAGCAGAACGGCTACTTGCTGGTTGGCGTGCATGACGACGGACGGCTGAGCGGGCTTAAGGCGACGGACTCGCTTTTGAAGAACCTTGCGGCAATCCGTTCCGACCGAGACTACCGCAGCACGGGGCCGACGATGTTCTATCAATACGCAGATCGAATCGAGCTGCTCAATTCCGGCGGGCTATACGGTCGCGTGAATCAATGGAAAAAAAGAAGGGCTTGTTCAACTGCGTTTTTAGGGTAACCCCAAACTCCAAAACACTGAAACTCACAATAGCGAAAGCAACGAGCGCGTTTGGACTTTCAACTGAGTGTGTCATGAGTGTGTCATTTTGACACACTCGACTTGCGGGAAAAGGCCGGTTTGCAGCGGAATTTGCTTTGGTGCGCAGCAGAGCATGAAATGGTGCGCAGCAAAGCATCAAATGGTGCGCACCAAAACCTTCGATGGTGCGCAGCATTTCAATGTCACAACTGTGTCAAAATGACACACTCATAGTAGGGGCCTAGATTTTGCGTTATACACCAAGGTGCTCTCGTCCAGAAGCAGAAGCGCTTTCGCGAGAAACGGCGGATCGACGGGATAGACGGCGGTTGATTCGCGCTCGACGATTCCGAGCGGCTTCAGAATTTTGCATTCAATTTTCACCAATTCCCTTGCACTGACGGGGAATGCGTGGTATACTGTTTGCGCTTTGACTTTAAGGAGAGACAGGTAAAATTATGGCTAACGATGCAAACGCGCAGAAAGCGCAGAACTTCATGAACCGCGGGCGGCAGGCTTTGGAGGCCGGGCGGTACGATCTGGCAGTGGAGATGCTCATGCAGTCTCTTGAGTGCTCGCCGGACACGCTGGAGACGCGTCGTCTCCTGCGCGCCGCGCAGATTGCCCACTTCCGTCAGTCAGGCGGCGGTGGGTTCGGCGCGAAGATGAAGAGCATGCTCCAGCGCTCGAAGGTGATGGGGCTCGTCAAGAAGGGCAAGGGCGCCGAGGCCATGGCCGAGGCGGAGAAGCTGCTCTCGATCAACCCGCTTGACGGCGACAACATCGACGCGGCGGTGAAGGCAGCCGAGGCGGCGGGCAAGCCCGAGGCCGCCGCGATCTCCGTGGAGGCCGCGTACTCCGGCAACCAGGGGGACGCGAACCTGCTCGAACGCATCGCCACCTACTACATGATGGCGAAGAACTACGCGAAGGCACGCGACGCGTACGACAAGCTCGCCAAGCTCAAGCCGGGCGACCAGCGCATCCTCCAGCTCCTCAAGAACGCCGAGGCGCAGACCACCATGTCCAGCGGCTGGGCAGACACTGTGGGGAAAACCGGCGGATACGTGAACAAGGCCGTCGTGACGGGCGACGACGCCGAGGCCCTCATCGAGGAGAAGAAGAAGCAGATCGAGAAAGAGCCCAACAACATGAACTTCTACCGGGCCCTCGCGCGTCTCTACATGCAGTCGAAGCGCTTCCCGGAGGCAATCCAGACGCTCGAGCAGGCGCAGCAGGTCAACTCGGCCGACCCGGAGCTCGACCGCATGCTCTCCACCGTGCGCGCAGCCGACTACGAGTCCCGCATCGAGGCCCTGCGCAAGGAAGGCAAGGAAGAGGAGGCCGATGCGCTTGAGGTTGAAAAGAACCAGTTCGTGTTCGACGATCTCGCCACGCGCGTGGACCACTACCCGAACGACCTGCACCTCCGTTTTGAGCTCGGCTACCAGTACTACATCTACGGTGACCAGGACCCGTCCTTCTACGACGAGGCCGTACAGCACCTCCAGCTCGCACAGAAATCTCCGAAGGACCGTCTACAGGCGCTCTATTACCTCGCGATGTGCTTCCTCAAGAAGGGGCAGACGGACATGGCCGTGATGCAGCTCGAGACCGCGCGCGACCAGATTCCCACTATGGACGACCTGAAGAAGAAGGTTGTCTACCAGCTCGGACTCTGCGCCGAGGAAGCCAAGGACTACGAGAAGGCGTACAACTATTACAAGGACGTCTACTCGTCCGACGTCACGTTCGGCGACCTCAACGAGCGCATGCTCAAGATCGGCAAGCTGCTCCAAGAGTCGAAGAAGTAGAACGGCCGCGCTTGTCGCGGCCTTTCGCTTTGGCAGTCCCGAGGAGAGTCGAACTCCTGTTACTAGGATGAAAACCTGGTGTCCTAACCGTTAGACGACGGGACCTTTTTTGCAAAGCGGCGTATAGTGTACCAAACACGCCCCGCGCGCGCAAGGGGGAATCGTGAGTTTTTTCATCGCAGATGTTTCGCTTGCGTTTTGTGCTTGCGGAAGAGCCGCATTTGTGAGAGAATGTATACGTTTTCACCACCCAAAACGGAGTACTTTAGATGATCGACAGAAGAGACTTTCTTCAAACCAGCGTGTTTGCCGCTGCGGCATCCGCTTTGCCGGGCTGTTGCACGCGATGCTGTTGCGCAGGCGGAGCCTACGTGACGGACGAGAACCTCGGCGTGTGCAGCTGGAGCTTCCAGAAGCCGCTCGACGCCGTGGCTGCCGAGATGAAGAAGCTCGGCCTCAAACGTATCCATCTCGCGCTTCAGCCGTTCCTTGAGGGCGGCTCGCGCCACGGCGCGGCCGAGGGCAAGGCGGCGCTTGATCGCGTGAAGGCGCGCCTCGCCTCCGGCGAGTGGAAGCTCTCCGCCACGATGATCGGCTTCCCGCAGGAGGACTACTCCACGCTCGAGTCGATCAAGAAGACGGGCGGCATCGTGCCGGACGACGTCTGGGAGGCGAACAAGAAGATCATCGTCGCGGGCGCGAAGCTCTCCGCCGAACTGAAGGCTCCGGTCCTCACGATGCACGCGGGCTTCCTTGACGAGAGCAACGCCGCCGCGCTGAAGAAGTACACCGAGCGCGTGAAGTTCATTGTGGATACGTGCGGCGCGGCGGGTGTGCCCGTGGCGTTCGAAACGGGACAGGAGACGGCCGCCGACCTCGCGAAGTTCCTGCCGACAGTTCCGGGCGCGGGCGTCAACTTCGACCCCGCGAACATGATCCTCTATGGAAAGGGCAGCCCCGTGGAGGCGGTGCGCGCGCTCGCGCCGTGGATCAAGCACGTCCACCTCAAGGACGCCGTGCAGACGAAGAAGCCCGGTACCTGGGGCACGGAAGTGCCGTGGGGCGACGGCGAGGTGAACGCACCGCGCTTCCTCGCGGAGCTGGAGGCCGCCGGCTACAAGGGCGCGTTCGCAATCGAGCGCGAGGGCGGCAACGACCGCACGGGCGACATCGCGCTCGCGGCGAAGCGCCTGCTCGGACAAGGTTGAGTTTTGAAAGCATGAAGGACAGAAGACAAAAGACGAAGGACAGAGGATGAATAACCATCCTTTGTCTTCTGTCATCTGTCTTTTGTCCTCCAGCCATCAGTAAAAGGAAAAGCAAATGAAAGCAAGTAGAAGAGACTTCCTGAGGACGGCCGCGGCCGCCTCGGCGTTCACGATCGTGCCGGCGCGCGTGCTGAACGCGGCGACGGCGCCGTCTAACCAGCTCACGCGCGCGTTGATTGGCTTCGGCGCGATTGCGCATTCCGCGAACCACCTGCCGTTCAAGGGATCGCGCCTGATCGGCCTCTGCGACCCGTACGCGGCGCGCGTCCAGTTCGGCCTCGCCTGCGCCGAGAAGAACGGCTGGGGAAAAATCAAGGCGTACAGGAACTTCATGGAGCTGCTGGCGGACAAGGACGTGGACATCGCTCACATCTGCACGCCGCCGCACTGGCACGGCTGCATGAGCGTGATGGCCGCGAAGGCGGGCAAGGACATCTGGTGCGAAAAGCCCATGACCCGCACGGTCGGCGAGGGCAAGCGCGTGATGGAGGTCGTGAAGGCGAAGAAGCGCATGTTCCGCCTCAATACGTGGTTCCGCTTCAAGGACACGTTCTACGGCTTCGGCACGACCGTCGAGCCGATCCGCCAGATCGTGGAGAACGGCCTGCTCGGCAAGGGTCCGCTCAAGTGCACGTTCGGCGCGGGACAGGGCTTCAGCTGGAAGTTCGGCTGGTCCGGTCGCGTCAACGCCGCGCCGGAGCCGATTCCCGCCGGCTTCGACTGGGACATGTGGCTCGGCCCGGCGCCGTGGAAACCCTACACCGCGCATCGCGCGGGCACGTCGTTCCGTGGCTACTGGGACTACGACTCGGGCGGGCTCGGCGACATGGCGCAGCACTACCTCGACCCGCTGCAGTACCTCCTCTGCAAGGATGAGACGAGCCCCGTCAAGATCGACTACAAGGGCCCGAAGCAGCACCCGGAGGCCGTGGGCCGTTTCGACCGCATCATCCTCACCTACGACGACGGCACGGAAGTGAGCCTCGACGGCGACGAGACGCTGAAGGGCGAACCGCTCCTGCGCGGCGCGAACGGCCTGTGCGTGTACCCGAAGGCGAAGGGCGGCAAGACGCTTCGCCTCAAGGACGCGAACGGGTGGTGGCCCGAGGAGAAGGTGCTTGCCAAGCTCAAGGAGCTCCCGAAGCCCGCCAAGCAGCAGACGGACTTCATCGACAGCTGCAAGAACCGCAAGACGTTCGCGCTTAACGAGTCGAACGGTTTCCGCTCCTGCACGATGTTCAACCTCGGCATCGTGGCCGAGCGCCTCGGCCGTGGGTTCGAGTTCGATCCCGTCACGCTTCGCGCGAAGAACGACCCCGCCGCGGACCGCTTCCTCTACCAGTCCATGCGCTCGCCGTGGGGCCGGGAGATGTGGGGGTGAGTGGTGAGTTAAAGAGTTGAGGTTGGGAGTGATGAAGGACAAAGGACAACGGACAGAGGACAAAGGTTGGAACAACAGCCCTTTGTCATTCGTCTTCTGTCTTCTGTCCTCGCTCCAATCACGATCTACCATCTACCAACTTTAAATCAAGGAGAATCCAATCATGAAATCTAGTATCTATCGTCTCATGTCATTCATTTCGGCGGCGGTCCTCGCCTTTGCGGCGACGGCGGCTGCGCCTGCGAAGCCTGCGGCGGCGCCTAAGGCTCCGGAGAAGAAGTACGTCGACCCGAACCCGTACTCGGGCTACGGTCCGGCGATGGCTTCCAAGAAGGGCGATCCGATGGCCGTTGAGTGGCAGGCGAAGAACAAGGCCGCACTTGAGGCCGCGACGAGCGACAAGGAGCTTGTCTGCTTCGTCCGTGATCTCGCCTCGGCCCGCGCGTTGCTCGCGGAAGTGAAGCCCGCTTACGCCACCGATCCGCTCAAGGCGTGCCAGATCGCGGCCGTCTCGCAGTTCGTGATGCGTCCCGGTTGGGAACACGCGCGCGGAATCTGGACGGAGGCCCTGTTCCGTGCGTTCATGACAGCGACTGACGACACCGTGCGCATCGCGTACCTTGACCAGCTCCGCTGGTGCGGGTGCCAAAGGCACGCGGGCGCCATCCAGGTCGTCGTGTCGGGGTGCCGGTCGAAGGCCGTGCGCGATTTCGCGGACGTCGTCATACGCGAGCTGAGCCGATGAGCGGACGTGCCAAGGTAGCGGCGGCCGCGCTGCTCGCCGTGCGAGCCGCGTTCGGCGCGGCCTTGACCTTGCCCGTCGCCGAGGTGGCGGGCAAGGTAGACGACCAGGCGAAGACCTATCCTGGTAGGGTCGTTGCCATGCAGCGCGTCGACCTTGCGCCTGAGGTCAGCGGCGAAATACTTGAGGTGTGCTGTGCCGACGGCGCGCTCGTGAAGGCGGGCGAGGTCCTGTTCCGCCTCAATCCGATCAAGTACAAGTCGGCCCTAAAGAACGCCCAGTCGAAGGTTGCCGAGTGCAAGTCGAGGAAGCTTTACGCTGATTCGAACTTCGCACGGCACGAGAAGACGAAGGGCGTGTCGCAGGACGCTGTGGACAAGGCGCGCTCCGACCGCGACGTGTCCGCGAGCGCCCTTGAAGCCGCTGAGGCCGAACTGGCAGTGGCCGAATACAACCTCGCCCACTGCGAGGTGAAGACTCCGATCAGCGGCAAAGTGGGCACGGTGCGCTTCACGAAGGGCAACTATGCTTCGCCCGAGAAGGGCGCGCTCGTGGCCATCACGCAGATCACGCCCATCCGCGTGCGCTTCTCGATTTCCAGCGCCGATTTCCTCGGAATGTTCCAGGGACGTTCTGGGACGCTGAAGGAGAAGGCCGTCGTCGAGGTCGTCCTTGCTGATGGCAGTACCTTTGGCGAGAAGGGCGAAATCGACTACACGGAGAACGTCGTCAACGAGTCGACCGATACGCTTCCCGTGTACGCGCGTTTCGCCAACGCCGAGCGCGTCCTGCGTTCGGGTGGTACCGTGGGCGTGAAGTTGAGCAATCGGGACGGCGTGAAGAAGCCCGCTGTGCCGCCGAGCGCCGTGATGCAGGACGTACAGGGCCCCTACGTGTGGGTGTTGGACGCCTCTGGCAAGGCCGAGAAGCGGCACGTCGTGCGTGGGCGCATGACTGGCGACCGGCTGTTCGTCGCGGAAGGTCTGTCCGTGGGCGAGCGCGTGGTGACGGACGGCACGCACAAGGTCGCCCCAGGCGATCAGGTGACGCCGGCACCGTGACGGAGAAGGTAGAATGGCCGATTTGCTGGTCGATATTCTGGTTGACAACCTGCTTCTGCTGCCGTTCCTCTTCCCAACCTATCTGGTGCTGGAGGCGATTGAGGCCCATGCCGGAAGCGCGCTTGAGCGGACGCTTGGCCGCGCCCGCCGTTGGGGGCCTCTCGTCGGATCGCTCTCCGGCGCGGTTCCCCAGTGCGGTTTCTCCGCTGCCGCCGCGTCGCTCTACGCAGGAGGCGTAATCACGGTCGGCACGCTCGTGGCCGTGTTCCTCTCCACGTCTGATGAGCTGATTCCCGTACTCGTCTCAAAGAAAATGCCCGTTGACCTCCTTGTGAAGATCGTGGGGCTCAAGGTCGTGTTCGGATTAGTGGCGGGTATCGCGGTAGACCTGTTTCTGCGCGCGCGGGGAGCGCGTACGCCCGCACCGCATGTGGAGGAGCTTTGCGCGCACAGCCGGTGCGGCTGCACGGAACACAAGGGCATCGTCGTGCCCGCGCTCATCCACACGACGGAAATCTTTTTCTTTATTTTGATCGTTTCTGGCGCGCTGGAGCTCGCGCTCCACTTCGCGGGGGAGGACGTGCTTAAGAGCTTTGTCCTCAACAAGCCCGTCCTGGGCGAGCTGCTCGCGGGACTGGCGGGGATGATCCCCAACTGCGCCGTTTCGGTGACGTTCGCCCAGCTCTATGCACAAGGCGGCATGAGCGCAGGTGCGCTGATGGCCGGGTCGCTTGCCGGTTCCGGGCTGGGATTGCTGGTACTCTTCCGCACGCACCGCAGCCTGAAGGAGAACCTCTTGATTCTCGCCACCGTCTACGTGTTCGGCGTCGTCTTCGGACATCTTTCCGGGTATCTATTCTGAAAGGAGTCCGAGGCCCTCTGGCCCTGGCCCTGCTTTGTCTATATATACGTCATGGTCGATACGCTCAAACGACAGTGTCGAATCATCAATACGACAGGGGGCGCGAGGGTCAGACACGATTGGTGGAGTAAGAGTGGCGGAGCGACTGAATTTTTGGTAAACTGTCTGCCATGCGACGCCCAAGGAACTTTCAAATGGACAGATGCCAGTTCGCATATCCCCATGAACTTCTTCATTTCTTCGCTGAGTTCCCCGATGTCGTCCTCGATGCCGGGTATGAGGTATGCCTGGATCGTGTTCCAGTGCCTGCCAAGCCTGTATGGCGGCATTTTAGGGAGATTGGGCCGTTCGTCTTGTGCTTTCATGCCTATGGCATAGCATAAAACTGGATAAAATCAAGACGAAAACAAGGAAATGTGAGGTTGTCCCCCACCCCCTCAAAGAAATTGCATTTTTCCCCTTGCACCGGAAGCGCGGATTTGGCATAATGGTTGTGCTGAATCTTTCAGCCGCGCAGATGCTGAATCTTTCAGCCGCGCAGATGTGGTTTTGCGAGTTCCCTCAGGCCGCGCGGCCTGGCTCGCAGACGGCGCGGAAGAGGGGTTTTGCAACTACCTCTATAGGTGATGTTCTGGGGATGTGTTCCCCATGGATGGTGGTTTGTAACCAAAGGAGCATTGTATGTCGTTCAAGTTGCTGGAAATCGGGAGGACCGCGCTTGTCGCGGCCGCAATCTGCCTAGCGACGGCACCCTCGCCGTCACAAGCCGCCGAATTCGTGGCCGGACTAGCCGACGTGTGTTCAGGCAGTACGCCGTCCGCACCCGAGAACGTGCAGACGGCCTTCTCCAACCAGGGGGCGACCGTTCGCATCTTGGGCTGGACGGACGATGCCGCCGCGCTCACGAACTTGGTGAGCGGCGTCGATCTGCTCGTCCTGTGCGGTGGCGAGGACGTCGACCCCGCCCGCTACGGAGAGTCGCGGAAGTCGTACTGCAAAGCATCCAACCTGAAGCGCGACGCCTTTGAATGGGCGCTTCTCGACGTGGCGACGGCTCTGAAGAAGCCCGTGTTCGGCATCTGCCGGGGACAGCAGATGATCAACGTCTATCACGGCGGCACGCTCTACCAGGACCTTGCACGCGAACACGGCGCCGCGCACGCCTCGACCCATTTCGTGCAGTGCGCAAACAACGGATACCTGAAGCCTATCTTCCGGAGTTCGTGCCACCTCGTCAATTCCACCCACCACCAGGCAGTGAAGAAGCTCGCGCCCGGATTCACCGTGGCGGCGACCGCGCCGGACGGCGTGATCGAGGCGATCGAGAACAAGTCGCTGAACATCCGTGCCGTCCAGTTCCACCCCGAGTCGCTTGCCGCAAGCGACCCGAAGTGTGCCGCGCTCTTCCACTGGCTCGTCACCGGCGAACTGCCGTCGGTGCTGGCTGCGACGAGAGCCGGCTCGCTCGTGGCAAAGTGGAACTTCCAGAACTACGACCCCGCGAACCCGAAGAGCGCCGCCGTGCTCGCCTCCGCCCTGCCGGGCGGGCCGGCTGGAGTTCCGTGCTACTACAAGGGCGCTGGTACCGCGCCCACGGCGGACGGAACGCTCGGCGGCATGTACGTGGTGGACGCCGACTCTACCGAATGCCCCGGTCTAGCCCCCGGCGAATACGCGCTCGCCATCCCCAACTACTACCACGTGAAGCTGACGACGCCCGATTCGCTGAAGAACCACGCCTGGTCGATGCGCTTGAAGTACTACCGTCCAGCAGACGGCACGTCGGCGAAAGCCTGCTTCTTCTCGAACAAGCTCGCCAACAACGGCGACGGCTCGCTCTTTATTCAGGGCGTCGCCTATCCCGCCCTTGGCTGCAGCACCGGAATCTTCTACCCAAAGGGCGGACGCAGCGCAAAGGGCTGGCGTTGGCACGAACTCGTGATCAACGCCGACGCATCCGGTAACACCGTGTATCTCGACGGTGACGTGGCGCTCTCCTCGATACGGGATTCATCGACGTTTTTCAACGATGGTGGCATTCTTCTCAGTGCAGACAACGACAACGAAGATAATCTACTCTACATAGCCGAGGTGAGCATCTACGACGGTTTCACAAGTCCCCAGCCGACCGTCCTCGGCGCCTCCACAACGCTCGCTGCGGACGTCGACCGTCGCGCCGATGGCGTGCTCGAAATCCCTGCCGGCGGTACGCTCGACCTCGCCGGGCACTCGCTTGCAGTCTCTGGAATCAAGGCTGGTGCGGCGCAGCCTGTCGCGAAATGGGATTTCAACGACTTCGATCCCGCAAACCCGAAGAGCGCAGCCGTGCTTGCCTCCGCCCTGCCGGGCGGCGAGGCGGGAATTCCATGCTACGGCAACGGCAAGGGTTCGGACGCGATAGCAGACCTGGGCAGCATGAGTGTCGTCGCGACAGAGCGCTTCTCGGGCGAATATATGCTCCGTATTCCCGCAAAATACCATGTGCGACTGCCCGTGCCGGACTCAGTGAAGAACCACGAGTGGGCTATGTCTATTCAGTTCATCAGGCGTAGCGCCTCTGGAAACAGGAGTTTTCTTTCCCGCGACCTCACGAACCAAGGCGATGCCGCGCTCTTCATCAAGAGTAGCGACAGCACGATAGGCTGCTCCAGCGGCTATTTTAAACCTTATGGAACCCTCGCATGCTTGGCCACCACTTTGTTTCAGGAAATTCTGATTACTGCCAACGCCTCAGGAAACAAGGTGTATCTGAACGGAGAGCTCGCGCACGAAGGCACTGTCGATTCGACCGACTTCTTCAATCAGGGCGCGGTTTTGCTGTGTGCCGACAACAGCGGTGAAGACGGAGAACTGGACATTCTGGAAGTGCGTCTCTACGATACCGACAAGGTCGCCCCGTCCAGCTCGCACGGCAGCGCGCTGGAGACGTCCGGCTACGCCACCGTCACCGACTCGGTGGGCGGCGGCGTGCTGCACATCGACGTGCCCGGGGAAGACGCGGTCCGAAACCACGGCATCCGTTTCGCTGGCGGCTTGAAGGTGGTCAAGGACGGCGACGGCATCTGGGCCGACTGCGTGGCCCATTCGCATACCGGCGGCACGGAAGTCGCCGCCGGCACGTACCGCATCGAGCAGAGCGTCACGCCGCTCGGGGCGACGAACGTCTCCGCAAACGTCAAGATCGACTCCGGCGCCGTGCTGGACGTATGCGGGCAGCATCCGCTCACGGGATACGCCTTCGAGTTCGCCGGCGGCATCCTCGCGAACGGATATTCGGTGGAAGACACATACGCCCAAATGGCGAACGTGCGCCTGAGCGCGGATTCCATGTTTGTTTTACGCGGCAAGTACGGCATCGTCAATTCTGGATACGCGCCTGCGACGCTCGACCTGGGCGGGCATGTGCTCGACGTGTTCACGCCCACCGGCGGGAGGTTTTTCATGGTGAACGCCACCGTGGGGGAGGGGACGGTGCGCCTAGGAAAGGAAGGCGTGTTCAGTATCGGCAAAAGCGGGGTGGAGGGCGCGGTGGACGCATCGGCGGCGACCTTCGAGAACTTCGAACACGCGATGTACGTCTATTGTCCGTTTTCGCTGGGAACGCTGATCGCGCGCAACGTGAACGGCTCGGTGGACGACGGCACGGGTGTCATTTCGATATCGAAGAGGCTCCGGATCGGCGACTTCGCGAACGGAACGTCGAAGATCCACACGGCACGCCTCCTCGACGGTGCCACGCTCGACCTTTCGGAACTTGACGTCGCGTGGGTGCCGCAGTCGAAGTTCTCCTCAAGGACCGACTACGTTTCCTTCGCGGAAAATGCGCGCATCGTCGTGGAATTGGGCGCGCGTTCGCCGAGGGCGATTATCGGTTCCGACGACCCGTATCTCGTCAAGTGGGGGAATGCCACTCCGCCCGGCGAAACGACCAAGTTCAGTCTTTCCGTCAATGGCGAAATTCTCGCCCAGTACCGTCTGCGCGCCGATGCGACTGGTTTGCAGCTGAGCTACACTCCTGGCACGCTCATGATCGTGCGCTGAAGCGTGCGCGGCGGCTTGCCGCAGAATGTGGTATAATGTGCGTCGCAACAGAAAAAAAGGAAAATGAAATGGCACGGATGAACAAGATACTGGTGATTGCGGCGATGGCCGCCGCAACGACCGCGCTTGCCGCGTCCGCCGCGAACACGCCGATTCCCATGGCCGAGACGATCACGAACACGCTCACGACGGCGTGGGGACGCACGGTCACGCCGGCGAACGCCTGGCGCGAATACCCGCGCCCGCAGATGGTGCGCGGCAACTGGCAGTGCCTGAACGGCGAATGGGAGTTTGCCGTGACGGCGGTGACGGCGGACGCTCCGCGCACGTTCCCCGAACGCATCCTCGTGCCGTTCGCGGTGGAATCGAAGCTTTCCGGCGTCCAACGCGCGGTTAAGCCGGAAGACCAGCTGTGGTACAGGCGCACATTCACCGCCGGCCCCTTGGACGGCGGACGGCTTCTGCTCCATTTCGAGCGCGTGGACTACCGCGCACAGGTCTACGTGAACGGCGTCGAGGCGACGGACGTGCCGCATGAAAACGGCAATGCGCCGTTCTGCCTGGACATAACGGATTTCGTTCGCACAGGCACGAACGAGTTGAAGGTCTGCGTGTGGGACCCGACCGACGCGGGGCCGGGCGGGACCGGGAAGCAGGCAAGGATCAGTGACTCCGCTTTCTTCGGCACGGTGAGCGGCATATGCGGAAGCGTGTGGGCGGAGCGCGTTTGCGAGACGTATCTCGCCGACTGGAGAATCGATGCGGACGCGGAGCGCGGAGCCGTGCGCATAACGCCGGAGCTGCGGGGCCGCCGGCGCGACGCACAGGTCGAGGCCGTCGTCTCGTTCGCCGGGAGGGAAGTCGCCCGCGGCTCGCTCGCGTCCGGAGACGACGCATTGGAGATCGCGCTTCCGCGTCCCCTGCGCCTCTGGTCGTGCGCGACGCCGAACCTCTACGACGTGGCGCTCAAGGTGCGTTCCGCCGCAGGCACGGACGAGGTGAAGGGATACTTCGGCGTCCGCACCGTCTCCACCGCCCTCGACGCGCGCGGCATACGGCGCGTGACCGTGAACGGAGAGTTCACGTTCCTGCTTGCGACGCTGGACCAGGGATGGTGGCCGGACGGGTTGCTCACGCCGCCGTCCGAGGACGCCTGCCGCTTCGACGTCGATTTCCACAAGAAGGCGGGTTTCAACGCGATACGCAAGCACATCAAGGTCGAGCCGCGCGCGTTCTACGCCCACTGCGACCGCGTTGGCGTGATGGTGCTGCAGGACATCCCGTCCGGTAACGAGTTCAGCCGCCTTCAAGACCGCACGGCGTCAAACGCGAGGTACGGAAACTACCGCCGCGAGCTTAAGGACTGCGTCGCAATGCTGCGCAACCACCCCAGCGTCGTGATGTGGATTCCGTTCAACGAGGGATGGGGCCAGCCCGGGCCGGACAAGACCCGCGACGTCATACGCTGGATAAAGCGGACCGATCCGTCCCGCCTCGTCGACGGCCCGTCGGGCTTTAACGACTACGAAGGAGGCTTTACATATGTGAAGGGGTGGAAGTTCGCGCGCGACGCGACGGACGCAAACGTGTACGCGGACATCTTGGACTTCCACAGCTACCCTCATGCCGTCATGCCGCCGCCCGATGCGCGCCGCGTCTCGTTCTGCGGCGAGTTCGGCGGCCTCCACGCCTGCATTGCGGGGCATTCGTGCGACCCGCTTGCGCCGCGGGGCGACTGCCATCCATATCTTAGGGGCATGCGCGATCCGCGCGCGCCGCTCGGGCCGGTGCCCTTGGACGACGGCGGCGCGTGGCGGGAACGCAACAGGACGCGCTACCTCGAACTGATGAAGCCGGTCGTGGAGATGGCGCGGAAGGGACTGGGCGGATGCGTCTTCACCGAGGCGCAGGACCAGTACTGGGAGTTCATGGGCTTCGTGACGTTCGACCGCGCCGTGGTGAAGTTCGACTTCGACTTCCTGCGCTCGGTCCATGCGGAGATATACGAGGCCGCGCGCGCCGGCGCCTGTGCGACGGCGGTTTCGACTGCGACTCGCTCTCGCTCGTCACGCGTCTGCCGCTGATCCTCGGCACACGCCTTCCCGAAAAGTGCCGCGCGAAGATGATCGACGACATCAAGACCAAGGGCTTCATCACCGACTGGGGACTCGCCTCGGAGTCCGTCAACAGCAAACACTACCACCCCGACGGCTACTGGAAGGGGCCGATCTGGGGACCGTCCACGCTCATCGCGGTGGAGGGGCTTCGCGTGTGCGGCGAGGATGCGCTCGCGGACGAGATTTCACTCAAGTTCTGCAAGCTGATGATGAAGTCGGGCTTCTGCGAGAACTTCGACGCGAAGACGGGCGACGCCCGCCGCGACCCCGCCTACACCTGGACCGCGTCCACGTTTCTCGTCCTCGCGCACGAACTTGAATCAAGACGCAACAAATAACCATTCGGGCAACTTCGTGGAAGGCCGCAGGGGTTAGACTCTGCGGCATCCCTAACCAGAGAGGCAGTTGCAAAACCTTCTTTGAGGGTCGTGTGGAACATGTAGATCATCATGTAGATTTGGATACATGGACGAGAAGTGCGAAAACGGCGGCAGATACAGGCTTGGACGCCATTGGCAGACAATCCAGGGCAGCCTCTTTCCCGAGTGGGAGAGGGAAATGGGCCGTTCGTCTTGTGCTTTCATGCCCATAGTATAGCATAAAACTGGATAAATCAAGACGAAAACAAGAAAATGTGAAGTTATCCCTCCCCCCACCCCTCAAAGAAATTGCATTTTCCCCCTTGCGCCGGAAGCGCGGATTTGGCATAATGGTTGTGCTGAATCTTTCAGCCGCGCAGAGGTGTTTCTGCGGGTTTCATCAGGCGGCGCGGAAGAGGGGTTTTGCAACTACCTCAAGGTCAAGAAAGGAAAGAGCATGAATAAAGACATGATGTGGAATGCGACTGCGTGTGCATTGGCGATGTTCGCCGCAATATGGATGGCGCCGAACGCCGAGGCGGAGGTGCCCCGCCCCGTCGAGGCGCTGTTCCCGCTCGACGCGGTGCGCCTCGACGGCGGGCCGCTGAAGGCACAGCAGGAGCAGAACAGAAAATACCTCCTCCGGCTTGACCCCGACCGCCTCCTGAGCCGGTTCCGCACGGAGGCCGGGCTGAAGCCGAAGGCGGAGCCGTATCCGGGATGGGAGAATCCGCCGCTCGCGGAAGAGCGTTGGGTCGACCTTCCTGGGGCCATCCTCGGCTTCTACATGACCGGCGCCGCAATGACGTACCAGGCCACGGGCGACGCGGAGCTCAAGCGCCGCCTGATCTACGTCATCGACGAGCTCGCCGAGGTGCAGAAGGCGCACGGCGACGGCTACGCGCTCTCGACGAAGGGAAGGCGCAGGGCGTTCGCCCAGGTGGCCGCAGGCGACATCCGCATCCGCGTGCACAACGACCGGGTGGCGAACTGCGGCGTGGTGAACGGGTGTTTCGACCTGGCGTATCTGCTCAACAAGATACTGCTCGGCGTCGATGCCATCCACCGGGCGACGGGCTACGAGAAGGCCGCGCGCGTGTTCTACTCCCTTTCCGACTGGTTCGGAACGCAGGTGGTGGACAAACTCGACGACGCCAGGCTGCAGCGCTTCCTGATAGGCGAGCACGGATCGCTCGCGGAGACGTACGCAGATGCGTACACGCGCACGGGCGACGAAAAATACCGCCGCTGGGCGCAGCGTCTCGTCCACCGCAAGGCGACCGATCCGCTCGCGGCCGGAGACGTCGGATGGCTCGTGGGGCAGCACTGCAACGCGCACATTCCGAAGTTCACGGCGGCGGAGCGCGTGTCGCGCGTCACCGGCGACGCGGCCCTGCACCGCGCCGCCGCCAACGCCTGGCGGGCTTACGCGATCGACTACGCCCACGCGAACGGCGGCAACGGCTGCGACGAGCATCTTTTGGCGCTCACGGACTTCGAACGGCACCTTCCGCACAAGGCCGGCCCGGAGTCGTGCGGAACGGTGAACATGCTGCGCCTTACGGAGGCGCTGTTCGAGGTGGAGCCGACTGCGGACAAGATGGACTACTACGAGCGCGCCCTCTTCGACCATACGCTCTCCACGCGCGATCCGATTCTCGGCCGGGCCGTTTACCACACGCCGCCGCGCCACGCCACCGCCCGCACGTATTCGCACGAGTTCAATTCGATGTGGTGCTGCACCGGCACCGGCTTCGAGGCGCCGGGCAAGTACGCCCAGATGATATTCTCGAGGGCGGCGGACGACAGCGCCGTGCGTGTCAACCTCTTCGCCCCGGCGACTCTCGAATGGCGCACCCGCTGTGCAAGGCTGCGTCAGGAGACTGCGTTCCCCTACGGCGAGACGTCGTGCGTCAAGGTCGAGAAGGTCGGCGCCGACGCGAAGTTCGCTGTGAGAATCCGCCGCCCCGCTTGGGCGGGGAGTGGTTTCGCCGTGTACGTGAACGGGGCGCGCCATTCCTGCCCGGCCGCCGGCTACGTCACGATCGACCGCGAATGGAAGGCGGGCGACCGCATCGACGTGGAGTTCCCGATGGCACTGCGCGCGGAGCTTCTGCCCGGGTCGAAGAGATACTGCGCCTTCTTCTACGGCCCCACGCTGCTCGTGGGCGACTTCGGCACGGAGGGCATACGCAGAAAAGACTACATTGCAGATCCGGAACACTGCATCAATGTGCCAAACTACTGCTCCACGATGTACCTTGAACCGCGCATTCCGGAGCCGTCCTTGCCGTCTTCGGCGCTGCGTGATCCTGTGTCGGTTCTCGAACCGACCGCGTGCGGTCCGCTGACGTTCAGGCTGAAGGGCACGGACATCTTGCTCGTGCCCATGTTCGCGCTTCACTTCAGCCGCTACACCATGTACTGGAGGACGATGGACGAAGACGAGGACCGTCGCTTCGCCGAGGCGCAGTCCAAAGCGGCCGCATATTCGGCGAAGGCCGTGGATTCGGTCGTTCCGGAGGACGAATGGTCGGAGAAGCGGCATGGCCTTTCGGGCGCGCACACGGATTCCGGCATCAACATCTACGGCGGGCCGGACACGTTTGGCTGGCGCGGCGCGCACGGAGCCGGCGGCCACTTCGCCTATCGCCTTGCGACGGGCGATGGCCCCTGCACGCTCGTGGCGCGCTACCGGATGTGCGAGAAGGGACCTCGAAAGTTCGACGTGCAGGTGGATGGCAGGACCATTTTCACCGAGGATCTGAAGGACAGCGGCCGCCGCGGCTTCTTCTTCCGCGAGATGAAGATTCCGCCGGAGCTGACGGCCGGAAAGAAAAAAGTGGAAGTGCGCTTCGTGCCGCGCTCCGGCAACATCGCCGGTGGACTCTTCGGCCTCTGGTTGCTTGACGGGGGAAGATAGGTCTAGTCTTGCCCCGCCTTGTTCCTTTCATTTCAGTTCCACGTGTTTGAAAATTCTTTCTGCCCTTTGCGGATAGTGCAGCAAATTAACTCTTGCCGTTGTGAGAAAATTATATTATTGCCACAATGTCTGGAATGTTCGGCTTGTCAAGCGACGAGAACGCAAAACGTTTCTTGCCGAGGTGGTTGAGCGGCGCACCCGCATGGATGAAGGGTGGGGAGGCCGAGGGTCAGACACGATTGGTGGAGTAAGAGTGGTGGAGTGACTGAACCTAAATTCCTCTGTTGGGATGCTGCAATGCGCCGCATGAGCGCATGAGACGTCAGCCGGCGGCATGATTCTGCCGTCGGTTTTCGATCCCGTCCTGCGGCTTTCCCCTCACTCCGCCATCGGCAGTAGCATCTGGAGACCGTCGGCAAGCGGTTCGAGGGGCCTTCTGCCCAGCCATTTGCGGAACGCGACCCTCAGGATGAGCGTCCATGTGCGTTCAAAGCCCAACTGTGGCGCAGTTGCGGAAATTCGTCCAAGGAAGGCGCCGATGCGCTCCAGCGCGCGTCGGACTTCTCCCGACGCGGCGTGCGTCGAGGTCAGGTGCATGAGCCGCCTGCGCCCGCTTGCGACGATTCTCCCGACGATGCCGAGGAGCATGGGCCTTGACGTGACGGGCTCCATGTGCCTCTCTCCGTCCGCAAGCCTGCAGAACACGTTCCACCAGTTCGCGACGATGGCGGTGAGGCGCGCGGTCGCGCGCGTCGGCTTGAGCCTGCGCGTGACGAATCCGCCCCACCCCCACTGGTTCTTGTACTCGTCGAAGTTGTTCTCGCAGTCTCCCCTGTCCCTGTAGAGCTGCGTCAGGGCGACGGGCTCCAGCTCCCTGTCGTTGGTGACGAGCGCGAAGAAGTCCCATTGCCGCCCCCTGGCGTCCTCGACGAACTCGAACTCCTGCTGCACCGGGACGACGGCGTTCTTTTTTGGTCTCCCCCTCGGGCGCCTGGGCGGCCTGGCCTCCCGCCTCTGCTCCGAAGGCCTGCGCACGAGCAGGCATCTGCGGGTGGCCGTCCACCCGTCCAGTCGAATGGACGTGTCGATGCACTGCCACCCGCTCCCGCAGTCCCTCCAGACGTCCGAGAACTCCATCCGCCTGAACAGGGCGCAGACGTTGCGCGAGCGCCTGACCTTGAAAAGGTATCTGACGGCGCGCGCCTCGGCATCCTGCATGATCTCCTCGCTGCCGTATCCCACGTCGCCTCTCAGTAGCCTTGGCCAGCAGCTCTTCGGCAGACCGTCCAGGAAGTTCCTCAGCCACGGCATGCCGCACCGGCCGGAATGCTGCCTGCCCGGCATTACGTCCACGCCGAGCGTCACTCTCGCCGCCCCGACGAAGAAGGTGTGGTAGTTGTGGCTCGGCCGCCCCGGCTTGTGCGGATTGTAGCCGAGCTCCGCGCCTTCCTGGTGCCCGTACACGGTCTTCACAGTGTTGTCCACGTCCAGCACGTAGGCGAACTGGAGAAGGGACTCCGTCACCTCCCGCTCGTGCCGGGTCAGCCATGCGTCGAGCATGGCCTCGTCGCAGTTCTTGAGCGCGCGCCGCACGGACTCGTCGGACATGACCTTCGTCATCCCCAGCAGCTCCGCGCACGCCGTGTCGTTCCGGATCCGCTCTATGTGGCGGTAGCGCCTGAACCCGGCCAGGATCGCCAGCACCATCGTGCCGACCACGTCGCGCACCTTCGGAGCGTTCGGGCTCGTGTAGACGAACGGGGCGTCCTCGACGAGCCTGTCGAACATCCGGCTCACCTTCAGGAACGTGGCGAAGTACGACAGGCCTCCCCACCTCGTCACCTTCGCGTCCTCGTCCCAGCGTATGCCCAGCATGCCCCCGAAAGCCGCGATTTCGAACGTGCCCTCTTGCGCTTCGAGGGAATTTGTGCCATAATATCCGGCGACGGCGGTTTTCATGTTTCGTTCTCCTTTCAGTCTTTGAGCAGCCGAAAGTATACGAAATTTCGGAGCCGCCGTCACTCACCTTTTGGGTGAAAGACAAAATTACTGGAAACACCGCTGCTATTGACTTATTCGCGTTCCATTGATTTCCAACAGAGGACTATAGGCTGAATTTGTTTCGTTTCATCCGAAGGAGCCCCCCATTCGCCGCAGCGAACATATCGCTTGACTGCGAAGGGAAGGAGGGCTCTTGCATGAAGTTACTCCACCACTCTTACTCCACCAATGGGGTCAGCCCCCTCTCTCTCATGGGAAAACTGATTTGCATTTGCGCATTGATTGCGGCCGTGCCGGGCGCGGCGGCGGACGACATACAGCGGCGCATCGACGAGGCGTCCGCCCGGGGCGGCGGCGTGGTAAAGGTGCGCGCAGGCGATTACGAGGTGCGCCAGCTGCTCATGCGCAGCAACGTGACGCTCGAGCTTGCGCGCGGCGCAAGAATCGTCGGCTCCACCAACATCGCGCACTATGTCAGCGGGGCGCACGCCGTGGTGGCCGGAATCTGCGTGACGAACGCGGCGATAACGGGCGAGGGCGAGATCGACGGCCGCGGCTGGGCGGCGCCGCGGAGGAACAATTCAAAAGGACGGTGGATGGATGTCTTTTTCTACAGGTCCAGAAACGTGCGGGTGGAGGGCGTGACGCTGAAGGACGCGGCGTCCTGGACGTGCTACTTCAAAGAATGCGACGGGGTGGAGGCGCGCAGGGTCAAGATCAGGTCGCTCGTGAACTTCAACAACGACGGCTTCGACATAGAGTCCAGGAACGTTCTCGTGGAAGACTGCGACGTCGTGTCGCAGGACGACGGAATCTGCTTCAAGAGCGACAATCCCGACTTTGCGGTGGAGAACTGCACGGTGCGCCGCTGCCGCGTTTCCTCGAACTGCAATTTCATCAAGTTCGGCACGTCCAGCCGAGGCGCGTACCGCGACATCGTGGTGGAAGACTGCCATGTCGAATGTACCGCGTCGTTCCCGCTGACGGATTGGCGCGTCGCCGGCGCGCTCTCCACGGCCCGCGTTCCGGGCGTCGAGATGCGCGACACGGGAATATCCGCGATCGCGCTGGAAGTAGTGGACGGCGGCGTGATGGAGAACGTCACGGTTAGGAACATAAAGATAGGCAGGGGCGTGCAGACGCCGGTGTTCGTGCGCATGGGCCGCAGAAGGTCCGCCGCAGGCGGCCGTGCATCCACAATGCGGAACATCCTGATCGAAAACGTGGAAGGCGAGGCCGCAAGCCTAGTGGCGAGCTCGATAACCGGAGTGCCCGGTCTGCGGCCGCGCGACATCACCCTGCGCAACGTGAGGCTGCGGATGCCGGGCGGGGGAACGGCCGGCGAGGTGTGCCGCAAGGTGCCGGAGATGGAAAGGGCGTATCCAGAGAACCGCATGTTCAAGATGCAGATGCTGCCCGCGTACGGATTCTACGTGCGCCATGCGGACGGAGTTCGCTTCGAGAACGTGGAGCTGTCATACGCGGGCGATGAGGAGCGCCCGGCAATCACGCTGGACGACGCCGCAGGAGCGGAGATGGCGGGATGCCGCCTCAAGCCGCCGTCAGGCTCGCACCCGGCGATACTTCGCCGTTCTTGCTCCACCAATGGGGTCAGACCCTCTGGCCGTCGCCCGCTGACATCCAGGCGTCCGCGCAGGAGATGCGCGGAATGTTCACCCGCGTTTCCGGCGGCTACGACCGGCTGAATCGCGCCATGTCCATTGGCCTTGACGTCGTCTGGCGGAAGCGGGCCCTTGCGTGCCTTGCCCGCACCTCGCCTTCGCCGCACCGCATCCTCGACCTCGCTACGGGCACGGCGGACTTTGCCATCGCGTCCGCGCGGCGGTTCCCGGACGCCCATGTGACGGGCGTTGACCTCACGCCGGCGATGCTGGATGTCGGACGGAGCAAGGTTGAAGCGGCGGCGGGTTTCGTTTCATCCGAAGGAGCCCCCCATTCGCCGCAGCGAACATATCGCTTGACTGCGAAGGGAAGGAGGGCTCTTGCATGAAGTTAC
>CACZAK010000253.1 GCA_902779075.1 uncultured bacterium | reverse complement strand
GTCCCGTGTGCCCTTGAACTCGGGAAGTACGGGACGATCCAGAACAACCCGCAGATCATCTGGTCGCTGCTCGTGCACACGGGATACCTCAAGGTGCTGGCGGGGCCCAACGATCACAACCAGGCGGTTCTGGCGTTCCCGAACCGAGAGCTCGTCCGCGTGTTCCGCGACGACATCCTCGATCCGATCACATGTACGCCGACTGTGGGCGACGATCTCCAGGACATTCTCGACTCGCTGACGAGCGGGAACGCCGAGAAGTTCCGCAAGGCCGTCGAGGCGTTCCTCGCCTCGTCCGCCAGCTACTTCGACACGGCGAAGGAGGACTTCTTCCACGGTCTGCTCCTTGGCCTCCTTGCCCTTGGCCGCGACACGTTCGAGATCACGTCGAACCGCGAGGAGGGTGACGGACGCCCCGACATCCTGATGAAGCCGCGTCCGGGCGTGACGCTGCCGGGCGTGGTCCTAGAGTTGAAGTCGCCGAAGATTCCCGCCCGCGCCTCGCAGAAGCGCATTGACGCCCTGCTTGCCGCCGCTGCGAAACAGGCTCGCAAGCAAATCGACGAGAAGCGCTATGCGGCCGAGATGGAGGCGACGGGCATCGCAGTGCTGAAGTACGGCATCGGCTTCAGCGGCAAACGAGTGGAGTTGGCAAAATGAGAAGGACAAAGGACAGAAGACGGCGGACAGAGGCGAGAACCGCTTTCCTTTGTCTTTTGTCTTTAGTCCTCTGTCCTCAAAACTAGGTGCTTCAAATGAAAAAAGTAGCAATAGTTGGCGTTGAAGGTTCAGGTAAGACGGTGATGCTTGCCGGGCTGGGGGACTTGTATACCTATCCAGACGAGGATGGGTACTTCCTCGCGCCGAAGAACTTCGGGACGGCTGCGTACGTGGCCGAGAAGATCGAGCGCATGCGCAAGGGCGAATGGCCCTCGGCGACGGCGGGCGACGAGATGCAGGGCCTCGACTGGACGCTGAAGCGTCGCGAACCAGGCGCGCGCAAGCCGGCGGAAAAAGTCTGCGAAGTCTCGTTCCTCGACTTCGCGGGCGAGGTGTACCGCGCGGCCTACGGTATTTCCAGCGGTAGCGACGTGTCTTTGAAGGAGCAGGCGGAGGAGTTGAAGAAGTATGTGTGCGGGGCGGACGAACTGATCGTGCTCATCAACCAGCGCGACGTGATCACGAACGGATTGCGCGACAAGCGTGTGCAGGAGGCGATGTGGATCACGAAGTCGATTCTTGACACGGCACTCGGCGATGACGCCGGCGAGAAGGCACCACGTGCGGCGATTGTGCTCTCACAGGCGGACAGTTACGCGGATACGATTAAGTCCTGCGGCGGCGCGCTCGGTGTGTTGGAGAAATATCTGCCGCATGTGGCTAACGATTACGGATGGCTGGATGTCTTCGCGTCGAATGCGGTGGACAAGACAGAGCTCGACGATGACGGGAACGTGGTGCCTGCGCCAGATTTCACCACGCAGGGGCTTTTGCCGATCATGAAGTGGGTTCGTGGTGGCGAGATGCCGAGCGGCGGTCGCGGGGCGACTGCCCCGGTTGGTCATGCGGGACGCGTGACTCTACCGGGAGGGTCGCGCTCCTGCGCGACCGCAGCAGGTGTCAGCGTCGGGAATGCGGCGGAAAGGGGACACAAAAAAGTCCAGCTCTGGGCGGGTGGTCCGTACTGGGCCGAGACGAACATCGGCGCGGAGAATCCGTGGGAGTCCGGCTACTATTTCTGGTGGGGCGACACTGTCGGCTACAAATTCGAGAATGGAGTCTGGGCGGCGAGCGATGGATCGAAGTCAAACTTCTCGTTCGATGGGGCGACCGCGCGGACCTACAGCAAAAGCATTGTCGATCTGCAGAATGAAGGATGGCTCACGGCAGCAGGTGCACTCGCTGCCAGGCATGATGCGGCACACGTACAGAGGGGTGGGGAATGGCGTATGCCAACGGACCAAGAACTGAAAGACCTCTGCGATAAATGTGACTGGATATGGACGCAGATGAATGGTGTCAACGGATATGACGTTCGTGGCAGGGATGCTTACGCTTCAGCAAGCATCTTCCTCCCCTGCGCCGGCAACGGCTACGGGACTTCGTTCGACGATGCCGGTTCGAACGGCCGCTACTGGTCGTCCGTTCCAGACTCAGGCTACTACTACCGTGCATGGAGCCTCGGCTTCGATTCGAGCTACCACTACACGATCAACTATACTCGCGGCTACGGGCAATCCGTTCGCCCAGTCCAAGGGTTCGCTGAATAGCGAGCGAAGTGAGCGCATCCAATTTTTCAATTATTTAATTCTTCGATGAAGACACTTCTCTACATCTACGGCATCATGAGCCTTGCTACGTTGGTCGCGTACGCGATTGACAAGAACGCGGCCGTGCGCGGGAAATGGAGAATACAGGAGATGACGCTTCATGCGCTGGAACTGGGCTGCGGGTGGCCGGGAGCGTGGCTCGCCCAGCGGCTTTTCCGCCACAAGTCGTCGAAGAAGTCATATCAGGTGGTGTACTGGTTCATGGTGGCGCTGAATCTCGGCGCAGTCTGGTATTTGCGCGACAAGTGGATGTGAGGTGGGCATGAGCGAACTTCAAAGATTACTGAGACAGCCGTCGTCCGTGCCTGTAGGGGACGAGACTCTCCGCAAGTTGCAGTTCTATCGCATGGCGGTAGAGCTTGAACAGCTGAAGGAACCTGCTGCGAGGGTTTGGTTCGATATGCCTTGGCGGGAATGGGAAGCAGGGATGCTTCTGGTGCGATATGCTGACAAAGAAGATTTCGTCAACGCATGCTTACAAGACCGCCGGAATAGGTTCCCGCAGGACGTGTCGGTGGGGCTGTTCGTGAGAAACGGCGACGAGGAACATCCTCTGTTGCTTTGCGTACATGCTTATGCCGACATCCAGGATGACGATCCCGCGGATCCAGAATGCGAACTTTCATGCCCATTGTCGGATTTCATCGTCAATCCATCGGCTGCCAGCGACATGGAACTGGAGGAAGAACAGGTTGACGCGCTGAATACATATCTTCATGAAGGGGCACCGACCTCTGAAGGGCTGGGTCAAAAGTTGATTGAAGTACTGGGAGAGGACGTCTCGATCGTGAATACGCTTAAGGTGGCGCTCACGTCGAAGAATCCATCGCTTTCCCAGCTTGTGTCCGAACTGAAGGCGCTCGGAAAAGAAGCGCGCCTCGCGGGGAATGTCGCCGACTTCTTTGAGAACCGCTCATTCGAGAACGGTCTCGAGGTGTTCGATCCTGACGAACTTGTGCCCCTGACCGAAATGGATGACGCCCAGAGAAATGCCGTAGCCATGGCGCTCGGAAATAAGGTTTCCGTCGTTACAGGACCGCCAGGATGCGGCAAGACGCAGGTGATCCTCAACCTGGTGGCGAACGCGATTCTCAAGGGGAAGTCCGTGCTCGTGGCCAGCAAGAACAACAAGGCCGCCGACAACGTTCTGGATCGGCTGAACGGATTGCCTGGACTGGATTATTTCGGAGTGCGATTCGGTGCGCGCACAGTGAAAAACGCACAGACCCTGCCGCGGTTGCAGTCGCTTCTGGAACTTGCGCAAATGGACAACGCGCGACGGCAGCGCGCACTGGCAGACCAGGGGTGCGCCAGAAACCGCCATGCACAGGCCTGCTCCAAGCTGAAGACCGCACGGCGGTTGATCGCGAGGCGGGAAGAGCTCAACGGCGTTCTGCCCATTCGGGAGCGGACGCTCGCCTTGTCGCAGCAAGCCCTCACGGACACGTGCGGGCGGGACGAAGCCGAGATGGCGGCGTTCCTGGCGGGAAATGCGCCGCTGCGCGTGTTTGATCGTTATGGTGGCGACCAGCTCGACATGCTGGCGAACGCCTTCCGTGTAAGGCGGAACGGCTTCGCCGGGAGATACTCTGGGCTGGGGAGGATATGGATTGACTGGTTCACCAAACGTCGGCACGCCGCCGAGGCGATCAGCCACGTGCTTGCCTTCCCGGCGGATGTCCGCCGTCTCGTAGAGGACCGCATAGGAAGGTTCGCGGCGGAAGAAATGAAGTCCGGCAAAGACATTTCTGACTACTATCGTGAGGTGGACCAGGTACTGACGGACGGCGAGGCGTATCTGCGCGAACGTGCCGACCTTGAGGCGCGGATTGAGGACGACATCGCACACGCCAAGGAACGTGTCGACTCCGCTGAGAAAGCGCTTGAAGACTGCCGCAATGAGTTGAAGGAGATTGCCGAGCGAAAGCCTGACGCCATGCTAATTGACGCACAACGGGACATTCGCGGCAATGCCGTTGGATATGTTGCGGCCGACCTGGCCGTGCGTCTTTCCCAGCCAGGCACGGCGTTGGCAGTTTCCTCATTCAGGAACTACGTGACTAACGGTATGCTGTGGCAACGGGAAGCCATTGATGTGACGCGCAATTTCCTGAAGGCGTGTCCGCTTATCGCAATTACAAGCCTTTCCGCGAAGGGTGCACTTCCGCTGATATCCGGACTGGTGGACATGTTGGTCATCGACGAAGCGTCCCAGTGCGACGTGGCGTCTGCCTTGCCTCTCATGTTACGCGCGCGGCAGATTGTCGTCGTCGGCGATCCCAAGCAGCTGAGGCACATCTCCGCGTTGAAGGACGAAGAAGAGAGGGCCATCAAGGAACATCTGGGGATTCGCTCCCCATGGACGCAGTACGCGGCAACGTCGCTCTGGGATCGGTGCCACGACTGGCTTACGCATGCGAGAGGACGGAACAAACCGATGATGTTGAACGGACACTATCGCTGCCATCCGCAGATTATTGGATACTCGAACAATTTCTTCTACCGCGAACTGGGAGGTCTGGACGTTCGTACCGGGACGTTCGCCCATCCGATCAAGGAACAGGGATGTTTCTGGGTCGACGTGAATGGGCGACAGGTCTCGAACCGTATCAACGTAAACGCTGAAGAGGTACGCATGGCGATCGCAAAGGCCGTTGAGCTTGCGAAGGTCGACAAGGACATATCCATCGGGATCGTGACGCCGTTCAAGGCGCAGGCAGAACGTCTGCACCACGCCATACCGGAGGAATTCGCCTCGCGCATTACGGCGTCTACCGTCCACAAGTTCCAGGGTGACGAGCGCGACGTCATGATCTACAGCCTTGTAGTCACGGACAACTCTCCGGCTTCTAAGATCAAGTGGGTGGACGAAGGCGCGCCCAATCTTGTGAACGTAGCCGTCACGCGCGCACGTCAGGCACTATATGTGTTTGGCAATCGCACGTACGTGCGGTCCCATTCGTCATCGGCGAAACCACTTGGCGCATTGCTGGCGTACATTGAAAGCGTAAGGTGAATCTTTCACGTTGCGGCGGTACGAACAGCGGCGTTCGCTGTTGCGCGGCGCGTGGCGATTTGGTAGAATACTGACATGCAAAAAACGAACGTCCAAAGCGGGACAAGGCTTCCATCGCTCCCTGTTGGCAACAGCGACTGGGCCGCGGTCAAGGCCGGGTACTGGTCCGCCGACAAGACACAGCTCATATCGGGTCTTCTCGACAAGAAGTCCACGGTTGCCGTTTTCACGCGTCCGCGCCGCTTCGGCAAGACGTTCGCGATGAACATGCTCCAGTCCTTCTTTGAGAAGACGGACGAGAGCAACGCGCACCTCTTTGAGGGTACGAAGGTGTGGCAGGATCCCGAACACCGCGCCGAGCAGGGGAAATACCCCGTGATATTCATTACGTTCAAGGACGCGAAGAGTGAGACCTGGAAAGGGACGGTAGGCTTGATTGCTGATGTCATCGCAGAGGAATTTCTCAGACACAGGATGGCGTTTGGCGATGAGACATGCCCAGAGAAATGGCGTTGCGATTTCAATGATCTACAGAAGAAAAGTGCTACTACGTCGACGCTTATGCGTTCTTTGGGTATTTTGGCCGCCGCGCTCCACGCACACTACAAGGCAAAGCCTGTTATTTTGATCGACGAATACGACTCGCCGATCAACTACGCGGCGACGCACGGGTTCGGCGAGGAGGCGCTCCAGTTCTTCCGCAACTTCCTATCCGGCGCGATGAAGGACGGCAAGCACTGCCGCCTCGGCGTGATCACCGGCATTTTGCGCGTCGCGAAGGAGGGCGTCCTCTCCGGTCTCAACAACCCGGAGGTCTGGTCCGTGTTCGATAACGACTACTCGGACTGCTTCGGTTTTACCGAAGATGAGGTAATAGACCTACTTTCCGCG
>CACZAK010000252.1 GCA_902779075.1 uncultured bacterium | reverse complement strand
CGACTTGAGGTCGGCGAGCGAGACGGGCTTGGTGTCGACGTAGAGCCCCTCGATCTGGTGGAAGTTCGCGGAGTGCGTCGCGTCCGTCGTGTCGCGGCGATAGGTGCGGCCCGGGCAGATTACGCGGATCGGCGGCTTGTTCGCCATCATCGTGCGGATCTGCACGGGCGAAGTCTGCGTTCTCAGGAGACAGTCTTCGCCGAACCAGAAAGTGTCGCTCCTGTCCATCGACGGATGGTGCGCGGGAGTGTTGAGCGCGGTGAAGTTGTTGAACTTCGTCTCGAGTTCAGGGCCGTCGGCGACGGTAAAGCCGAGACGACCGAAGATCGCGGCAGTCTCCTCGATGACGCGGGAGAGCGGATGCTTGACGCCAAGCCCCCACCAGCGGCCGGGGAGCGTGAGATCGGCATCGACCGCCTTCTCGCCAGCGGAACCTGCGCCCTTCGCCGCAAGAGCGGCCTCGACCTCGGCGCGCCACGCCTGGACGGCCTTGCCGAACGCGGGACGCTCTTCCTTCGGAACGTCCTTCATCGCCTTGATGAGCGCGGGGATCGAACCGTTGCGGCCGACATACTTTACGCGAAGCGCCTCGACCGCCGCGGCGTCGTTCGCCGCAGCGATTTCCTTCAGGCTTTCCGCCTTCGCATTCTCGAGTTCTGCAAGAGTCATTTCGCCTTCCCAAATTTTTGCCGCGTATTATACCCTTTTTCCGCGCGCGGCTCAACCCTCGAAGTTAAACAAAAACGAAAAGCGCGATGCCGTTAGCGAGTCGCCTCGCCCACGTTCCCCTCTGCCATCTCAAAGACAAGTTCTCCGCCGCAGACGAGATCCGCATGCTTGACACGCCAATCCTTCAATTCCACGCCATTGAGCGTAGCGCGCCTGACGAGCCAGCGATCAGGCGCATAGTTGCCTACGCGGACTACAAGCGTCCTCCAGGCGCCAGGGGATCCAAGCTGGAGAATCGCGCCCCGCACGATCGGCGAGCCGATCTCGTAGTACCCGCTGGCCGGGTCGAGCGGATAGAGCCCGAGCGCGGAAAGGACATACCACGCGCTCATCGCGCCGCAGTCCTCGTTGCCGTCGAAGCCGCGCCTGCTGTCGGAATAGCACCGCGTCAGGATGTCGCGCACGCGACGGCACGTCTTGCCGTGGCGACCGATCCGGTTGTAGAGATAGGCGACATGGTGGCACGTCTCGTTGCCGTGGACGGAAGAGTTGCCGACCGCATCCACCTTGTAGAAGCCAGTCTCGAAGAACTTGTCGAGTTCGCGCTCGAACGTCTCCGCCCCGCCCATCAGCGCGACAAGCCCGTCGACGTCGTGTGGAACGCACCATCGCGCGCTCCATCTGTCGGTCTCGGTGTAGGCGTGGCCATGATGGACGGGTTTCTCGAGGTTTTCCCACGTTCCGTCAGACGCCTTCGGCAGGAAGCACCTCTCTGCCGCGCACCAGAGATTCGTGTAGTTCTTCGCCCGCGAAGCAAAGCGCCTCGCCTCGTCCTCCCTGCCGAGCGCAGCGGCGAACTTCGCGATGGAAGCGTCCGCCAGCGAATAGTCGAGCGTGCGCGAAACCGACTCGACGGTCTTGTCATGCGCCACATAGCCGTGGGAGAGATACCACGTAAGTCCGCCGCGCGTCTCGGGACAGCCCGGCTCGTCTCTCCCCATGTCAAGCCAGTTGCGGAGCATGTCATCAGGCTGCGGAACGTCGGCGTTCTTGAGACATGCCGCAAAGGCGTCTTGGACATCGAAGCCCTTAATGCCCTTCACATACGCCTCGGAGAGCACGATCGCCGCAGGGTCGCCGATCATGACGCCAGTATATCCGGGATTCGGCCAGATCGGCAGCCACCCGCCCCACTTGTACATGTCAACGAGCGACTGGCACATCGCCCCCGCCCTCTCCGGCGCGACAAGCGTAAGGAGCGGATGCTCGCTGCGGTAAGTGTCCCAGAGCGAAAAGCAGCTGTAGCCGGGCCCCTCGTGCACCTTGTCGTCGACAGCCGAGTAGTAGAGCCCTTCCTCGGAAAGGTCACGCGGGTAAAGGAGCGCATGATAGAGCCCGGTATAGAATATCTTCTTGACCCGCTCAGGCGCATCGATGAACAGGCGGTCGAAGAAGTAGTCCCATTTGGCAATCGAGTCGGAAACGATGGCGTCGAAAGCCTCGTCGCTACCCGTTGGACGGTGCCTCTGCGCATTCTCCGCGCTGATGAGAGACACGCCGACGGCGAGCAGTTTGCCGTTGCGACGCTTCGACCAGCGGCAGGCGAAGTTCGGTATCGGCTCAGTCGAGACGCGCGCCGTCCGCTCGGTCGTGACGCCTTCGTCGGCAAGGCCTGCGCCAAGCGCAGGGTCGTCGGACCTGATCAGCGCGCCATGCGCAGTCGCCGCCAGTTCGTATGTCTTGCCGCCGGCTTTTACTGTCGTCTGCCACGGATGCGCCTCGATCGACTCTATGGCAAGCGGCTTGTCGAGCCAGATTCGGACAGGGCCGAACTCGCCCATCCAGATTGCGGGCTGGCGCGTTAGGCAAAAGCCGAGCAGATTCTTGTCGAGCGCGTTGAAACTCGTCCGGCCTACGGCATTCGTGCGTGTCACAGGCACAAGATGCATAGCGCCAAAAGGCACGCCTGTCATCGGCATCATGCCGCCGTATTCGCTGCCCCGGCCTTCCGTTCCGACCATCGGATCGACAAAGCCGAGCCCCATTCCCGCACATGCGGCGGCGGCCGTCTTGACAACCACCGCAAACACGCAGGCAACGCCTGCAACAAGTTTCATCTTCATATTCTCATCTCCATACGCATTCATGCCAATAGAATAGCAAAAGCACAGACCTTTTGGCAAGCGTCGCGGCTTTGCTACATTGCTGTCGCCACACAAAGGCAACGCACAACAAAAACGAAAAGCGCGGACGATTGCCGCCCGCGCTTTTTCGTGGATCAAGAGATGGCTTAGGCGACCGAGCCGCCGGCCTTCTCGATCTTCCCGCGCCACGCGATTGGTCTGCGAAAGGACAAACAGAGCCGTTTCTAAACGGTTGGAACTCATTGTATAGCCATTGAGACGTTCCACAAGTAATTTGTCAACGCTCAGCGCACCGGCGACCGACAATTGCTTATTTCGATAAAACATACTGGTTATTCTGGCGCATGCATTGCTGGCGACCGAATCTCCCATGTTCGCCTGCGACAGTTTCTTCCACAGTACACCAAACGCACGACCTCGTTCACTTCGACCGAACACTACAGTATTCGTTGCAATTGCCTCCGCAAAGTCGATTGATTCATTGTCTAAGTCGCCAAGCTCCAGCACGGCGCCAGTAATCCTGCTCCGATAAGGATGCTGTGTGTTCAATACGAATTGGCGAATGCTCTCAAGTTCGTTCGTGCGGGACATCCAGCAGCATTGCTCAATTGCGCTAATGGACACTACATAGTCAGGGCTTTCCTCGTTCGCGCAATTCGTCGTCGCTATGTAGCGTATATAAGCGTCAAATGCTTCCTTCTTCTCGTCAACAGTCCAACCATTGATGTTGATGCCAAAGAACACTTCAGGACGACTCCATTCTAGAATGTGTGCCGGAGCATCGGAAATTGTGTCGAAACTTGTGTTCGCATCCACGACATTTACCATATACCTTGCAGTGTCAAGCTTCTCACTTTCCGTATGGGAAACAGCGGAAAGGGAAACCAGTGCGGCAAAAAACAGTAGACAGTTCTTCATCTCAAATTCTCTCGTGTCAATCTCACTCCGAAGGTCGTTATGCAGCATGTCTTAATTTGTGTGCGATATCTCCTCAAGATAATTCGTAATGCTAATGCGCGCTTCACCAGACAGCACCCGAAGGTAGACATTCGTTTCTCCAGTGAAACCATACAGACGAGACACAAGATTTGAAATCCCCGGCTCATCATACCGCAATGCGAGCATATTGGCTCGCCTGACATTAAAGTGCCCGCGTCGATACCAATCGAGTTCATCACGAGTTACAATGCCATTCATTGCCAAGTCCAGACTCCGCGAAAGGCCGCCGATATACAAATCATCATCGCCGCCCCACCAAGCGGAGAGCAGCACCATCCTGGAAAGTTCGTTCGTCGCGCATGCACTGAAATTGGCGCACACTAAATCCTGGTTGTTCGACACGATGCTGACAAGCCCTTGATAACCAGCGCATTGCTTAAATGGAACACCGAACTCGCGAATATACGAAGGTGAGCCGCGCCGACCAGCCGGCAGCGCAGAAACAACCGACGACACCGACGAACACACTTGCGAAACGATGTCATCGGCGCACGTCATCCCAACGCAAGCCAAGATGAAAACGCCTATTGTCAGTTTCTTCATAAATGTTTATTCCTCCAGTTTCCTTCTAACAATATTTGACGAACCAGTTTCAAAATGACGATTGACGTTTGCCATTCCTGCGCTAATGCCGAAACAGTCAACTGCGCCCGCGTTGGCTCGACTTCGCATTCGGATCAAGGCTGCATCACTTTGCCATCCGCAGTCGATGGTGTCCGGTAATGTCATAGCTGAAAAGACGGTTCTCCTCTTGAGTTCCAGAACCCACATTGTGTATTACAAGTGGCACTCCATCAGGTGATTTTCTGTCGCTGACAATCATGACATGTGGGATTTCGCCACCAATAAGGCATGTAACAATGTCGCCAGGAATATAGCAGTCCGCATCCTTTGTGACCTCCAAAGACCATCCGATTCGTCCAAAGAAACGCTCAAGGTTCAGAACTCGCCTATGATCTATGCTTGGATCTGTCCTATACATCAACCACCTTGTCAGCGAAGGATACATTATGAAATGCGCCTTCATATCCTCGTGAACAAGCCTCTGGAGGTCTATTCCTCGCGCCGTTCGGAGCGCACGGACTATCACGTCGCTGCACACGCCTCTGTCTATGGGGACATCCCCATTTGGATATGGAATGTTTTGGTACGACGGGTCGTACACAACCGTCACTCCGATCTGACTTCGCGCCGCAGATACGATGTCGATTCCATTTGTCGCCGCATCCGGAATCCCCCTATATGGCGATCCGTACTCGATGCCAACGGGAACTTTGCCAAGCAACAGCACTACGGCAAGCGAAAGCATCACGATCAAAAATGTACATGACAAAAACTTCCCTGTTCGTCTGGACGCAGACATATCCCTTCTCCTCTACATACACACTTCATTCCATCTGACGCGGTGCCTCTGGGCCGTCAGCCATGAACTGTTCAAACTCAAGGTACTCGGCCTTGGCCTCGCCGCTTAGGACTTTTTCGTACTTGTTCGTCTCGCCAGTATAGGTCATCAGCCGAAGTACGATGTTTGAGACACCCGGCCTGTCGTATTGAGACGCGAGCAAATATGTCAAGCGCCTCGTTCTGTGGCCTCTCATATACCACCGCAGGTCATTGGCTGAGATTGTTCCTGCAACTGCCAGATCGACGTTACGTGACAGGCAGTCAAGATAGTAGTCGTCACCAAGCCACCAGGCCGATGCCAACAGCAGTCGCCTCTCGACAATATTTGTCGCGATGGTCGACAGATTCGAATAAACAACGTCAACATTGTTAGAGACGAACATCCCCAACTCAATTTCAGGCGACGGCAGTTCGTCGCACATGCCGAATTCCATCATGTATTCCGCTGTGCCCGTAAAATCCGTCGGCAGTACCGCCAGACAGTCATCTAGTTTTGCCCTTGCCAACATGACGGCATTGCTGCATACCTCATCTCCAATGCCGGCAGTGGACAACACCAACGCAGACAGAAAAAAAGCCACTTTACTGATTGTAGTCTTCATAGTTCTTCTCCAATGTATTTGCGCAGCGTTGCATGACTGCCGCAAGCCTTGAAAAACCGATTGACATTATTCATTCCCGCACTAATCCCTTGTCCGTCAAAATCTACTATGCCCACATGCCCAGGCATTCCGGCCGGCGCAGGATCTGATGATATATAGCCAGGCTGAGGGCAAAAAGACAAGTCAATGCATATGCATCTTTATTCTCCTTGATTAACTTGCACATCATATTTGTGGAACCCTGTCGTTCCATCTTGCCAACTCTTATACCTACGGTTGACACGGTGCTCTCCAGCAGCCACGACCCACCCGTCAAAGTCGACAACGCCTCGTCTATGTGGTCGTAACTTGTACTCGCCTTCACAAAGCGAGCCATATACCTGCCAACCTCCAACTTCTCGTTTTCTGTATGCGGCAATGC
>CACZAK010000251.1 GCA_902779075.1 uncultured bacterium | reverse complement strand
GAATGAAAACCGAGGCGCGAATCCGCTTCGGCGAGCGGCAGCATCTTCTCGCTGACGCGCATCTCCGCCTCTGCCAGTTCGTCCATGCGCCGCAGGGCAGCGCGCGATTTCACCGTGTCGCGGCCAGGCCCTCTTCCTGCGGTCAATGCCTCGCTGCGGGCTTCATAGAAGGAAAGTATGTCCGCGGCGCTTGCGAACTGCAGGCCAAGCGCACGCATAAGGGCAAGATCGCGCATACGATCGCCGTCGTCGCGCCAACGCGTCTCAAGATCCGCGATTGCGCCTTCCGCCTTTGAAAAACCAGCCGCCATCCTGCGGGCGAGTTCGGCGGCCTCGCCGAGCGTATGCTCGTCGAGCGCTTCACCTATCGCGTCGCCGCTCGGTGGATCATTGGGCCTCCATGTGCGGGCAAGCGGACGCATCTCGACATCCGCGAGAAGCGGCCATGCGACGCCGGCGTGGAACGGCCCGTAGTACTGCATGGCGTTCGACAGCGGATAGTGCGCGTAGGCGTCGGAGAGGTCTTTCCAGACCGCGGCCGCGCATGCCGCGTCGTCCCGCCATTCCGGCGCGGCAAGGCGGCGGAGGAACGACTCCTCGTCGTCCTCGAACGTCTCGAACGCGAGTTCGCCGGCGGCCTTGTTCATTACGCCCGGGCAATTGCCGAAATACCAGCACTGCAACACGGTTGAGACGCCCGCCTCGCGCATCGCCCTGTACTTGCGGTAGAGCAGCCCGGGAACCGGCACGAAGGGAAGAGTCGCCACCTCGTGCGAACAGCCGACCTGAATCTTCGCGCCCAGCTCGCCGCCGGCCTCGCGCACTGCGCAGGCCACGTCGGAAAAGCCCCTGGACGGGCCAACATACGAAAGCCAGTAGTCTCCGCCGTGACGCAACGCCCCAAGCTGTTCGCTTTCGGCGCCGGATTCGAAGTTGTAGGCGAAGACAGTCCTCTTCGGCGCGTGCCGCGCCGCTTCGCATACCCATTCGGCGCGCGTGGCCGCAGGCTGCGGATGGTAGAACCAGCTTATGTACTGCGCCTGCGACCCAGCCGCGCGGATTCCGCCGACTACCGCCTTCGAGACCGCCTCGTAGAGCTGCCAGGGCTCGCGCCGACCGCACTCCGCGCAGCGGCCATACCGGCTTTCGCCCGTCACGGGATCGACTACGGAAAGGCAAGTCGTCAGGCGCTCGCCGTTCGCGATCATCAAAAGACCCCCGAGCCCCGGAGCCTGGACGAACAGGTCGCGCACCGATTCCTCTATGTAGCGAAGCGCCTCCGGGCGCGACGGACACATGAGGTGGCAGTCGTACGGCTCGCCCGCCGTGGAGAAAAGCTCAGGGTGCGCCGAGAGGAGCGGATCTCCGTCCATTACGCACTTCGGCTCGATGGCGAAGACCCACGTCTTGATGCCGTAGTCGAGGCACCTGTCAATCGTCCGGCGCAGCTTGGCGAGGCGCCTTTTCGCCTCCGGGTCGCGCTTCGTGAATGAAGTTTCGACGAGATCGCGCCACTCGACCGTCAGCCACAGCCCGTTCACGCCTTCGTGCGCAAGCCGTTCAAGATACGCCTCGGGATAATAGTCCACATCGTCCATCAGCTCGTCGCGATTGTGCGGAGGGCGTTTGATAGGGCCGAAGTAGCAGCGCGAGATGCGGTTCCTGACCCACGGACGGCGCACGACAGGAGCGATGTCGCCTGCGCTCTCGCGATCTTCAAACCAGTAGACGGCGCGGCGGATGCCGTCGTCATCGCCCGCCGTCAGGACGACGTCGCCCGAGGGCTCCACGTCCAAACGGTAGCTTTCATGTCCATCCACCTTGCCGCGACGGATCACAAGCCTCCTGCCCGACGCCGCAGACGCGCTTGCGAAGTAGCGCGAGAGATCCGCCTTGACATGCGCAAGCCTGCCGGTAAGTCCGAATGCGTCGTCGATGTCGTATGACGCGCGCGCTCGGTAAACCGCAGGTTCCGCGAGCTCTCGCCGGAACGTCCAGCTTTCAGGGCCGGGAGGCGGCGGAGCCTCCGGTGCGGAGGCATGCGCGCCCGCTGCGGCAATCGCGCAGACGCAGAACAGTTTCTTGCAGTGTCTCATCTTGTCCATTTGATCTTGTCCACGCCACCTGCTCCAAACTGGGCTACGGGCATTTGGGGCAGTCCACTGGTCGCATCTTCACAAGCTTTGTCGCATGAGCCGGAACGGTCGCGACATAGAATCCGGAGTGCCTGCCCTCGCACTTCTGCCGCCATAGGTCCTTCACCCAGCATTCGCCCTCCAGCCCCAGTTCCGCGAACGACACCTTGATCTCTCGCGTGAAGGGATAGCGGTTCACGAGCGCCACCGCCGTGAAGCTGTTCGCGAGCGGACGCGTCCAGACGCTCTCCGTGTCCGTATGGCGGATGCGCCGGGCGGTCCTGCCGAGCCTGTCCTGGCTTACGGCTATCACCTCGTCGTTCATCAGCAGGTTCTTCGTGAAGGCGTCCATGTCCGTGAGGTCGCAGCCGAGGAGGAGGGGCGAGCCTACCATCGCCCATACCGACACGTGGGTGTACTGCTCGTTCGGCGTGAGGTACGTGGGATGGTCGCTGCCGAAGGATAGCTGCTGGCCCACGATCATCATGTCGGGATCGGCCCACCAGCCCGGACGGTTGTATTTCCAATGCTCGGCGTTGATGCGCCCTTCGACGGACTCCTCCATCCACGTCCACGAATCCTTGAGATCGCCGCAGCTGCGCCAGCACTGGCCGCCCACCTCGGCGCCCCAAAGCTCGGTGTGCGCCATGCCGTACTGGCAGAAGGAATAGACGATGTCGCGCTTCTGCTTCCTGAGGCACTCGCCCATCAGACGGTAGGGTTTGATGAAGGCGTCGCGCAGCGACATGTCCTCGTACACGCCATTGTCCCAGCAGTCCTTGCCTGTCTCCTTCTTGAAGATGTCGCTGTAGCTGCACCAGTCGTACTTGATGTAGTCAAAGCCCCATTCGGCCCAGCTTTCGGCGTCCTGCAGCTCGTGCCCGTAGCTGCCTTCGCACTTGCCGCACGTGAGGGGCCCGGGAGAGGAGTAGAGACCCGCCTTGAGTCCCAGCGAATGGATGTAGTCCGTCAAGCCCTTCATGTCGGGAAACGAACGGTTCGGGATTATCCTGCCGTCCGCACCGCGGGCCGGGCCGATGACGTCCTCGCGCCCGCCGAAGTCGTTTTTGCGCATCTCCACGCGCGGGCAGCCGGAGTTGTTCATCTCCCACCAGTCGTCCAGATTGATGTAGGACCAGCCGTGGTCGGCCAGGCCCGACTCGTCCATCGCCTTCGCGGCCGCCTTCGCCTTGTCGGCCGTCAGGCGGTAGCAGAGTGTGTTCCAGCTGTTCCAGCCCATGGGCGGCGTGAGCGCTATCGTTTCGCCGACGGCAAGGCGGATTGTGCGCACGGCCTTGCCTGCGGCGTTCTCCGCCGTCACCTCGATGTCGTAGTCGCCGGGCTTCTCGGGCGCGATGCCGCGCAGGACGCCCTTCTCGTCCAGCACGACGCCCTTCGGCAGCCCCCTCGCCGAAAACCGCAGCGGACGCTCGCCCGACGTCGCGACGCGAAAGATGACCGGATGTCCGGGACGCACGCCCCAGATGTCGGAGCCGTTGATGCGCGGCGCGGCCTTTTCCTCCGGGGTGAGGATGCCGAGCTGTATCGTCAGCTCCGGATCGTTGACGGATTCGATCGTCGCGTCGCCGTCGCAGGAGAAGCGCGCATCGAGCCAGTCGGCGTTGGCCGAGTCAAAGGCCGTCCAGGACGGCCCGCCCGACGTCTCGAGGATTATCTCCTTGACGCCGGCGAGATCGACATGCACGGCGACGGGCTTCTGCCCGAGCTTCAGGGCGCCGGACGACCAGACCACCTTCTCGTCGGCCCAGACTCTGAACTGCGCCGTCGGCTTGCCGTAGCTCCTGCCGGAACCGGCATCCTTCGCGTCGTCGTCAATCGCGACCAGCGCGTCGAACGCCTGCACCTTTCCGTTCGCGCGGAAGAGGATCGCGCTTTCGGGATGCGTGCCGAAGCCGCGCGCATACGTCTTGCCTCCCACGGTGAGCGGATTCCCGTCAACGGACTTCCCCGCCCGGACATGCTTGCCCATGCCGCAGGTCGCGCCCGAAAGGTCTAGGGAATCCACAAACACTACGCCAGGCGCCTTGACGTCCGGCCTCCTGAAAACGCCGCATCCGCCTACAACAGTCGCGGACGCCAGCAAGACTATCCCGTATATGACTTTCTCTTTCATGCTTTTTCTCCTTTCATCGCTCAATTGCCGATCTCCTCGAGTCGCATGCCGTCGAACCAGGCCTCGCCGTCCGCGTTGTAGATGCGCAGGCAGAGAAACGGCTTCTGGCTGATTTCGCCGATCGTCTCAAACGTCATCTCGTGGTACACCCAGTCCGTCGTGCCCGAGAACCGGCGACTGCCCTTGTTTGACTCGGCCCAGTTCTTCTCACCGTTGTTCATTTCAAAATAGACGCCGCCGTGCTTGGTGCGCGGCTTGACGTCCCTGAGTCTGAGAAAGCCTGACAGTCGGTAGCGCGTGTTCGGCTTCATGAGATACGGCGCACGGCAGAGCAGTCCGGTGAGGTAGGCCTTTCCGTCTATGGCGCGCACATGCATGGCGTTTTCGCCCGTCGGCCCCTTGACCGTCTTGTCCACAAGCGGCACGGCTCCTTCTGCCGGATAGATCGACCACCCGTTTGGATCGATGAGGTTCCGGCGTGCCGGCTCGGACGCACGGCGCTTTAGCGCCTTCTCGACGGATATCTCCTCCATGTAGTCGCGGAAATGCGCCGCTATTCCATCGACAAAGCGCTCCCTGAAGTGGCGAATCCGTTCGCGCGCAGGAACGTCCGCCGCGTTCTTCGCCGCCGCCACGTCGCAGAGCCGCGACCACTCGGCGAGCTTGGCGGGAGAGTAAACCACGGTCGCAAGCGTGTATTCGCTCGGCACGACGGGATGCGGCCCGTATGCATCCCATACTATGTTCCCGGCGATGCGCAGCCATGCGTCTTCCATCTCCTCGTAAAGCCGTTTCATTTCCGCCGCGCCGGCGCCGAACATCTTTTCGTAGTGGTCGTCGAGGAGCGCATCGAGGTCAAGCTCCGGATTCCACGCCACTTTCGCGAAGACGTAGTAGTTGAGGTAGTTGAACTCGGCGCGGTCGGTCTCGCTCTCGGCGAAGGAGCCGAATATCCACGGCGCGGCGCGCTTGTAGTACTCGCCCCATGCCCGCGGCGCCATGCAGGGAATGTCTGGTATGGCCGTTGCACTGTACTTGTGGGGATACGTCCATATCCACACCTTGCCGCCCGTCTTCTCCGCCCAGGCGCGGTAGTCGCCGAGTTCCTGCGACAGCTTCTTCCCGTCCCGAATGCACCAAGGACCCGTGCGGGCAACCATGACAAGCACGTTGTCGGGAATCTCGAAGTCGGGGACTCTTCCGTATGGCGTATAGGCCATCTGCGTGACATACCCCTTCACTCCCTCGTCCTTGAGTCGCCTGGCGAGTCGGGCCGTTTGGCCCCAGACGAGGTCGGTCGCGTAGTTCGGCTCGTCGGTGTAGGCCTTCTTGCAGTTTTCGCAGCAGCAGCGCTGGAAGCCGTCCTGCGGCATGATGTCAACGTACTTGCCCCCCGCGCAGTTACCGTTCCAGCCGAAGCGCGTCATGTCGCCGCGAAGCGGAATGCCGCGCGAAGCCGCCGGCTGACCCGTCAGGTACGCCTTGACGTCCTCGTACATCTCGTCCCACACCTTCGACGTATGGCAGAGGTCGCGGATGTTCCACGCGAACTTGTCTCCGTTGAACTCCAGTTCGGTGGCGCGCGTTCCGTCCTCCTTGAGTCGCAAGTATTCGGGATGCGTCTCGCGGAAGCGCTCCACGTAGTGGAAGCCGTTCTGCCCGTGGCAGCATGGGATGCGCGTCGTGTCCAGGCCGAGGCGAAGCCATTCCAGCGCGCGCGCACGCCGCCGCAGGGCCTCGCGCGCCTCGTCTGTCATTTCGGGCGTCTCGCCCGGCCACACCGCGCGCGCATAGTCGATGTAGGGTGCGCGCACAGTGAAGACGGGCGCGGTCGTCCGGTGCACGACGGTGCCGAACTCCCCTGGAAAGAAGAACCGGCAGCCGGCGAAGTCTTCGAGAAACGCATATACGCCGAACAGCGTCGCGTGCTCTGTGCGCAGCACATTCCCCCTGCCGGCAAGCATCGCGCCGATGTCGGCGGAGGAATCGTCGCGCCCGGCGATGCAAATTGTCGCCGCGCCTTCCGCCGAACGCTCGACCTTCGTCCTGAACGCGTCGCGCTCGAAGGCCGAAACATCGAATCCCGCGGCACGACCGAGGAGAATAGCGACGCTATCGGCGCCTTTACTCCGAGCCTCTATAACGGGCACAGAAGCGCCAAGAACGCGCGAGAGGAAGTTGGTCATCTCCTGCGCGGCGAAACGCTCGGCAGGAAACGGCTTCTCAGGCAGCACTACCTCTACCTCGCCTGGCCTCAAGGCGACGCATTCTTCGGCGAAAGCCGAAAGCACAGTCGCTGCTGCAAGCGCGCAGACGCAGAGCATCGCTTTGCAGCGCCTTATCGGATGAATATGCTTAGGCCCGCGCCGCCCTTGACGGAGTAGATTGTATAGCCCCTCTCGTCAACACGCTTATTCAGCTTGGGGACATCAGCAGAAACCTGCGTCCCCAGGGAGAGAATATTTTTTGCGACAGAGAATGTCGCGCCGTCCGCCATCTCGACCTTGTCGAGCGACATCCCCTCTGCGGCTATCTCAATCGTGCCGTTGCCCGTAACCGCCAGCGTTCCCTTTGACACAATCGGCTTCGCGAGCTTAAGCTTGTGCCCGCCCGTCGCAAGCGTCAGCGTGGAGTGATGTACGAGATCGAGCGTCGCATCGCCGCCGAACGTCCAGTCGCCGGTCGGCGCAATGGTCACGTTGTCCTTCACCGACAGCTCGACATCGTTCGTCCAGTCAGACGGAACGAACGTCAGATTGCCCTCGACGCGCACGCCGCCCGCTGCGCTCGAAACGCCGCCGGCGAGCGTCAGCGTACCGTCGCCGCGGAACGTCTGCCGCCCCTGCGGGACGAGCGGACAGCTCACGGTCATCGTGCCGTCAACGTAGTGCGTGGCGTCGCACGTGAACAAAAGTTCCGTGCCGGCGATGTCCAGAACGCCGCCTGTCGCCACGGCAAGCGCACCGCCAGTTACCCCAT
>CACZAK010000250.1 GCA_902779075.1 uncultured bacterium | reverse complement strand
AAGCGCGAGGGCAAACGTGAGACCATGCTAGCGATGGCTAAGCGGATGCTGAAGGACGGTATTCTTGCATTGAAGGACATTGCAAGATACACCGGCCTTTCGCTCGCCCAGGTCAAGAAGCTCCAGCCGACGGTGGCATGAGAAAGGCAATGGCGTAATCATACCATGTACACGCCACGCGCGCTCGCGGTCATGGCGGACTTGGTACGCGCATGTGCGTCCTCGTTCCGCCAAGCGAATCTGAACGTGTAAAGGAAATCACAAAGGTGGTGTGAATATATGCAATGGGACGTCGGCGGGCGGAACACACCCTGCGGAGGTAAGCGAAAGGAGTAGATGAAGGATGCAGAAACTGAAAAAGGCGATTCTCGTCTGTTCCATCGCGCTGGCGTGCTGCGCGTCCGCACGAGGGCGGACGACGCCGGTTTTCGATGAAGCGGCGCTCGTGCGCGTTGCGACGAACGGCTGGGGCGGAGTTGCCGTCAGCAATGTCGTCGTCTGCACTCCTAAGGAGGCGAAGTCCGCCGTCAACGGGATTTTCACCAAGACAGACCATTACGGCTCTCCGCAGAAACGCGAAGTAGTCTGCCGCCTGCTTGACGCGGGCGACGCGTATCTCGTGAAGTTTGACAGGATCGAGAAGACGCACAACGGCGATTCTGAGCGCCGGACTATCCCCATTACGACATGGTGGCTCGTTCGGAACGTGATGAATTGGGGGCTTCCGTGCGAATCATGTGACGGGCGGATTGAGATTTCCACAAGATGTTCCACAGCAGATATCTTCACGGTTAACTCGGACAATAAAGTATGGGGATTCGAGGGCGACATTTTCGAAGAAGATTTCACCCCAATTTTTGGTCCAAGCGAACTGCTGGCGCAGGCGCAGGGCGCTCCGACGAATACGGAGGCGGTTGTCGTCGTCGCGGATGTCGAGAGTGTACGGCTCTCTTCTCTGCAGATATGGGGCGATGCATCTGGTCAGATACGCATGTGTGGCGAGGTGGGGTGCGGCGAACAACATTCACGTGCAGTCTATCGAGTTGATTTGCGCGTTCGGGACGTCAGAAGGGGAACGTGCGCGTTTCGCCGTTTTGCCTTCCCGGTTGAGCTTGACACGGCGAACGTCTCCGTGACGGGCGATTGGCTCTTCTTCCGCGGCATGACGCTTGAAATCGGCTTCTCGCGTGAAGGGAACGCCCTAAAGGTGAACCGAGCCGAGCCGGTCTTTCCCTACCCGCCGTATGCCAAGGACGGCATTTGTCTTTACACGGCCCCCTCTGAGATCCCCGGCTGCTCGCCGTTTTGCGGCATGCTCAATGCCGTTCATGACATACGAGAGAACGCGAAGGAATCTCGGCATCTCTCGAAAGGTCTTGCCCTCGTCCAGTACGGCGATCGTGAACTTGCCGTGTTCGCGTCCTCGACGAACCTTGTGACGGGTATGTGCGGAACGTACCCGGACTACGGGGCTTCGGTCAAGGTCACGGTCTATGGCGACGCCGGTTCGAACCTAGACTACTGGCGGACGGCTTGGTTTGCCGAACCGCACAAGGTTTGGATTGCGGACGAAGACGAAGCAAGGTACGTTTCGGACGTGTCTATCGAGAAAATCGGATTGGCAGCCGACTTCGGCCGCCACAACGTCCATTGGGATAAAGAGATGCTTTTCTTCAAGTGGCGGAACACCGTGCTGCCGTCCGTAGAGTTCCATCCTCCTGCGACCATCGGCGACGTTGCCGCGTTCTTCACGGCCATGGGCTGTTCCGTCTGCGCGGCGGAGAAGGGCGACATCCGCTACGCGGTCTCCGCCGACGCGTCCGCGGTGTCCCGCACCGTACGTCCGTTCGCTGCGACGAACGTCTATGCGTTCGCCGCGCTCAGGCGCGTCTGCGCGGAAAACGGATGTACATTTCGTGTCAAGGGGACGAATGTCGTGATTAGTGCGGAGGTTGGCGAAGACATGATGCGGCCTCCAGACCTGGACGAGCTGACACGCGAGCTTGCGGCATCCGGTTTTGCCGACGTGTCAGGTGCCGTGTATGCAGCTGTCGACCCGTATCCGGCGAAGGTTGATGAATGTTCTTTGCCATGCAAAGAGATGGCGGGGATGACCACAGCGCGCGCCGCGAGGTTCAGAGCGTCCGGAAACGGCTGGGTCGTTCCGCCGAAGTCGGACGCTGGCCGCGTGAAGTTCCTTGCGCACGGATGCGTCTGGTATGAGGCGCAGGCGGGTTCGGTCGGGTTGTCGGTTACGGACGAAGACGGGAAAGAGAAGATGCTCCAAAGCGTCTCGTTCTCAAAGGCGCGGCTGGCGCGCGACGTGGTGTTCGTCCGCGCATACGCGGAGGAGATGGCGTCGTTCGCCGATGCGCCGTCCGAGGACGAACTCGTCGATCTGCTGTGCTTCGCCCTGCACGCGCGGCAGGCCGGGTTTGCGGCGGAGGCGGAGCGGATCGTCTCTGCGCTTTTCGCGTGTCCGAAGAACGGCGCCGTAGCCGTCAAGGGTCTCAAGAAGCGGCTGGAGAAGGTCAAGCGCGACTGTCCAGACTTCGAGGCCTGGGAACGAAAGGTAATCCAGGAAAAAGCGCTCAAGAAAAAAGGCAGGTCAAGAAAGGCGCGGAAGTCGAAGAAGACGAGGAGGCCAAAAAAATGAGAGAGGTTGTTTCACCCCTGCGCAGGTATGCCACGCCGCGCTATCCGACGGCCGGCGAGATCGGCGAAGCGGATCTTTCGCGTGTGCCGGAGCGCTGGAAGGGTCTGCGGACGATTGTGTCCACGATCGGCGCCGTCGCGCTCGGGCTCAAGACGCTCGCGCTCGGCGGCGAGGCGTGCGACGCGCCGGCATCGGCGCCCACGGAAAACGTGCCGGACGCGAAAAAGCCGCAGCGGGAAAGTCCAAGGCCTGTGACGGATGTTTGTCCGCTGCCGCCGGCCTCGCTTGCCGGCGACGGCGAAGGCGCCTTCGGCTGCGTGGCGATGAATCCGCCCGTGATTCTTTCCGAGGACGCTGCGCTTGCAATCATCGAGCGGGAATTCAGAAAACGTGGCGTGACGCTTGCGGACGCGCAAGAACTTGACGGCGTGGAGGCTCCTGTCGGAGAACGGGAGCGCAAGCGGGAGAACCCGAATCTCGTGGCGAGGCTCGTCCGTGCCCGCCGGGCGCCGCTTGAAGAGCCGCGGAAGAAGCGCACGTGGATTTTCGACTTCGGCACGCGCGACGGATCGATGCGGATCGAATACATTTCCGAGTCGGACGCCGACCGCTGGCTCAAGGATCCTTGGGAAGGCTCAACCGTCAGGACCTGCCGCACGCGCGATGCCGCGGAAGCGGCCGTCCAAGGGTTCGGCAAGCGGACGGAGGGCCATCATGTCGACGTCGGCGTGTTCTACGATCCAGTCGCATACGTCCCGAAGCAGGAAATCGAGGCGTTCGAGAAGAATGCCGGAGGAAAGCCGGACTGGAAGAAAAAGCACGAATTCAAGGAGCGGAGCGGGCGCAAGATAGCGGAACGGCAGCTTGTCGCGCAGATTGAATGGTTCTTCAGCCACCTCTCGAAACGCCATGCACCTGACGCTCCATCTCACTGACCGGTGCAATCTCGCGTGCCGCTACTGTTACGCGCGACACGGGACGAACGACATGGCGCTTGAGACAGCCCTGTCGGCGATTGCAGAGTGCACGGACGGCGAGGAAAACTGCGGCGTCATATTCTTCGGCGGCGAGCCGCTGCTGCGCGAAGAGCTGATCTTCGAGATCATAGCCGCCTGCGAGAGGAGGCGTCCGTTCGCGTTCCACTACAAGGTGACGACGAACGGCACTTTGGTGACGCCGGCGTTTGTCGAACGTGCGCGGGAATGCCGCCTCAGCGTCGCGGTGAGTTGCGACGGGCTGGCCACCGCACACGACCGGCACCGCGTCGGGGCAGACGGCTCGGGCTCGTCGGCGGAGGCATTGCGCGGACTTGGGCTCGTTCTTGCCGAACTGCCGTATGCGCCGGTCATGATGACCGTCAACCCCGACACGGCGGGAGATTTCGCGGACGGCGTCATGGACCTCTGCGCGCGCGGCGCGAAGTACATTGTCTCGACCGTCAACTTCCAGGCGCGTTGGGACGCCGACGCACGGCGGCGGCTATGGAAAGCGTACGAACGTCTCGCGGACTGGTATCTCGATTCCTGCCGCCGCGAGGAGAAGGTCTATTTCGCCGCGTTTGACAAGCGCATCGCCACGCGCATCTGGCCCGGACGCGGCGCGTCGTGTCAGCTGGGGCGGCGGCAGATATCCGTCGCGCCGGACGGCACGTACTATCCGTGCGTCCAGTTCGTCGGCCGCGCCGGTTATGAGATCGGCCATGTCGGCACCGGGCTTGACGAGCGGAGCCGGGAATGCATCTTCGCGCGCAACGAGAGTGCGAAACCGGCATGTGCCGGATGCGCGCTCGAAGGGCGGTGCAACAACCGGTGTGGCTGCCTGAACATCTCGACGACCGGATCGCTCGATGCGGTGCCGCCGTTTTTCTGCGAACACGAGCGGCACGTGATACCGCTCGCCGATCGTCTTGCGGAACGGCTTTACGCCGAGCGCAACGCGCTCTTTATCCAGCGGCACTACAACCCGGCGTTCCCAGTGGCATCCATTCTTGAGGACATGGCATAGAAGTGGGTGCGCGCGGAACGCGCCCTGCGGCGGCAAGCGAAAGGAGTAGAAGAAGGATGCGGAAGATTGCGAGATTCGTATTCGAGACGGCGTACGGGCCGTTTGTCGCGTGGTGCTGCACTGCGCTGTTGCTGTTCGTGGCGTATGCAATATCGCCGCCGCTCGGCTGGTTCGGGATTGCGCTGGCCGATATTATGTTTGTCGTGCAGGTGATTGTGACAATCGTCAACATAATTGCGTTCTTCAAGTCGTTGGTCAAACATCAGTGTGGTCGTGCGCTTGGACAGTTCCTCCTTGGCCTTGCGGGGTTGTTCCTGTTTGGCCTTGGGTCGGTCTTTGCATTCGTTGCGCATGGAATCGTAGCCCATGCGACGTCAAGTGGCTACTCGGAGGTGCGAAGCGCAAGCGTGACGAACGAGACCGCCGCGCTTGAGTTTGCGGTCGAGTATCGTCCGGCGCATCCGTTCCTTGCCGAGTACGACAAGTGTGTCGTTTTTCCGTCCGGCAAGCGTATTGGCGTCTGGATGGACACTGGCGGAGCGGGTCCGTTCGCCGTCTATCGCCTGCAGACAGGGGAGTACTATCTTGTTGACGGGCTGGAATTCGACTTCATCCGCAACGACTATCGCGTCAACGTGACGAATGAGACAGTTGAGATGATGTGTGATGAAACATGGGTGAATATCCCTGATAAGACACTTAAGGTCTATGGCAGGTCGAATGACTCGATTTCGGTCAAGACGGAGAACGGGGAACAGGACGTAAGCGGTGGAACGCCCGTTGGAGATTCGTTGAAGAGTCGCAGTTATATTGGGCTTCTCCACCCGAGTGGAAGGTTTGAACCAGGCGAGGGCGATCCCTTTGCGGACATAATCGAGCCAAAGTGGAAAATCGTCAACCTGGACGGCGGCGAAGTTCCGTTCACGCTTGAATGTAGGCGTTGGAATGGTTCTCACTACTATCGTCTGGCATTTGCATCGGGGAAACGAATCGCGCTTGGCACTGACAGGTACATTGGTGAAGTCGGCTATTCGCTTTATGTGCTTAAAGACGGACGCTACCATCTGTTCACTGGGCAGAAGGATGTGTCGTGGCGCAATGAATGGCGCATCGACGTTGCAGGTGAAACGGTGGAAGTCATGCACAAGGATCATTGTGGCAAGTCTGGGGATTTGTGGGTGAAGATACCGCCTGGCGCAACCTCCGCCGATGGTGGTGGCATTGTCATCAGTGGAGGGGAGAACGGCAAAACGCTTAACGTTTCAATCGATGTCAATGCGGAAGAAGGAAAGGCGACAGGACATGATTTCGAGCCAGTCGGCGATTCGCTGTCAAATGCGAAGTTCATCGGGACGTTCCATCCGCCAGATGACGATCCGCGCTCAAAAAGTCGTAAGCGGAAAAGGAGATGACGAAATGAATGTGCGGCAGTATACGGCGTTCATTTCATCCAACAACGATAAGCCGAATTATGGTATAATGTATGGCGACATGAGCAAAGACGATTTTTCAGAGAATCTGTTTTGGGATGCGGATCCCGACGACCTGGACCTTGCGAGGAACAGGCGCTATGTCGTACAG
>CACZAK010000249.1 GCA_902779075.1 uncultured bacterium | reverse complement strand
CGCGCTGGAATGGCGCTCGGCCAGTACATCGCGGGCATGGGCTTCTCGAACGTCGGCCTTGGCGTCGACCACTCGATGGCGCACGGCCTTTCCGCGCTCTACAACACGCCTCACGGCATGGCTTGCGCGATTCTCCTTCCGACCGCGATGAAGTTCAACGCGCCGAAGACAGGCAAGCGCTACATCGAGATCGCGAAGGCGATGGGCGTGAAGGGCGTCGAGAAGATGACGCTCGTCCAGGCGCGCAAGGCCGCGATTGCCGCTGTCGAGAAGCTCTCGAAGGACGTCGGCATCCCGGCGAACCTGAAGGGCATCCTCAAGAAGGAGGACATTCCCTTCCTCGCGAAGAGCGCCTATGCCGATGCGTGTCGCCCGGGCAACCCGCGCGACTGCACGGTCAAGGACATCGAGAAACTCTACAAGTCACTCGTCTGACAATAAAAGGGGGAGAGGGTTGGTCCTCTCCCCCTTTTCATACCCAATGGCAACGCGGCGATTCGAGACCTCGCAGGTCGCCGCGTTGTAGTGCGAGGATTGAGAAGGGGATAATATGCGTCTAAGGACAGGTATTGCAGCTGTTGCGGTTTTTTCAGTTGCATGCGCGGTGTACGCGGATGACGTTGTGCCATTCTTCGACTGGACGCCGAATAACACCCCGACGGGTGGATGGGTTTCTTCATGGGGCGGCGAAGCGGGCAATGTCACGCAGTCCGTTGCCGGGCCCGACGGCTGGCCGACGAATGTGTATGTGGTAACGGCTTCTAATGCTTCGCCGAAGTGGTCGCCATACCAAAGCAGTTGCACTGCGAAGGATGCCTTTACCTTTGTGACATACGGTTGCGTTGATTCCGTTTCTGCAACTTCCACCGGTCCCGCGATCCTGTGGTGCATGGGGCACAAGAATAAGGGATACGACATGACGATGCTCGTTAAATCCGGCGACGGGCATGTCCGGCTTATAAACGCACCTTCGGCCGCTAACACTTACACGAATATAGTTGATGTGGGAAACGTGGTGGGCTGGCATCTTTTCACCGTTCGCTTCAGTACGACGGATGGTGCATCGGTGCAGATCGACGACCGCGATCCCGTCTCCGATCCGGCGTTCGTGACAATGCTCGGCAACGGAATCCAGATCGGCAGTCTGCTTGGTGGGATTGGATCTGGGAATCCATTTTCGAGCGGCGCTGGCTTCGCCGTGCTCCGCATGATCGGCTATGGAACTGCAGATCTCCCGGCGGAGCAGTATGCCGCGCTGTGTACCGAATATCCCGCCGCGACGTGCGCCCATTCCTCGACGAGCGACGAAGTGTCGTGGGCCTTCCCGCAGGATGCGACGAAGGTTCCGGAATCGTACGTCGATGGCCTCGTTCTCGGCGATACTGGCATTACGCAGACACTGGGCTTTGGCAGCACGAATGCCGTCGTCGCAAGCGTTCTTGCAGAATTGCCGGACGGTGTACGCGGCGAAATCGCGGGATGCCATATCTATCGGGCGTCAAATGGTGAAAACTTCTATGCTTTTGCATACTCCAACGGAGATGGCACATTCTCGCTCGGGCATGGCACGACGACAAACAAAGTGACATCATCCGCAGTCGCGGACTGGACTGCACCGCATGTCTGGACTTTCGCCTTCGCTGCGCAAACTGGCGCAAAGTTATACTGTGACGGAGTTGAGATAGCCTCATCTGACGGCATCAAGTGGAACAATACATCCGTTACAGGCACAGTCACTTTTGGTGATGACCCGCGCGGCGGGTGGCCTCTTTCCGGCGCTAAGCTTTACGCTGTTCACACAGACTTTGGCGTTGGCAGCTCTATTTTCACTGCTGCCGAGGACGCCGCGAACAGTCCGCTTGCCGACTTCGACTTCCTTGCAGACTCTTCTGGCGAACCGATAGCGAATCAACTTGCCGCGTTCACCCAGTACAAGGCGACTGGCGTGACTACAGCAGAGGAGACGCATGAGTGCGTGCTGCGCATCAGCGAGATACTGCCGAAGCCGACGGATGCAAGGACGCTGAACGGCATGGAGGGAATGGATGTCAACGGTCTGGAGAGCGGTTGGGTGGAGGTCGAGAACACGTCTGACAAGTGGGCCGACCTTGCCGACTATCGCTTTATCCGAGTGAACCGTGGCAAAAAGACCGATCCCGCAGGGGTTGGCAACTTCCCGTCGCGTCTCGTCCCGCCGCACGGAAGGGCGATATTCTATACTTCTGAGCGCTATTCCAACAGCAAGGACAAGGCGGTTAGCGCGTTCGCTGAAGGAACATTTGACGGCAAGCCGATGATTTTTGAGGACTATGGCAATATCCTTGTGTGGGGCGACAAGGTGAACCCGAAGAAGTCGCCGTATGTACGGCTCTACTATGCCCCGGGCGGTGATTCGGACAAGGGAACGGTCGTCGATACCGTTGTTGTCCCGAGCGATCTCCCAGAGGGCTGGTCGATAATCGTCGGCGACGCGGAGGAAGGAGAGGGCACTCGGCGCTGGATGTGCCCGACGCCGACGCGCGGCGCGGCGAACACGGCGACAACGGGTCTCACGCGCATTGGCCCGAACGTCGGGCCGCTTTACGAGAAGCCCGATCAGAAAAAGACGGACCTTGCGAGCGAGTTCGCGGCAATTACGCCGCCGGCAATTCCTGGAACGGACTACACGGTTACGCTCCCGATCAATGCCGTGATGAACCCGGACGGCACTTTTGTTCCGCGCGATGCTGACGTGATTCAGTCCATCAAGTTCGTCTATCGCAAGGACCTTGATGATACGACGCTTGTAACGAACAACATCGACATGGCGGCTAAGACAACTGATGCCAACTGGGGCAACCAGTACACGGCGACGATTCCGGCGAGTTATTTCCCAGACGCTGGACATCTTATTCAGTGGAAAGTTCTTATTACCGACGGCGAGGGAGTGGAGTGGACTTCCCCGAGCTTCAACAACAAGGACGATGGCTACGAATGGTATGGAACGATTGTGGAGCCCGATCCGACCACGCAAATGAGCGCGACGCTCCCGACTTGGCATATGTTCGCGAGCGGCAACCATCTGACGCAGATGGACGTCGATGCTGACAAGCAAGACCTTTCGCTTGTTCCCTACAATGCCCGCATCGCCATTTACGACTCGTCTACGTCCAATTACTATGACTACGTGCGGATCGACCTGCGCGGCAATACGTCCGCCAAGTTCACGAAGAAGGGGCATGGACTCCGTTTCGCCAAGGCGCATCCTCTGACCATGCGCGATGTAGTTTCCGGCGAGGACATCGAGGAAATCCGCAAGACTTCTCTCATCAGCGAGTTCGCCGACCCGAGTTTCATGCGCCAGATGATTGCGTTCTGGCTCTTCAGGAAAATGGGCAACCATGTTCCTTTCGACTTCCCCGTTCGCTGCAACTTGAACGGCGAATTCTACCAGCTGGCGTTCAACTCCGAGCGTTTCACGGACGAATTGATCGAGGACGTCTACGGTCTCGACAAGTTCGGATATGGCTACAAGAACGTGGGAACGCTCAAGAGCGGATCGGGAACGACGGCGGGCGGCATTGAAAAGAAAACGCCAGACGATGAGGACGAGTCGAACATAACGGTGCTTCAAAGTGAGCTCCGCTCCAAGATAACGGCGGCGCAAAACGTGTCAGGCACAAGTTCGGATGCTTTGTCTTCCTCCACGACAGACACAACTGGACTCGACAATGCTGCGCTTACGAAGTTTGTTGTCCAGAAGTTCGATCTCCCAGCGTGGCTGAACTATCTCGCCTCTGCAAAGATTACGCAGGAAATGGACGATGTGTGGGCGAATATCTGCGCGTACTACGATAACCCGGACATGTTGCAGGGGACGCGCGGCAAGGGTACGTGGATGCCGCTCGGCTACGACTTCAACGTGAGCTTTGGGCAATATTACCAGGGCGACATCGGCTCTAAGATCGGGCTTATGTCGAATCAGGACTGGTTCAAGTCTCATCCGTTCTATGGTGGCAACCGCGTACGCTGCTGGAAGCAGTCGGGCATGACAGGAACTTGCAATAACGGAAACGACGGCTTCGAGGCCGTATGGCAGTCATCAAAGTTCCGCCGTCTCTACCTGCGCCGTCTCAGGACGCTGATGGACCAAGAGCTCAAGGAGCCGGGCACTCCGGAGAGCGAGGTTCCGTTCATGGTGAAGATGCGCGAGATGGCGAACCTGATGCGCGCGGACTCGGCGCTGGACCTTGCGAAGTGGCCGGACGACAATTCCGACAGCGCGATCGACGTCTGGCCGTCGGGAACGCGACCTGCAGACATTGATGCAGGCATCGACGAAATATGGAACGATTACGTCGTACCGCGCCGCGAGCATCTGTACGTCACGCACTCCGTCACCAACAGGGCGAAGGCGATTGGCTATGGCTCCAACCTGAACGCTGGCATCCCCGAGGCGCAAAGCCCGATTGCGACGCTCGCCCCGAATATTTCCATCTCCAACCTCACTGCGCTTGATGCTGAGCAGGCCGAAGCTCTTGGTGTCACGGGACAGTTCTATGGTGCGGAAGTCGTCATAATACAAAACGACAATGCAGAAGCCGTCGACATGAGCGGATGGCGCCTTGCTTTCTCGGTCGATTTTACGTTCCCCGCCGGTACGGTGTGCGATGCGAACGACTCGATATACATTGTCGCCGACCGCCGTGCCTACATCGAAGCGCACGACGGGGAACTGACTGACCAGGTAATCGTCGGCAATGCGACGTTCACTGGCGCGGGGCCGATTGCGATCTTCGCGGCGGACGGCACGCAAGTATTTGCCGCGATTCCCGAGACGAATGAGAAGAAGTATCTCAGGCTCCATTCCTTCTGCGGGAACACAAACGACGGCGCGGATGGCGACACGGGCGAATGGTTCACGCTTACCAATATTTCGGATGCTGCGACTCTTGATCTTGCTGACGTCACAGTCTGCTTCCTTAAGCAGGGCGATGACCACGATACGACCACGCACTGCCATGTTACGCTTACGAACAAGAAAGGCAAAGGCGACGTCAAGCCGTTGAAGTCCTGGACGGCGAACCAAGCGGACTGGGCCGACAATGGCTGGCCGAAGATACAGAACAACAAGCAGCAGATCACAATATACGACAAGTTCGGAACGGTCTGCCAGTCGCTCAAGGTGACGCAGAGGGACTTCCCTCTCGCGTATGGCGCCGGCGGCTGGCTTGTCTGCGACTCGCAGGATGCGTCCGTCACTGCCGGCTCGCAATGGCACCAGGAGTTTGATCTCATCAACGGGACGGAGACCAGCGCGTTCGACGCCAAGGACCAGTCGGCGGCGGATACGGCGGCGGCGGATGTTACGATAACCCTTTCTGCAGAGGATGTCACCGCAGGGCTCGAGCCGCAATACCTTAAAGTCGTAGCAGAGCCGGTCGAGGGTTCGTCTGGAAAATACAAGGCAGTAGTCGTGGTGAATCCTGAGACGGTCGGCGCACCTGTTGTTGGCGTTGGCGAATCTGCCGCGGAAGATGAGCCCGTAAAGGTTGAGGATGTAGTGGGAGGCAAGGAGGTGAGCGTTTCAATCACGAATGCCGTAAAGGGGCTTTGGTACGGCTGCGAAGTCGCGGATGAGCTTGGCGCAGCTTCCGTGTTCGGCAACGACGTCGGCTCTTTCTATCGCGCGTCAAACACGACGCATACCGTAATTGCCTCTCCTCGCACGCAACCCAGCGGGTTCTTCAGGGTAAAAGTCCTACCGGCATGCCCGAAAGAGTGATTTTGCCTGTTGAAGCCAATAACTTATCCTTGCCTAACAATGGGTAGATAGGGTATAATCTTTTCCAATAGGGACAATTTTTAAGTTCGCATAAAAGAAGGACAATAAGAATGAGCGAAAAACTCGAAACGATGACGCCGGAACTAAAGGCGTTTGTCGAAGAATGGAAGTCCAAGCCGGGCAACCTCATCATGGTTCTGCACCGCGTGCAGCAGACGTACGGGTACATCCCGCGCAACATAGCGATCGAGATCTCCGAGATGCTCGACGTGCCGTTGGCGAAGATTTACGGCGTCGTCACGTTCTACAACTTCTTCCGGCTCCAGAAGTCCGGCAAGTACAACGTCCAGGTCTGCCTGGGCACGTTCGAGCGCCGTCTCGGCGTTGGGCTCAATGCGACGACCTCGGACGGGCTCTTCTCCGTCGAGGCAGTCCGCTGCCTCGGCTGCTGCGGCCTCGCGCCTGTCGCCGTCGTCAACGGCGAGGTGCACGGCAAGCTTGAGACGAAGGACGTCGAGGGCATCATCGAACAGTATCGCAAACTCGGTTAAAGGGGAAAGAAAATGGCAAGATGCGCGAGGAGAAGCAGAAGGCGCTCGACATGCGCGACTCGTCCAACAAGGACATCCAGGTCGTAGTCGGCATGGGCACTTGCGGCATCGCCGCCGGCGCAAAGGACACGTTCACGACGCTCATCAACACGCTCTCCGAGAAGGGGCTCACAAACGTCCTCGTCAGGCAGACCGGCTGCATGGGTCTTTGCCACTCCGAGCCGACGGTTGAGGTCGTCGCTCCCGGAATGCCGACCGTCATCTACGGACATGTTGACGCCGCGACGGCCAAGGACATCGTCGAAAAGCACATCGTCGGCCACGAGCTAATCGAGGGCAAGATCCTCGACAAGCCGTCGATCGACATCGTGAAGAACGCTTAAGGAGTCATTGCAATGGCATACGAATCATACGTATTGGTTTGCGGCGGCACTGCGTGCTGCTCTGGCGGCGCCGACAAGATCATCGAGGCGTTCGCGAACGAGCTCGAGGCCGCCGGCCTCAAGGAGAAGGTCCAGGTCGTAACGACGGGCTGCCTCGGATTCTGCGAGCAGGGCCCGATCGTCAAGATCCTTCCGCAGGGCACGTTCTACGTGCAGGTGAAGGAGTCCGACGTCAAGGAGATCGTCGCCGAGCATCTCGTCAAGGGCCGTGTCGTGCAGCGTCTCTGCTACGACCCCGAGCAGGCGAAGAAGCTCGTCGCCGAGGCGAACATCCCGTTCTACCAGAAGCAGTACCGCATCGTCCTCAGGAACTGCGGCGTGATCGACCCCGAGAAGATCGAGGACTACATCGCGCGCGACGGCTACAAGGCGATTGAGAAGGTGCTCTTCGAGATGACGCCCGAGCAGGTCGTCGACGAAATGCTCAAGTCCGGGCTTCGCGGCCGCGGCGGCGCGGGCTTCCCGACAGGCATGAAGTGGAAGTTCGCCCAGCAGCAGCCCAAGGGCCAGAAGTACATGGTCTGCAATGCCGACGAGGGCGACCCCGGCGCGTACATGGACCGCTCCACTCTTGAAGGCGACCCCCACTCTATCCTCGAGGCGATGACGATCGCGGGCTACGCGATCGGCGCTTCGAAGGGCTTCATCTACATCCGCGCCGAGTATCCGCTCGCCATTCACCGCCTTGAGGTTGCAATCGCCCAGGCGCACGAGCTCGGGCTTCTCGGCGACGACATCCTCGGTTCGGGCTTCTCGTTCGACATCGAGCTCCGCTTTGGCGCAGGCGCGTTCGTCTGCGGCGAGGAGACGGCGCTTCTCCAGTCCATCGAGGGCAACCGCGGCATGCCGAAGCCCCGTCCTCCGTTCCCGGCGGTCAAGGGTCTCTGGGGTCGTCCGACGGTCATCAACAACGTCGAGACGCTCGCGAACATCCCCGTCATCATCAACAAGGGCGCCGACTGGTTCTCCAAGATCGGCACCGCGACGACG
>CACZAK010000248.1 GCA_902779075.1 uncultured bacterium | reverse complement strand
AAGCCGCCAGCCCCGCACTTTCAGGCCGCCGCAGGGCGGCGGGCGCGCTGCGAAAGTCCGCGCCCGCGCCCAAAACAAGCCTTTGATGGGCAGACACTATATAGGGAACCCATCGCGCCGGTCTTGTCTCGTCCGACCGTCACTTTCCCCTACCTAGGCGTTCGCCCGCGTAGCGGCCGCGATGGATTGGCCCCCACCACCACTCGTTGTCTAGGTACCACTGGACCGTCTTGCGGATGCCCGTCTCGAAATTCTCGCGCGGTTTCCAGCCGAGCTCCGTCATGAGTTTCGCCGGATCGATCGCATAGCGAAGGTCATGGCCGGGGCGGTCGGCGACGAACGTGATGAGCGAATCGTACTTCGTCCCGTCCGCGCGCGGCTTGAGGTCATCGAGGATTGCGCACACCGTCTTCACGACTTCAAGATTCGTGCGTTCATTATGTCCGCCCACATTGTACGTCTCGCCGGGAACGCCCTTCTCGTTCACGAGCAGCAACGCGCGTGCATGATCCTCGACGTAGAGCCAGTCACGCACGTTCGCGCCCTTACCGTACACGGGGAGCGGCTTGCCGTCAAGGCAGTTGAGGATGATCAGCGGGATGAGCTTCTCCGGGAAGTGGTACGGACCGTAGTTGTTCGAGCAGTTGGTGATAAGCGTGGGAAGGCCGTACGTATCGTGCCAGGCCCTGACGAGGTGGTCGCTCGCTGCCTTTGATGCGGAGTAGGGCGAGTGTGGCGAATAGGGCGTCTTCTCCGTGAAGAACCCAGTGTCGCCAAGCGTGCCGTAGACCTCGTCCGTGCTGATGTGCTGGAAGCGGAACGCGGCCTTTCCGGCGTCATCCAGCGTCCGCCAGTAGGCAAGCGCGGCCTGCAGGAGCGTCGCCGTGCCAGTCACGTTGGTGCGAATGAACTCGCCCGGGCCGTCAATCGAGCGGTCCACGTGCGATTCCGCCGCGAGGTGGAAGATCGTGTCTGGCCTGAACTCCGCAAACGCCCGGTCCATCGCCGCCGCATCACAGATGTCGGCCTTCAAGAAAGAGAGCCGCGGATTGGATGAGGTGAGCGCCTTGGGGTCAAGACCAACCTCTTGCAGCGATTCAGGAACGCCCGCGTATGTGAGCTTGTCGACGACAAGCACGGTGGCGTCCGTCTCCTTGAGGAGGAGGCGCGCAAGGGCCGATCCGATGAATCCGGCGGCGCCGGTCACGATGCAGCGTTTTGCGTATGTCATAGCTGGGTTCTCCTTAACTTTTCGTTCTGTTTTCCTGAAAGGCGGTTACATTATACCAGTTTTCGGCAGCGCATACCAGTTCAACTCACCGGGCACCGCGCATTAACAGGACGGCAAGGACGGTCCTGATGAGTATCCAGATGTCCATCCACGGCGACCAGTTGAGGACGTAGTATGTATCGAGCGCCACGCGGCGATCGTAATCAGTGTCGCTGCGGCCCGACACCTGCCAGAGGCCAGTGACTCCAGGACGGACGGATGAAAACGTCTCGTATGACGTGCCATAGTATTTGACCTCGTCCTCCACGATGGGACGCGGACCTATCAACGCCATTTCTCCACGCAGGACGTTGAAGAGCTGCGGCAGCTCGTCAAGGGAGGTCCGCCGCAGGAAACGTCCAAGCAAGGTCACGCGCGGATCGTCCGCGAGCTTGAAGTTGTTCGCCCATTCATCCGCCACCTTTGGATCGTCGGCTATGAGGTGCTTTAGCCGTTCGTCCGCATCTGCGTGCATGGACCTGAACTTCCACAGGCGGAAAGGCTTCCCATGGCGTCCTAGACGTTCCTGCCGGTAGAACACAGGGCCTCTGCTCGTCAATTTGATCAAAATGGGAATGACGACGAAGAGTGGAATCGCAAGCACGAATGCAAACAGGGCCAAAACACGGTCAAGTACCCACTTCTGGAATCTTAGGACTCGCTTGCGCGCCTGGTTGACCATCTCCAGCCCGCCAAGGCCGTCGAAGGTGACGACCCTTGCCCCGAACACGGGAAATGCATTCGCGGTCGGAAGAAACTCGATATACGTGAACCACGCCGAGAATTCCTTCATCTGGCAGCGGAACAGACGCTCATCCTGACAGGCGAGCAGTATCTTGACGTCGCGCCGCGTCGCCTCCGGCACGATGTCCTTCAACTTGCCTAAGCACGGGATGCCGTCAACGCCCAGGCGGCCGGCTCGGGCCTTCCCTGTGTCGTTGAAATAGCCCTCGATTCTGAACCCCGTATAGGCGTCATTTTTGAGGATGGCCGCCACTCGGCGGCCGACATCTCCCGCGCCGGCCAGAAACACCGGTATCTGGCCATAATGCAAGCTGAAGAGGACGCGCCGAGCCCAGTTGCGCACAGACTGCGCGAGGACGGCGGTAAGGATTCCCGATATTGCGACGACCATGCGCGAGTACCCCTGCATCGTCTGGAACAGCATGACGAGGACGGTAACTACGGCCAGATGCAAGATCAAGGCGGAGAGCATCAGGCGGCGCATCTCCTCCACTGGCGGCAATGGCGCCGCAGGGTACATCCAGCTTCCATGGTATAGCCCAAGCATGGCGTTGAGGATAACGAACACCGGTACGACCGGCCAGAAATCCAGATACAGGCTTGGCGTATATCCTCCCGACACTCGCCAGTAGGCAAGGACGACCGACGTCCAGGCGATGGCAATGCATAAAGCATCAGCCAAGCCCAGCGCGAAAACCCTTATCCTGCCCTGCTTGAACATTTACTGTTTCCGCTCTCCGCCGACAGCATCGGACTCCTGTTCCGGCGGCTCATAGTTCTCAGCCAACCACTGGTTAGCCGCATCGATGGTCGTGTATTCCTCGCCCGTCAGGAACTCGTACTGTTCCCGCGCGGCGGCTATGCCCTGTGACGCGGCCTTTCCGCCCTCGATGACGTCGACCAGCGTCTGCAGGGCAATCCTCTCGTCCATGTCGATCAGTTCGTTCACCATGGACTCCAGCGCATCCTCGTCAGTTAAGACCTGCATTACTGCACCAACCATCTGGGCACGCATCTTCTCGTCCTCCACCTCTCCCAGCGCGGACGTCCAGTTGTCAATCGCGCTCTCGCGCACGTCGTCGTCCGGGTCTGCCATGAACGGCAGCAGGTGGTTCATGCCCTTCACGTCAAACCATCCTATGGCATCCACAAGCTCAGCCCGAACCTCCGCATTCGTCGAGGCGGAGACCTCGGGAATGAGTTTCACCAGCCGATCCAGGTCGTCATCGTCCCTCCCCTGCTCAATGGAGTCCATCAAGCGTCTGTCTTCAGGAGACATTTCATCCTCATCCCCACCGTCGTCCAAGTCAGCCCCTGCCATATCTACACGGCGAGGCCGACGCTTTCGGTCGGCCCGCTTCCTTGAAGTTGGCGAACGAGCTGAGGCCGGTCGCCGCGATACCGGCTCGCCGACTGCCCGAAGCGTCCCATTCTGCTCCTCGCCTGGCTCCGAATCGCCCGCATCGGACCCACGGCCGATTACGCACATCACCACGACTGCCGCCAGAACCAGCAAAGCAAGGACATATCCCATCAGATGTTTTACTTTAACCATACTCGCCCACCGCCAATCACTGCCGAGGTCCTACTGTTACCTGGAAACTTCCGATTTTCTTGATTTCGGCCTTGCCGTAGCCGACCGAATCCACCACGATGCCCGACACCTTGACCGAATGTTTCCTAAGACGGGGCTTCGTTCCGGACGTGTCCAAAACATAGACCTTGAACGAGCCTGAGAATGTGCCTTTCTTGGCATTATATGTTAGCCTCATCGCCGAACGGTTGGTCTTCTGCGGATCGGAAATCCCCTGAAGCTCGTATGTGGCCTCGCCCCCCGCACCGTTCCTCGTGGCCACGTACTTCACAGTCGCCGCAGGCGCAAATTTCCACTTTCCGTTGGCATTTAAGACGGGTTCGGCACCCTTCCCCGTGGGCAACAGTTCAACAAGCGTTCCGGACGGCAACGTCCCCGTTACGGAACCAAAGTCTACGTCAACGACTGCATTGGCATGCGGCCAGGCACCACCTGCAGACACCGACCTTGCGCCGTACATGTTTCCAAGCGAGCCAACAAATCCCTCACCACCAAGAGTCAGCAAAAGCCTGCCCCAGTTCTTGACGTTAAATACCGCCTTGGCATCGTAGCCACAGGCCACGTTAACGGTAGGCGATTTCTTCTGCCTGCCGTCAAGCCCCGTCACAGTGGCGGAAACCTTGCTCGTGCCGGCAAGCTTTCCGCCTGTGGCAGTCTTGCCGCACTTGAGGGATATGATGGCAATGGGCCTTTGGCCGTTGTATGCGGCGCCGACGTACGGGGCAACGCCTTTGACGGCCTGCGCAGGCCTGAACTCCGTCGAAAACACGCGCGTTGCCAAACTGCCTCCGCCCGTAACAATGCCGGAGGATTTTGCACCATCCATACCGGCGGAGGCATCCGCCGGCAATTTGGAAGCCCGGTACTGCGCCACGTAGGCACAAGTGTTGAGCAGCGTCTGGCGGTTGTCGTTGTAAGGCGTGCCAAGGGCAACACCGCCGTATGACAGCTGCGGTGACGAGAAACACGGCAGTTCGGTGAAGCGGGCGTGTGGATCATACGAGCCGTCTGGAAGCAACCCGCCAAAGTTATAGCACATTACGGTGTAATAGCCTTCACCGCCAATCCATGCGTAGAACCCAGAGGAATACGAGTACAGCTGGGGTCCGAGGTACATGGCCCCAGGATACGTACACAGGGCGTTCGGATGCCCGCAACCCATGTTGTGACCGATTTCATGCAGCATGGAATGATCCATGTCCACCACGCGGATGCTGCACACGCTGTAGGCCCAGTCGCCAAACTCGGGTATCAGCGCAGGGTTGCTCGACTCCATGTTCCCCTCGCTATCCTCAAGAGAGAAGCCAAGCCCGATGTTTCCGTAATCCCCGGCGTCGACAAGTACGCTGACAATGTCCGCTCCAAGTTCCTCCCGCTTGTCGGTGACCTTCGCCCACTCTCCGCTCGCCACAACATATCCGCGCTCGTTAACAAGGCGATCCACAAGAATAGACTGCAAGTCAACGTCCCCATAGGCGTCACGCAGCAATGACGCGTCTTCGCCTACGCGCACCGTCCCGGCAAGGCGAAACTTGAATTTGTCGATGTAGGAGTTAGCCAAGCATACGTTCATCTCGCGAACCTTGTTCAAGGCATACTCCTCCGGCGTACCCTTGCCATTGTCGGAAAGCCACCTCTGCGCCGAGATATCGAATGCAACCAACACATCGACGACGTCAAGCCGCGTCTCAGCTCTATTGGATGCAAGCAACCTCGGCGATGACGTGCTGCCCGAAGCCGAACGCTCCATGCGTTCGGCCCAAGCCGCCGGATCGGGACGCAGAGTCCGACAGGCGGCAATAGCACCACACTCCTTGGCCGAGAAGGCCAAAATGAGTATCGTAAAAAAGATTAGGCACGATTTCATGTCTGTATTTTACCATATATCCGCCCTCACCGCAACCCTGGACGAGAAACGGGGGAAACACCGCGTCCTTCTTTCCCGACTTCGCGCAGTACTGGGTGCGCCGAGCGATTTATGTACGAGCGATTCTGCGGCGTTTATGCTTGCCCAAACGGGGGAATTGGTGTAAAATATGCGCGTTTTACAGCTAATTGGAAGAAGAAAATGGCTAACGAGAACAAAGTGGGGACGCGGATCAAGAAGTACCGCGAGAACCTGAAGATGACGCTCGCCGACCTGGCAGAGAAGAGCGGCGTGGGGGTGGCCGTGATCGCCTCAATCGAGGACGGCGAGGTGTTGCCCGCGCTGGGCGTACTCACAAAACTCTCCCGCGCGCTCGGCCAGCGCCTTGGCACGTTCATGGACGACCAGTTCAAGCCCGACCCCATCATCACCCGCGCCGACCAGCTTTCCTCCGTCAAGGTGGCCCACGAAGGTGAAAACCCGGCAGGTTACGCCTACTATTCGCTCGCGATCGGCAAGCCCGACCGCCACATGGACCCCTTCCGCATCGAGTTCACCGCGAACGCGCCCACGTCGCCGTCCAGCCATGAGGGCGAGGAGCTGATCATCGTCCTCGCCGGCTCGGTGGAACTCACCTACGGTCCCGAGACCACGGTGCTGCACGCGGGCGACACAGCCTACTACAACAGCGTCGTGACGCACTCGCTGCGCGCACTAGATGGCAAGCCCGCTTCGATCTACGGCATCGTGTTCCTGCCGTTCTAACAGGGAGTCCCACATGTTCAAGCTCACGGACCCATTCGGTTCGGCGCCCACGCAGGCGCCGTTCGC
>CACZAK010000247.1 GCA_902779075.1 uncultured bacterium | reverse complement strand
TCGACGAAAAGTTGATAAGGCGATTCAAGCGGATGAGCGTCCATCTCGCGACATCGCTCCAGGGGCTTGCCACCTACGGCGCAATGACGGGCACGCGCAAAAGCTACAAGAGACTGCTCGCCGTCGTCGCAAGGGCGTCCGAACTGAAGTGGCCGCTGGCGGTCTCGATGACGGTCACGAAGGTGAACTTTGACGAGGCGTCGGACATGTTCGTTGCGGCGGCGCTTTCGGGCGCAAGCACGATTCAGGTGGGGCCCGTGATTCTGGGCGGACGCGCCGCGTCGCACCGGGAACTGATGATTTCCCGCGAGGAGTGGGAAGAGGTGAAGCGGCGCATCCGCGCGCTGCCCGACGCGCACGTTCCCTACACGTTCTGCGACGAGTTCATCTGCGCCTGTCGCGCCGACACTCCCAAGCATCTGCTCGAAAAGTGGTCCGCCCCGAACCGCAAGCCGTGTCCGGCGGGCAAGACCTTCGGCGTCATCGGCCCCAACGGCCACTACCGTACCTGCCTCCACTCTCTGCCAAAGGGGTTCTGTCGGTGAAGAGACGAGTGTTGTTTGCGCGGAACGCGCCCTGCGGCGGTCGGGAAATTATGTTATAATATTTTCCGTCCCGTGGGAAAGGTGTCTTGCGGGGTAGTTGATACGGGGAATGACCCGATAGTGACCGAATGGCAAACAAGGAGGAAACGATGAAGAAGATGATAGCTGCACTTGGCGTGATTGGATTTGCGCTTGCGGTGGTGTCCACGCCGTCGTATGGTGCGCCGACGCCGGAGAATACGCCCGACTACTTCGTCGAGTGGGTACAGCCGAACGGTGCGCTTTACGTTGATACGGGCATCACTGGCAAGTGCGGAACCAAGGCGGAGATCTGGTTCAGCAACGCCAACAGCGGCACTTATCCGTGCCTGCTCGGTTCGTTCCGTAAAGACGCGACGGAAAAGCGTTTTCACCTGCTGGGTTTCTGGAGGGAGTCCGTCAGGTTCCAGTACGGAACGAAATTCAAGGAGGACAGTTACGCCTACGTTCCATACGGCGGCAACTTCCTTGTGGAATCCGAAATCGCCCCAGACGGAACGATCTCTGGCCGATGCACAAGATGGAACGGTGTGGTGGAGACCGGTTCCGTCTCGTGGGGCGGAACGGAGGGGATTATCGACACCGGCGTGTCCATGTATCTTTTTGCAGACCATTGCAAGGAATCTTCGGGTGACCGGGCGACGGATAACCACCTGGGGCGTCTCTACCACTGCAGAATATGGCAGACGAACGGCGAGGACGCGGCGAATTACGTGCTTGTGCGCGACTACAGGCCATGTGTGAAGGACGGCGTGGCGGGTGTCTACGATGCCGTGAGCGAGACGATTTTCTGTCCCGTCGGGAACAGGCTTGACGCCGGCCCCGTGAAGCTTGGCGGCGGCCACGCGGTCGGCCCGGTTGCGCATCCCGCGACGCAGTGGGGCAGAATCTCGTATGACGCCGACCGCAAAGGCATGAACGACAATTCGTGGATGTCCATATCGCTTCCCGGCTACGTCGCACAGGGGGCGGGCGACATCGCTAACCTCAACGGCTCCAACTCAAGTTGGCAGGGGGAGAACCTGAAACATTCGCAGTTGCGCTTCGACGGCTGGTTCCAGGTGTCGGCGGACAAGGCGGGCGTCTGGAACATCAGTCAGAAGTTCGACGACTACTTCGCCCTCTACATCGACAACAGGAACGTGTTGTACAACAACTCCTACAATGGCGAGGCGAAATCGACCGTGAAGGTGACGGAGGGCTGGCACCGCTTCACAATCATTGCGGGAGACACCTTCGGCAACTACGGCTCGAACAAGGACTACGGCGGGAACGTCGGCCCCGTGCCTTTCGCCGTTTCCGTGAACGGTGGGGCGGCGATGGCGTTCAACGCCGCGAACTTCCCGCAGGGGAAGGGTACGAACAATGTCAGGCTCGACGCGGACGCGGACTGGTCGGATCGCGGAGCGCTCATCCTCAACGGCGGAACCGTCCTTGACCTCAACGGACACCGGCTGACCGTAAAGGACATTGCCTGTGACGACTACATCGGTTCAAAAATTGTCAACACGGCGTCCATGAAGGCCACGCTGCTCTTCAAGGGCAATCCCTTCAAGGCCAAGGTGGTAGCCGACGGACTGATCCAAGGGCTCGGAACGAAGATCACCGTCGCGAAGGCGGGCGAAGACTCGTCTGACCGCCCCGGCGCGGCGACATCTACGCCAGAAGGTTTCACCGACAATCTTGGCGCGGCGCTCAAGCGTGCCAAGAGGAACAGGCGGCATGTCGTCGTGGTGTTCAGCGGAAGCGACTGGTGCCACTGGTGCAAGGCGCTTGAAAAGGAAGTCCTTTCGACCGAGGCGTTCCGAAAGGTGGCGACAAACACGTATGAACTCGTGTACATCGACAATCCGCAGAACAAGAAACTTCTGTCCAAGCATGGCAGGAAGAACAACGAGAGGATTACGGAGAAGTATGAAGTCAAGGGATTCCCGACCGTGCTTGTCCTTGACGGCGATGGCAAGAAGATCACCAAACTCGGCTATGAAGAGGGCGGACCTGTGAAATATCTCGAAACGCTTGCCACGACAATACGCGAGGCACCGGACGTTGAGAAGTACATCAAGCCCATAGAAGCCGTCCTCAACCGCCATGACGAGAACATGCAGAAGGAAATGGAGGGCGCGATAGATGAGGTCAAGGCAAAGTTCCCGAAACCGGATGGGAAACTGTCGAAGAAGGAGAAGCGCAAACTCGAAAAGGAGATGTCTGACTTCCTTTACAAGATCATGTTTGAACGCATCGCCGGAAAATACATACCGCTTTACACCAAGGCGTTCGCCGAAGCGCGCGCGATGCAGGTGCCCGCGCACATGGAGAAGAAAAAGGCAGAGCTGATCGACGGACAGGAAAGACGTTTCAACCAGCTCAAGGCCATGCGGGAAGCCTACCTCGCCGATAAGGCGAAGAAGGCGAGCGGCGCGAAGGCGGACGATGACAAGGACGGCAGGGAAGACAAGGACGACGACGCAGACGATGACGACGGCGATAAGATGGTGGAGGCGGCGCGTATGCACCCGAAGTTCCGGTTGCCGCGCCCGGATAACGCGAAGCTTGAGACCGACTACTGGACGAATGTCGCCATGCCGTTCTACGTGCGGCATTTCGTAGATGCGTTCGTGCCACCGGCCGGGATGTCGGAGAAAGACGCGAAGCGCGTAAAGGACGTCCGCCGCGCCCTTGCACGTTATCTGGCGACAGGCCGCGACGAGTTCCCTACGGGAACGGAGTGCGCTGAGGCGAGTGCCCTTTGGCGGGCGAAGTGCCGTGACGCCGCCGTCGCGATCGTCCATTACATCGGTCTGGAGGGAGATTCCAAGTATTGGCAGGGAAACCGTGTGTTCAGGGAGGCCGTCGCAAACCACGACTTCAAACGCGAGCCGGTCTTGGGATTCGTGCTTCGCGCGTATGCCTTCAAGAGCGCAGCCTACCACATCAAGAGGAAAAAGGACGAGCCAAGGAAGCCGCTCGAGAATGCGCGGGCGGAGTACGAAAAGGCGTTTGGGCTGGTCGTCGGCATCTACAAGTCGGCCGACCGGCGCATCCTTGAGCGCTTTGCCGATATCCAGCGTTTGCCGCCAGGCGCATTGAAGGCGTTTGGCGACGAATACCTGACGCTGTGCCAGACGGCGCAGGACTACATGGACAAGGCATTCGACGCGCGCGGTTCCGGATGGGCGAGCAGCGTGACGGAGGAGGGCTGGAAGGGCTGGGGCGACAACAACGCAATCGCGGCGTCGAACCTCTTGGCGGCGGTGAGGCTGCGTCCGGAGGAGCCTCGCGCGGCGATGATGCTCTCCAGTCTCGCCGGACGTTCCTGTGCGGTCGGCGGCGATCCGCTTTCATGGGCCATGACGTCCGTCTCGAATTCGCTGGACTGCAGCGCGGAGACGATTGAGCGGTGCCTGCATTTCCAGACGTCGCGCTGGGGTGGTTCCACGGAGTTCCTCCGCGACTTCGTGATGGAGTGTGCCACCAACGTGGACGTCCGTTCTACGTTCTCGTACAGGGGCGCCGCCACCGCTTTGGACAAGCTGTTTACGGCGGAGGCCGACGGCATGACGCAGAAGGGTGTGGTGGAGAAGATCATCACCCCCGACATGGCAAAGGCCCTCTATGCGATGTTCGACGCATACGCCGCCGCGCCTGAGACGGAGTTCATGCCGTCGGCGGACGTGTTCCGCGGCATGGGAATGTCGCTTGCGATGCAGCGCGGCGACTGGGCGAGCGTGCGCCGTTACTGGAAATCCATCCGGTCGCCCCTGCGCCAGTACCGCTCCGCGCAATGGCTTCGGAGGGTGGATTCGCCCGCCCTTGACGGCATCTATCTGCGGCACGTGTTCGAGGTGCTTTCCAACAGCGCGCGGGCGGAGGATTTCCTGAAGGCCGAAGAGGCCGCCGCCGCAGGTCGCCACGACGAGGCGTTCAAGATGTACGCGGAACTCGAGCAGATCAGGAACCCGAGTTCGGCGGAGAAGTACCTTGCGTCCGGTCGGTTCTTCGCCGAGCGCAGGTTTGCGCAGGAAAAGGTCGGCGGATGGATTGACATCATGCCGTCAAGGGCCGGCGGCGAGGCGAACCACTGGTGGGGCATCACCGGCACCGACCCGGACGGCAGGGCAAGGATACGCAGCGACAGAAAGGGCTACTACCGCGTCCAGTCACCGATTCCGGGAATCGGCGTGGAGATAGAGGCGACCGTACATTTCGAGAAGAGGGACGCGAAGCAGCGGGTCTGGAACGTCGGATGGGGACTTGCAAGGGTATTCTCCGGTTTTTGCGCCGAAAATTCCTCGTGGGCGTTCCCGTACATCGGTTTCTGTCGGGACGAGAAAGGCGACCACTACTTTGTGCAGGCGTACACGCGGGAAAACGAAGAAGACGCAAAAAAGGATGCGGACAAGGCCTCCCTTGAGATCGGATCGTTCCCCATGCTCAACGTCTCCACCGGAAATCTCCAGGTCAAAGACTCCCATGCCTTCTCATTGAAGACCACAGATGGAAAGCTGTCAATATCCGTCGACGGGAATGAGGTCTATTCCGCTCCGCTAGACGAGTCAACGGACATGTCCCGGATGCGTGACCGCATCCAGCCCAACGGCGACGTGCTGCCCGTGTGGAAGCTCTTCAAGAACACGTCGTTCTCCAACTACCGCTACCGCCGTGTTCCCAAGGAACGGTGAACTGTATGTCCTTACTCACAAAGATTCCCATTGAGGCAGGGCACGTTTTTCTGTTAGGTTGCGCCTTGAGCGCGATGGCGGCGATGGCTGGCGACGGGCGGAGCGCGCCCCGCGGCGGCAAGCGAAAGGAGTAGATGAAGGATGCGGAAGCTAACAAAGGCAATTCTCGTTTCATCCCTCGCGCTTGCGGGCTGTTTATGGCACACCATCGGCATGTGCGTAAAAGAAAACGGCAAACTAAACAACTAAGGGAGGAGACGATGAAAAGGATTATAGTTGTATGCGGCGTGATGGGCGTCGTGTTTGTACTTGTGGGAGTCGGATTTTACATCGGTGAACAGGCTGGGACTGCCCACAAGATCGTAGAGAAGCAACTGGCGTTCAAGGCAGGATTTGAAGCGGGAAAGGCGTGCAAGATTGGTGCGCTTGGAGTTCCGCTTGGAACAAGGTGTAAGGTTCGGGGTTGGATAGACAAACCTCTACACCCTATGAAAAAGAGTGATGATGCGGAAAATGTCTTTTACATAAATGTTCATTCAATCAATGGGAAGGGGTGTAGAGCCACCCTAAAAGTGCTTCTCAACAAGGATGAAGCGGCAAGCGTTCGCGAAAAATATGAGTTTATTGGTTATGAAACGATAAAGGCCGATGGAGTCCCCGCCTGGCTCAATGAAGGAAGAGTCTCGGCACCGGACTATTTTGTTGAACACTATTTTGTTATAACTGACGCGCCCTGCGGCGGCAAGCGAAAGGAGTAGATGAAACATGCAGAAACTGACAAAGACAATTCTCGTCTCATTCCTCGCGCTCGCGGCGGGGTGCGTGAGCGTTCCGAAGGTGGACAATGTGCCGGTGGTGTCGCTTGACTTGAACCGCTATCTCGGCGAGTGGTACGAGATCGCCCGGTTCGACCACAGCTTCGAGCGCGGCGTGGAGCAGGCGAAGGCCAACTATACACAGAACGCGGACGGTACGATTAAAGTTGTCAACACGGGCATCAAGAACGGCAAGCCGAAAACGGCGATCGGCAAGGGCAAGACGACAGACACGCCCGGAATTCTGCGCGTCTCGTTCTTCGGCCCGTTCTACGCCGACTACCGCGTGATGTAATCCTTGACGAAATCCACAGCCGTGGCTACGATGCCAAAAAACTCATCTGGGTCAAACAGGACGAAATCATCGAATGCCCTGAAATCAAAAGCGATGGCTTCTCGCTTGAGATGCCGGAATTGGAGGATCGTCTGCGCAAGGTGAGGCTCTTTGATCGTAAGGCGTGCGATAACGCCTTTCGCAAAGCTGAGGACAAAGATGGGAATGTCGCTCGCCCTGACTTGAGTGCGGCAGTTAAAGTACCTGATGCGGCAGTTGTCCGCGACGCTGTAAGATCGGCCATTGAGGCAACCGGGCGGTTCGGGAAGGAAAGGGATGTGAACAAACGCGACGGGGGGCTTGCCATGCGTGTCCGCATAGTGGAACAGGAGTGGCACACGAAAAAGGATCCGTCATCGCCATACGAGACGTGCTATCTCCAAATAAAGATTGAAGTTGTCACTCATTATGCTTTGAACAACTTTATTGGCTACTACGCAAGCCGACGCATCGGAAACGGCTCTGAACGCCTGTATGTCTGCCGGGGTACGGCATCGAACATACCTCCTACGATTGATCGTTATGTGGATACCATCGCGGGGGCTGTAAAGAACGCGCTTTGCGATCTGCATCCTTGTCCGGAGAGG
>CACZAK010000246.1 GCA_902779075.1 uncultured bacterium | reverse complement strand
CTGGGAATGCTATGTGGTGGGACTTGATCCGCAGGAGATGGACGAGTTCAAGATCAGCGCGTTCCCGATGAAGGCGGATGGCACGCCGGATTTGGAGAATATCGCGGTCAATCCGCCGAAGTCGCAATGGAACGTGCCGGGCGCGCGGGCGGTTGTGAAGGGCGCGGCGACGCTGGACGGCGAGTGGAAGGCGGTTGAAGGGGCGACGGCGGCGGAGAAGGCGGCGATGCGGTTCTTCAAGGTGGTGGTGGAGGTGCAGTAGGGGGCGCGGCCACCTCCGCAACGGGCGGGACGCCCGTTGTCCCAGTTGCGGGCGAGACGCCCGCCACCCCGATAGGCGCTCCCAGTCAGAGTGTCAAAACAGGTCTGCTGACCTGTTTTGACACTACAGTGAAAGGATGGAGCGGATCAGGATGTGGCCATGGCGTACGGAGATGACTTCGGGTGTTCTACGCTTGACGCGGTAGATGACACGGTAGTCGCCTACAATGACCTCGCGAATGTCTTTACGGTTCAGTTCGCGCACGATCGTTCCGGACTCCGGAAAATCTTCAAGATGCTCGACGGCTTCGTAAACACGATTACGCCAATTGATGACGGTCGGCCAGTCCTGGCTTTGCTCGGCGATATACCGCATACAGCCGAGAAGCCGCCTTTTCCCTCGCGGAGACCAACGGATCATAGTCCGAGTTCCCTGCGCATCGCTTCGCCTTCAACCTCGACCTGGCGCTTCAGCTCGGCGTGTGGAATACCTTGCCCGGCGTCCAGTTCCGTTTCCGCCGCACGCACGTCAGCCATCAATTCCTGCGTCTCGACGAATGCGTCCCAGTCTTCGATGTTTCCAATGAAGGAAGTTGGGCGTCCGTTCTGCGTGATGAAGATGAGGCGATGCGTCTCGCCAACGCGTTTCAGACATGCGGCGAGGTTGTTGCGGCATTTGGAAAAGGAAATGACGTCCTCGGAGAGACGCGGCGTCCAGTTAAACGGGCGCTTGCGGGGATGCGTGGAGGTACTGGTTTTTATTTTGGCTGTCGGCATGGCTGGTGTTCCTTGTTGGATGCCAAGTAGTGTACATGATTATGTGCATATAGTCAAGGGGGGATTAAGGGAGTGCGAAAACAGGTGACCTGTTTTCTCATTTTGTGGTGGTGACGTTGGCGGTGAGTAGAAAGCGGTTGAAGGGGCGACGGTGGCGGAGAAGGCGGCGATGCGGTTCTTCAAGGTGGTGGTGGAGTTGCCGTAGGGGGCGTGCGCGGCTCGCCGGGACGGCTCGCCCCACCGGGCGGCCCGCTCGGCGAGCGGGCCCTACCGCAACGGGCAAGATGCCCGTTGTCCCAGTTGCGGGCGCGGAGGCCCGCCACCCCAAAGGACGAGACGCCATGTGTTCCAGTCGGCGGCGGGTCGATTCCAAATTTGGTCGGATGTCCGGGTAAAAATGGAATGGCAATCTTGATTCGCGGGGCGGCTTATGATATACTGCACGCCATGAAAATCAAGCGAGATTTCTACCTCAATAGGCTTATCGATGCAAAGGGCGACGGTTTCGTCAAGATCGTGACGGGCATCCGCCGATGCGGGAAGAGTTATTTGCTTTTCAACCTCTTCAAGTCGCATCTGCTGAAAGAAGGCGTGCGCCGCGAGAACGTAGTCGAGATCGCCCTCGACAGAAATAAAGACGCGAAGCTCCGCGATCCGGACGCCCTGTACGATTTTCTCGTGCACCGCACGGCCGGGAAACGTGGGATGGTCTATGTGTTCATCGACGAGATACAGGAATGTCGGCGGCCCAAGGGGACTCGTCGCGAGACGTCCGACGAGAAGGCCGAACGCGAACAGCAGTTCTACGACATACTGAACGAATTCCGCCAGCGCAAAAATGTCGACCTCGCGTTCGATTGCCACGAACGACTTCCGCATTGTGTCCATTGAGATGCTGGATGGTGGGCCGAAGGTGGAGTGGGAACCGAAGGTGAACCGCTGGACGGGCGCGGAGATACAGGCCGTGTTGAAGGGGGCGGCAACGCTGGATGGCGAGTGGAAGGCGGTTGAAGGGGCGACGGCGGCGGAGAAGGCGGCGATGCGGTTCTTCAAGGTGGTGGTGGAGGTGCAGTAGGGGGCGCGGCTCGCCCGGAGGGCTCGCCCCACCGGGCGGCGCGCTCGGTGATCGCGCCCTACCGAACGGCCGCGACAAGCGCGGCCCTCCCGCAACGGGCAAGATGCCCGTTGTCCCAGTGTGGCCGTTGTCAGTTAGGCGTTGTACGTGGCGGCGGAGGTGTTGCCGCCGTGGCCGGTCCAGTTCGTGTGGAAGAACTGGCCGCGCGGGGAATCGAGCCTTTCGTACGTGTGCGCGCCGAAGTAGTCGCGCTGTGCCTGGAGGAGGTTCGCCGGGAGACGCGCCGTGGTGTAACCGTCGAAGTACGTGAGCGCGGAGGTCATCGCCGGGGCGGGGATGCCGTACGAGACGGCCGCCGCGGCCACCTGGCGCCATGCGGGCACGAGCTTCTCGATTGTCGCCTTGAAGTACGGGTCGAGCAGAAGGTTCGTCAGCTCGGGGTTCTTGTCGTAGGCGTCCTTGATCTTCCCGAGGAACACGCTGCGGATGATGCAACCGCCGCGCCACATGAGCGCGATGCCGCCGTAGTTGAGGTTCCAGCCGTACGTCTTTGCGGCGGTGCGCATGAGCGTGTAGCCCTGCGCGTAGGAGATGATCTTCGAGGCGAAGAGCGCCTGGCGAATGTTCTCGACGAACGCGGCCTTGTCGCCCGTGAAGGGCGGGACCGTGCGGTTGAAGACCTTGGCGGCCTCCACGCGCTCGGCCTTCATCGCGGAGAGGCAGCGCGCGAACACGGCCTCGCCGATGAGCGTGAGCGGCACGCCCTCGTCGAGCGCGGCGATGCCCGTCCACTTGCCGGTGCCTTTCTGTCCGGCCGTGTCGAGGATGTTCTCCACGAGCGCGGAACCGTCGGTGTCCTTGTACGCGAGGATGTCGCGCGTGATTTCGATGAGGTAGGAGTCGAGCTCCGTCGTGTTCCACTGCTTGAACACCTCGTGCATCTCGTCGTCGGACATGCCGAGCAGGTCGCGCATGAGCTGGTAGCTCTCGCAGATGAGCTGCATGTCGCCGTACTCGATGCCGTTGTGGACCATCTTGACGAAGTGTCCGGCGCCGTTCTCGCCCACCCAGTCGCAGCAGGGCGAGCCGTCCTCGACCTTCGCGCAGATGCCCTGGAAGATGGGCTTCACGTACGGCCACGCGGCGGGCGAGCCGCCGGGCATCATGGACGGACCCTTGAGCGCGCCCTCTTCGCCGCCGGAGACGCCCGTGCCGACGTAGAGGAGACCCTTCGACTCCACGTACTGCGTGCGGCGGATTGTGTCCGGGAAGTGCGAGTTGCCGCCGTCGATGATGATGTCGCCCGGCTCGAGCACGCCCAGAAGCTGCTCGATCATTGCGTCCACCGCCGCGCCGGCCTTGACCATGCAGAAGACCTTGCGGGGCTTCTCGAGGTTGTCGGCGAGCTCCTGGATCGAATGGCAGCCGATGATGTTCTTGCCTTTCGCGCGGCCGTTGACGAAGGCGTCAACCTTTTCGACGGTGCGGTTGTAGCACGCCACGGTGAAGCCCTTCGACTCCATGTTCATGATGAGGTTCTCGCCCATCACGGCGAGTCCGATCAAACCAATGTCAGCTTTCTTCATGTTAAGAATCCTTTTTAAACTTCATTTCCACTTCGCTTATTTGCTTTCGCTATTGGGAGTTTTGGAGATTCGGAGGATAAGAGAGTTTTTAGATGTTCTCCTAAACTCCAAGACTCCTAATCTCCCAGCAGCGAAAGCAACTATTATCTCTGGACGCGGGCGTTTCCTTTGTAGATGTCCCAGACCTGCTTTTCGTCGGCGGGTTCGGCGTAGTCGTTGAGGGAGGACGCCGCGAGGACGCCGCTCGCCCAGCCGAACTGGAGACACTTCTCGCCGTCCCAGCCGTTGAGGACGCCGTAGAGGAGTCCGCCCGTGAAGCCGTCGCCGCCGCCGATGCGGTCCATGACCACGATCGGACGCGGCTCCTCGACGAACCACTTGCCGCCGGAGTAGACGATCGCGCCCCAGAGGTGTTCGTTGGCGGTGATCACCTGTCGGAGGGTGGTGCCGCACATCTTCGCGTTCGGGTACTTCTTCACGACCTGGGTGATCATCGTCTTGAAGGACTCAATCTTCGCCGCGAGGTCCTTGCCGCCGGCTTCGGGTCCCTTGAAACCGAGGCAGAGCTGGAAGTCCTCCTCGTTGCCGACGAGGATGTCGGCCACCGAGGCGATCTGGTGGAACGCCTTGCGGAGCTCGGCCTCGCGTCCCTTCCAGAAGGTGGCGCGGTAGTTGAGGTCGAAGGAGACGAGCGTGCCGTACTTCTTGGCGGCCTTGGCGATCGCGAGGCAGCACTTGGTCGTCTCGGGGCTCATGGCGGCGATGAGGCCGGAGAGGTGGAGGATCTCCACGCCTTCCTCGCCGAAGATGCGCTTGACGTCGTAGTCCTTCGGGTCGAGCGTGCGGCCGACCTCGCCGGCGCGGTCGTTCCACACGCGGGGCGCGCGCAGGCCGAAACCGGAGTCCGCGATGTTGAACTGGTGGCGGTAGCCCCAGGGTCCGCCCTGCGGCACTTCCTTCGCCTCATACGCGATGTTGCGCGCGCGCAGCTGCGCCTTGATGAAGGCCGCCATCGGGCTGCCCTCGACGAAGCGCGTGAGCGCGAGGCACTCGCGCCCGAGCGAGCTCGTCACGTTCAGCACGTTCGTCTCGGCGCTCGTCGCCTGGAGGAGGAAGCGGTTGGAGTTGTGTACCGCCATGCGGTTTTCGGGGGTGATGCGCAGGCCCATGGAGGTCACGCATGCGACTGCGTATTTCTTCTTGCTGTTCTTTTTCACGAGTTGCCGCCTATCGGTTGGGTTGGAAAACTTGCCCATGATACCAGCATGGAATTCGGGTCGACATGAACAGTATGCGACTGAAAGGATCCTCTCCATGAGCAGAGTTATGCTGATAGGTGCCGGCGGCGTCGCCGGCGTGGCCGCCGCGAAGATGGCCCAGAACCCCGAAACGTTCGGCGAGCTGCTGATCGCGTCCCGCACCGAGGCGCGCTGCAAGGCGATCAAGGCCGATATCGAGAAGCGCCCGTGGTTCGCCGCGAAGGGCGTGACGACGAAGATCACGACCGCCCAGATCGATGCGATGGACGTGCCGCGCCTCACCGCACTCATCCAGGAATACAAGCCCGACCTCGTGATGAACATCGCGCTTCCGTACCAGGACCTCGCGATCATGGACGCCTGCCTCGCCGCCGGCGTGAGCTACCTTGATACGGCGTTCGAGAAGGCCGGCCTCACGGCCATCCTCGGCTGCGGCTTCGACCCCGGCGTGACGCAGGTGTTCTCCGCCTACGCGCAGAAGCACTACTTCGACGAAATCTACACGCTCGACATCCTCGACTGCAACGGCGGCGACCACGGCTATCCGTTCGCCACCAACTTCAATCCCGAGATCAACATCCGCGAGGTCTCGGCAAAAGGCAGTTACTGGGTGGCCGATGAGGTCGGCGATGCCGGTAGGGCGGGCGCCCCGCGCCCGCCGCTCGATTCCCACGGCGTGCCGGTGGAGTACAAGAAGGCGTTCGACAAGGGCTGGTGGGTGGAGACCGCGCCGATGGCGATCAAGCGCGTGTACAACTTCGACCAGGTGGGCGAGAAGGACATGTACCTCCTCCACCACGAGGAGCTGGAGTCGCTCGGCTGCAACCTGAAGGGCATCAAGCGCATCCGCTTCTTCATGACGTTCGGCCAGAGCTACCTCACGCACCTCAAGTGCCTCGAGAACGTGGGCATGACGCGCATCGACCCGGTCGACTTCAAGGGACAGAAGATCGTCCCGATCGAGTTCCTGAAGGCGCTCCTGCCCGACCCCGCCACGCTGGGTCCGCGCACGAAGGGCAAGACGAACATCGGCTGCATCTTCGAGGGCGTCAAGGACGGCAAGCCGGTGCGCTACTACGTGTACAACGTGTGCGACCACCAGGAGTGCTACGCCGAGGTCGGCTCGCAGGCGATCAGCTACACGACGGGCGTGCCGGCGATGATCGGCGCGAAGTGTTTCCTCGAGGGCAAGTGGACCGAGAAGGGCGTCCACACCTGCGAGGAGTTCGACCCCGACCCGTTCATGGCCGAGCTGAACGTGCAGGGCCTCCCTTGGAAGGAGACCTTCGACCCCGTGATGGTGCCGTAGGCCGCCCTCGCCTCGTCCGCCGGAGGAAATGCCATGACCGTGGAGGAGATCATCCAGACGCCGGAGTACCGGTCGCTGCTAGACGAATACCGAGACATGTGCCTTTGGTACATGGATCGGGATTTTGTGCCTCGAACTCAGCAGGATCTGATGGCGGTTCTCGATGGAATCGACCATCACGGCACGATGGATGCCTATCGGCGCGCAGGGAGGATAAGGACATGGCTCTTACAGCCTTCCAGTCAAGCGTGCTAAGGCTTTTGGCCGACAACCGCAGGAACAATGCGGAGAGTTACGTTGCCGGAGGGCTGGCGCTCAACTACAAGCTGGGAACGCCTCGCGTCTCGCGTGACATCGACGTATTCCACGATTCCGAAGCGGCATTGCTCAGAAGCTGGGAAAGCGACAGCGCAACGCTTGTGGCAAATGGCTTTACCGTGAAGTTGCTCCGCAAGTATGCGAGCTTTGTCGAAGCGGACGTGTCAAAGGGAAACGACCACCTTGAGATACAATGGGGCTGGGATAGCGCCTATCGCTTCTTCCCGCTTCAGGACGATCCAGTCACGGGTTCGACCCTTCATCCGCTCGACTTGGCCACGAACAAACTGGCAGCTCTTGTCGGACGAACGGAAGTACGGGACTGGATCGACGTAATCACATGCGCACAGCAGATACAGCCGTTGGCCTTTTTGTTTTCTGCGGCTTGTGGCAAGGATCCGGGGTTCTCGCCAGTGTCCATGCTTGAGTATGTGGCAAGGAGGCGTCATTGTCAGGCGGAAATCGATGCCAAGATCATCCCAAGTGGCACGTATGACGTTGCCTCGCTTTCGCGATTCTGGCATGAGGAGATCGACCGCGCAAGGGAAACGTTGAAGGTATTTCCGCGTGAGGAGGCCGGCAAGGCCGTTCTCACGAAAGACGGCGAGCTCTTCCGCGGCACCGACGAGGAGTTCCTCGCCGCGCTTTCCGCGGGCGAAATCATCTTCCACGAAGGCCACCTCGGCGGCGCCTGGCCACGGATTGTCGAGAAATAGGGGCGTTTTGCAAAGGTAGCGAAAGGCAAAAATGCGATGCTGACGCAAGATGACATAAAGCGGATGCTCGCTAAGAGCGAGACGGATGCCGTCGAGTTCAAGTTGGCGAAGGGCGGTGTGCCGGCTTCGTTCTGGGAGTCGTATAGCGCGTTTGCGAATACCGACGGCGGTGTCATTGTTCTCGGCGTCAAGGAGGATAACGGCAAGCATTCTGTTGTCGGCGTCACCAATGCCAACAAGCTTGTGGCGGACATCTGGAACGCGGCGAACAATCCACAGCGTGTGAGCGCGAACGTCCTTTTCAACCATCAGGTGTACAAGGTTGATTATCAGGGGAAGGCGCTTGTTGTCGTTGAAGTGCCGCGCGCCGAGCGGACGGAACGGCCCGTTTTTGTCGGGCATGATGTCTTTCGCGGAACGTTTCGGCGCAATGGCGAAGGCGACTATCATTGTTTGAAAGAGGCGGTCAAGGCGATGATTCGCGACAAGTGTCCCGAGACGGCCGACACGTGTCTGATGGAGGACATGACGATTGCCGACCTGAACCAGGAGTCGATTGCACGCTATCGCCTGATGTTCGGACAGTCGAAGCCGGAACATGCCTGGACGCGGATTCCCGACGACGAGTTTATGGTGAAGATCGGCGCGGCGCGGAAGGACGCTAAGGGCGTGGTGCGTCCAATGCTCGCCGGCCTCATCTGCTTCGGTGATTTCGTGACGATATCGAATGTGCTCCCGAATTACTTTCTCGACTACCGCGAAAGTGTCGCGGATGGATCGCGCTGGACGGATCGCGTTGCTGCGCATGACGCGACGTGGAGCGGCAACATCATCGACTTCTACTTCAGGATATACGACAAGGTCACGTCGTCGGTGAAGGTCCCGTTCATGCTTGACGAGCGTGGCTTGCGCATCAACGAGACGAAGGTCCACAAGGCGTTGCGCGAATTGTTGGCTAACGCGCTCATCCATGCCGACTACCACGGACGGCAGGGCATCGTCATCGAAAAGCGATTCCGCAGGCTCATGTTCCGTAATCCGGGCTGTCTGCGCATGTCAAAGGAGGCAGCGATCGGCGGTGGCATAAGCGACGCGCGCAATTCCCGCATCTTCAACATCTTCGCTCTGATCAACATCGGTGAACGCTCGGGCACTGGGCTTTCGGATATCTACTCAATCTGGAAGGAATACGGCTACGAAGAGCCGACTATAACGGAAACCTATCAGCCAGACCAGACAACAGTGACGGTACAGGTCGAACTTGAGGAAGGTGCGGCAACTACCCAAGAAAGTGTGGATACTACCCAAGAAAGCATGGGCGCTCCCCAAGAAAATGCGGGTGCTCCCCAAGAAAGTACAGTAAAAACGGCAAACGTTGTAGTAAAAGATGCAGTAACCATCCAAGAAGTGGCACCAAAAAATGGAGGAGTGGCACTAAAAGTGGCACCAGAAAATGGAGGAGTGGCACTAAAAGTGGCACCAAAAACTGGTGACGTTGCACCAAATGTGGCACCAAAAGACGGCGAGGCGACACCCCAAAAAGGTGAACAAGAGGTTTGTCAAGCTGTGAACGCTGCTTTCCCCACGTTACGAGATGGAATCGCCGAAAAATGTGCAAAGATGTATGTTCACATGAGAGATTCTGGTGGCTCAAATAGTAGCTTGGCGAGGGAATTAGACATTCCATTGCGGTCAATTATCCGATATCAAGAGATATTGAAGCAAGCCCATGTGCTTGAGCATGTGGGACCGGCAAATGGAGGCGTCTGGAAGTTCTTGATATGAGAGGCGAGGTGTCTGTGCGACTCGTCCGAGAGAACCACTAAGGAATCACAGGAGCGAATCAAATGGCCGAAGAATCAAACAGCTTGCCGAGCCGGTTTGCCGTGTTCAGTACGAAGGATGGGAAACCATCCGTTGTGGCACGGTTTGAGAATGACGATGTTTGGTTGACGCAAAAGCAACTGGCAGAACTGTTTTCGACGACAAAACAGAATGTAGGGCAACACCTTCAGTCAATTCTGGATAGTGGCGAACTAGATGCGAATACCGTAGTAAAGAAATTCTTTACTATGGATGAAAATGTTCGCCAAGTGGCAAAAAGGCCAGTTATGCACTATAACTTGGATGCAATCATTGCCCTTGGCTACCGCATTGACAGCCCGATTGCCATCCGTTTCCGGCAGTGGGCGACGCAACGGTTGCATGAACTGATCCAAAAGGGTTTTGCGCTGGAGGATGAGCGGTTGAAGCAGGGGTGCAACCGCTACTTCAAGGAACTGTTGCAACGCATTCGCGATATCCGGGCGAGCGAGCGTAACTTCTATCAGCAAGTGACGGATGTCTATGCGACGGCGACCGATTATGATCCACGTGCGGACATCACGCGGGAATTCTTCGCGACCGTACAGAACAAGATGCATTATGCCGTTCACGAGCATACGGCGGCAGAAGTGATCTACGAACGGGTCGATAGCGACAAACCGAATGTGGGCATGTTGACGTTCAAGGGCGACTACGTAACGAAAGACGATGTCAGGATTGCGAAGAACTATCTTACCGAGAATGAAATTTCGCGGCTGAACCTGCTGGTTTCCCAGTTTCTCGACTTTGCCGAGTACAAGGCGCTCTCGGAAGAGCCCATGTCGATGAGCGATTGGGTTGCGGCACTGGACGATCAGCTCAAGCGGCTTCGTGCGAATATCCTCACCGACAAGGGGAAGGTCTCGCACGAGGAAGCCATGGCGAAGGCGGAGTCGGAATTTGAGATTTACCGTGCGCGCGAGATGCGGCAGCTGAAATCGGACTTCGACAAAGCTGTTCAAGGTTATCTCAACATGGGAGGGAAGTGAATACCATGCCTAGATACATCATAGACGAGGCAAAACTGGAGGCGAACCTCCAGGTGCTGGCCTCCGTGCGGGAACGCGCGGGGGTGAAGATCCTTCTTGCGCAGAAGGCGTTTTCATGCTTTGAATTGTACCCGCTCGTGGCGAAGTACCTCGACGGCGCGACAGCGAGCGGGCTCTTCGAGGCGCGGCTTGCGCATGAGGAGATGCCTGGCAAGGAGAACCACGTGTTCGCGCCGGCGTTCCGTGCGGAGGACATGCCGGAGTTGTTGCGCGTCGTCAACCACATCGTGTTCAACTCGCCGCGTCAGGTGGAGAAGTTCGGCGCGATGGCGCGTGCGGCGGGCGTGTCGGTGGGGCTGCGGGTGAACCCCGAGGTGTCCGTGGCCACCACGCCCGCGTATGATCCGTGCCGGCCCGGTTCGCGGCTGGGCACGACGCGGGGGGCGTGGGAGGAATATAGGGGAGACATTCGACAGTCGACGGCCGACAACCAGGCCGACGATCGACAGTCGATAACCGGATGTCGGGCGTCGAATGTAGAATGTCTCGCCATCGACGGGCTGCACTTCCACTGTCTGTGTGAGCAGGGTGTGGAGGAACTGCGCAAGGTGTTGGCAGGGTTCGAGGAAAAGTTCGGCGACCTTCTGCCGCAGATGAAGTGGGTGAACTTCGGCGGCGGACACCACATCACGCGCGCCGACTACGACGTAGACGGTCTTGTGGAATTGCTTCTGGATTTCAAGCACCGCCATCCGCATCTTACGGTTTACCTCGAACCGGGCGAAGCGGTGGCGCTCGACGCGGGCACGCTGGAGGCGACCGTGCTCGAGATTCAGCCGCCGGGCGCGGATGAAATCTCAAATGCCATCCTCGATGTGAGCGCGGCGTGTCACATGCCCGACGTGCTGGAGATGCCGTATACGCCGCGGGTGCAAATGGAAAATGTAAAGTGTAAAATGGAAAATGATGTGAGTGGGGGCAGCTATGCCTACCGTTTCGGCGGGCCCACGTGCCTGGCCGGCGACGAGATCGGCACGTACAGATTCCCACACCCGCTCGCGGAAGGAGACCGGGTGGTGTTTGAGGATATGGCGATCTATTCGATGGTGAAAAACAACACCTTCAACGGCATGCCGTTGCCATCGATCGCCGTGCGGCGCATTGACGGAACGGTGGAGACGCTAAAGGCGTTCGGCTACGCCGACTTCAAGTGTCGGCTTGGGTGAGTCACGGCAGGGCCGCGCCGACGAGCTTCGAGACGAGCTTGCCGTCCGCCTGCCCCTTGACGCGCGCCATCACTTCCTTCATCACGCGGCCCATGTCCTTCTTGGACGTGGCACCGAGTTCGGCGACGGTCGCCTTGACCACCTCGGCCACTTCGGCCTCGGAGAGCTGCGCGGGCAGGTAGCCCTTGAGAAACTCAAGCTCGGCCTTTTCGCCTGCGGCGAGCTCGGTGCGTCCGGCCGACTCGAACTGCGCGATCGACTCCTCGCGCTGCTTCACGCCCTTGGCGACGACGGCGAGCACCACGTCGTCCGTGATCTCCTTGCCGGCGTTGACCGTGAGGTCCTTGACCTTTGCGATTACGCCGCGGACCGCGTTGACGGTCTGCATGTTGTGGGCCTTCATGGCGTCCTTC
>CACZAK010000245.1 GCA_902779075.1 uncultured bacterium | reverse complement strand
CGTCCCGGCAGCCGCCTTCGCCGCGCTCGTCGCCCAGCCAGCGAAGGCATAGCCCGCGCGCGACCAGCGGAGCCCGTTCGCCATGGAAGGCAGGCGCGTGTCCACCCCGTGCTGGAACGCCTTGGAGCGCCACGCCGCCGTGCCGTCGTTCCTGAAGAACTTGATCGCGTAGTATCCGGACTGGAGCCTCCAGCATGCATAGACGGACAGGGTTTCGCCCTCGTCAACCGGTTTCGATATTGAACCCCAGCCCGCCTTCCAGACCTTCCCCGCGTCGGCGTTTGCCGGCGAAGTGGACCAGCCGAGCCAGTCGAAGCCTGCACGCTGCCAGAAAAGCGGGCCCTTCGTCGCCGTGGGCACGTGGCTCTCCGCGCCCCAGACGTAGTTGCTAGAGAAGGTCTCGCCCGTACCGTCGTACTTCCCGTACTTGATCGTGTACATCGGGATCTTCTCCCATATTGCATAGACGTTCAGCGTGGTTCCTGCGGAAGTAGCCGTCTGGACCGTGCCGCGGTCGCCCTTCCAGACCTTCCCGGCTGCGGCGTTGGCCGCGCTCGTGGCCCACCCCTTGAACGTGTAGCCGTCGCGGGCCCACCCCAGCCCGACGCCGCACGAGGGCAGGGCCGTCGCTTCGCCGTACTTGTACGCCACGCCGCGCCACTTGCCGGTTCCGTCGTTCTTGTTGAACTTGATCCCGTAGTACCCGTCCGCGAGCTCCCACACCGCTATCGCGTCCATCGTAGCACCGGCTGCCGTCGGCTTTGCCACGACCGCCCCGTCAGCCTTCCATATCTTTCCGGCCGAGGCGTTGGCAGAGCTGGTTGCCCACCCCTTGAACACCATGCCGCGCCGCGCGAAGCCCAGGGAAACAAGCGTCGGCAGCGGCGTGTTCACGCCATGGGCGAAGTCGCAGGTCTTCATCGTCCCGGCGCCGTCGTTGCGGATGAAACGGATCGCGTAATGGTCGTAGTAGGTGATCTTCAGGCTCGACGGGCAGCCCTCGAACACGGACGAATCGAGATTACCCTCAAACCGCTTCGGCAGCTGGACGCTCGTAAGAGCGCCGCAACCACTGAACGCACTACCCCCGATACTCATAACGCCCACAGGAATCGTCACGCTCGTAAGACCGCTGCAACCGTAGAATGCCCTATCACCGATGCTCGTCACGCCGTCGGGGATCGTCACTTCCGTGCAGCCGTTCAGGTCAACCGCCGTCAGCACGCCGTTTTCAATCGTCCAGATCGGTTCGGAGTCTCCTGCCCTCTCCTTCGCCATCATCACCGAAACCGTCGGGCGCGAACTCACCCCCTCCAACTCGATCACCACGCGCTCATAGTCGGCCATGCCCGGCAACGCGGAAACGTCCACCGAGATTCCCGCGCCCCATTCTCCGCCCGCCGCGACAACGCCGAGCGTGTCCGTCCCAAGCAGCTCGCCGCCTACCTCGCCGCGCCAGAAATTGACCCGTGCGCCCGCCTCAAGCGGAGCGGGGCCGTCGTTGTGGATGGTCGCGTTCAGCAGTCTCACTGTATCCGTGAAATTGATGCATTGCACATCACAGAATGAGAGTTGCGGCACTCCGAGATCGGGCCGCCATGTGAATGAGTTGTTCGAACGGTCAACGTCTGCGGTCTCTTCCAGCGGATCTACCTCGACCGTGAAGACAACGTCCGTCAACCCCGCGTCCATGTCCCACGGAATCGACACCGCCGCCGAAGACAGCGACGGCACGTTCACCGTCGCCGTGCCGACTAGCGTCTTTTCGTCGCCCTCGCCGAACCACAGATAGACCTTCGCGTCCTGCGCCGCCGTGGCGCCGCCGTTCGCCACCGTCACGCGCACATCAACAGTACTGCCGACCTCCGCGTCGTCCCCGAACGACACCGCCGATACCCCCAGATCGACGCCCGCCTCCCCGTAAAGCGTCTTCAGCTCCACCGCGCCGAACTCCGCGACCCCTGCGGAATTCGTCGTCACCGCCACGGACTCGTAGGCGAGCCTCAGCGCCCCGTCAGCGCCGACCGCGCCCGCGAAGGCGCGCTCCTGCGCGGAATCGGAGTGGATAAGCACGGACGCTCCGCCGACGCTTCCGCTCGCCGGGTCGTAGCTCGCGCACACCGTCTCGGTTCCGGCCTCGCTCTTGGCAAGCCGCCTCCAGACCAGCACTACGCCGCCGTCCGCCCCGGGCAGAAGCGAGAAGTCAGGCGAGATGTCGCAGTCCGCCGAGACGACGCTCCCCGCTCCGAACTGGCTTCCCGACACCAAGGCTTCGTCCTCCAGCCAAAGCGTCCTCAATGTGCCCTGCGCGTCATGCCACACAAACGGCCTTGCCGCATCCGTACCCACGGTGGAAAGCCTCACCGCCCCAGCGGCCGCTCCGTTCGAGACGGCGACGCCGTACACCTCGCGTCCCTCGTCCGTCGTCGTGTCGCCATCGCCGTCCTTCGCATAGACCACCGACGCCGTCGCGCCGTCGTAGGCTACGTCGAACGAATAGAGCAACCCTACGTCCGCCGCGACCGTGACGGGAGCCGACCACGAGCCGTCGCGGTAGGTCGCCAGCATGAGCGAACTGGGTTTCTGAGCCGAGCCGATGAACTCGCCCGCCGCGTTCCTGACCCACACGACAACGGCGGAACCGTCTCCAGCCGCCTTTACCTTGGGCAGCATGTCGAGCACCGGGTCAGCCGTCAGATTCCGGCACGACCAGCTTCCCGTCGCCGGATCCCTCACGCCAACCGCAATCTCCATGCTGCGGCACGCATCTTCCAGCGTGGCGCCGCCGCCTAGCGCGGCATTCGCGTTGGCCCAAGCCGCAATCACCGTGCCGTCAGGCAGCAGGACCACGCTCGGCATGAAGTCCGCCGTGCCGTCCTGCCAGACCACCTCTTCCGACGACCATTCGCCGCGCACGCCGGTCCTGGCGACCAGCTCCGTGCGGTTTGCCGCCGTCCGCGACGTGTTGTCATGAAGGTAGAGCAGCACGTCGCCCGACGCGCCGACCGACAGCGCGGGCGAAGGATTCGGATAGCCGTCTCCGAGCGAAGCCGACGCACCAGGCGACGCCAAAAGGCGTCTCGCGCCGCCGCGTCCAGCTCCCGCACCTGATGCATAGTCGCGCGGAATCACCGTCCAACCCGCATCTCCGACGGACAACGACAGCCCGCCGTCCGCCGCGCCAAGACGCGCTGCTTTTCCGCCGCCGATCAGCCACGCCGTCTTATCATACGACCACAGGCTGCGCTCGAAGCCAAGCGCGACGCCGCGCACTTCCGCCTTCAACTGCAGTCCCAATTGCTGGATGTGGTTCGGCGTGCCGGGCACGACCGAATGAAGGAGTACGCCGCCCTGCAGAGAACCTTCGCCGCTAAGCAGTCCGTCAACGCCTACGCCTATCGTCCCGCGGAGCGCGATGAGCGGATCGCAGTTGATGTCGCAATACCACAGCTCGTCTTGCATCCGCGCGATGAAGTCGCCGGAGGCGACCAGACCGGCCTTGGCGTATGCAAGAGGGAACGCGGGCAGCCTGAACTTCGGGGTCTCCGCCATGCCGCCGATTTTGACGCCCAGCTCAAAGCCCGCCTCCACCCACTTCCGGGAATGGGGATCCCACTTGTATTTTCGTCCCCCGGAAAGCGAGCCGGTAATCTGCATATTCGAAAACTGCCCGAGTTTCTGGGTCGTGCTCTTATTCGCCGCGCCGTAGTCGCCGCCCTCGCAGAATTCCGCCGTGTCGCTTTCAAACGTCTGGTAAAGCTTGATCGTGGGAACGAGCGAAAAAGGCGATTCCGCTCCGGCAATGTCCAACCCGTCGTCTATGGTGTCGAAAATCGCCAATGCGTTGATTTCCGATGCCTTGTATTCGACCCTCCGACGTTCGTCCTGCGGCTCCGCGCTGATCCACGTTATGCGGCTCCACAGCGGCGGGTAGTCGGCGATGTCGAGGTTCACCCTGAACGACTTGCTTTTGTTTCCATCCGAATCAACGGCGACGACGTTCAGTTCCGCACCTACGCCGAGCCCGCCCACGTTTAACTCAAATGAATCCGTCGTGTCGTAGCGCGTGCCGTTGACAAGGAGGTGGCTGACGGTTTTTCCATCCGGCTTCTCGACCTTCACCTTGAAATCCACGTTGCATTGGACGCCAGTCAGGAATGTCGCCTTGCGGCCACCTCCGTAATTTCCGTTGCAGTACGTGCTCGTCACGTCGGAGACTTTGAGCTTTCCGTCCGTGGTATCGACGAAGAACCACCCCGAACTGCCGGTAGCGGCCTCCGCCGTGATTACGCAAGCGGCAAGCGTTGCCGCCGCGATGAGTTTGGTTATTGCTTTTTTCATCTTTCGTTTCCTTTCAAATTCTTAGCACTCTTCGTCTTGAACGGGCTGACAGCCCGTTCTACGAGGTGTAGTACAACGCGCTGCCAGCGCGTTGTCCCTCTTGCATCCGTAAGGCAATTGTGCTAGACTATTCACATCCGTCAAACAAACAGGAGCATTTGCAATGGCTACGTCAACAATCGCTTTCCGCGTCAAACCCGAAATCAAGCGCCGGGCCGATGCCCTCTTCTCCCGCCTCGGGATGACCACGTCCACTGGCATGAACGTTCTTCTCATGTACACCCTAGAACACCGCGGCTTTCCGCATGGCATCACGCTGAAAGACACGCGCACCGACGAGGAGGAGGCGAACGAATACCCCAATGCGGAGACCCGCGCCGTCCTTGACCGAGACATGGCCGGACTTGAACCGTCATACGGGCCGTTCAACAGCACCGAGGAGATGCTGAAAGCCGCATTGGACATGGAGGATTGACCGCCATGCTCACGCGCGTTTTCAAGAAGCAATTCTCCCGCGACCTCAAGCTGGCGGTCAGGCGCGGCAAGGACCTGGCGAAAATCACACGTGTCATCGACCTCCTCTGCGCCCAGGAGCCGCTTCCGCCGACGCTCCGCGACCATGCGCTTTCCGGCGACTATGCGGGGTATCGCGACTGCCATGTTGAATCCGACCTTGTGTTGATCTACCGGATTGTCGAAGACCAGCTTCAACTCATCTGCGCCCGGCTCGGCACCCACAGCGACTTGTTTGGTTAAACGTCCCGCGTCGGGATTATGAACTGGCTGGCAGCCCGTTCTACTAGGCGGCGTAGTACAACGCGCTGCCAGCGCGTTGTGCGGTTCACTCAAGCTGTTCTCAATCGATGCCATGCAGAGTATTCGAAAGAATTGAAGAATTAAAGAATTGAAGAATTGGATGCGCTCACTTCGTTCGCTATTTGGTGAACACTTGGACAGGACGAACAGACCGCCCGCGGTAGCGGAGGTTGCGGCCCGTGCGGTGGTCGCTCGAATAGAAGCTGAGGCCCCACGCGCCGTAGCTGCTGTCCGAGTATGGAACGGACGACCAGTAGTAGCCGTACGAACCGGCAAAGTCGAGCGAAGGCCCGTAGCCGTAGCCGGCACAGGGGAGGAAGATACTGTTAGAGGCGTAGGCGCCCCTGCCGCGAACGACATAGCCGTACACGCCGTTCTGCGTCGTCCACGTCCAGTCGCATTTGTTATAGCAAAGGTCGTATAGTTCCTGGTACGTCGGCATCCTCCAGGCACCGCCCCAATGTACATGTGCCGCATCGTGCGACGGCACAAGGACGTAGGTGCCGTTATTGTTTACAATCCATCCCTCGCTCAGGAGGGTGTCAATGTTTTTATTGTAGTTCGGGCAATTTGAACCGGTAAAATTGAACCCAAACGTCGTCCCCGACGGGCGATATCCCACGGTATCACCCCACCAGAAGTAGAGGCCGTAATCCTCGGGCCGCGATGCGCCGACGTTCCTATCGGCCCAATACGGACCGCCTTCCCAGAGCTGGACGCCTTTGTGCTTGTCGTCCTGTTTCGTAGCCGTCACGATGACCCGCACGTCGCCCTTCTTGCCCGGCCAGTCGGCACCGGCGTTCCAGAGGATGTGGCGGTTCCTGCCGGGCGCAATGCCGTCGCCCACGTCGCCCGTGAAGGTGGCGGCGGTGACCTCGTTCGTACGGCCCTCGTTCTGGACCGTCACGGTGTACTTGCCGCCGTCCGTCGCTTCGATGTCGTAGTAGATGTCGATGAGGTTCGATTTCTCGCGCTGCCTCCCGCGCATGTTCGTCACGGTCTCGGCAAGGCCCGTCCACGCGACGGCTGCCGCCATCGCAATTCCCGCCACCACGCGGCGCAAGGCATTTCTTTTTATCATCATCGTTTTTCCACCTTTCTTGCCAAGTGCGAATGATACCAAAAACCACCCCGAAGCGCAAGGCGGAGTTAGAGGGAATTGGGAATTGGGAATTGGGAATTGGGGCGGGTAGGGCGTAATTCACCGCCGAGCCTTCTGATGATTGGAAACAACTATTTGAAACAACTTGCCTTTGGCGCGCGGGCGCGGGGCCTTGCGGCTGCTTCGCAGTT
>CACZAK010000244.1 GCA_902779075.1 uncultured bacterium | reverse complement strand
ATTGTGATCCACGAGAACACGAGCGCGACGAGTGCCGTTGCGCCGTATCTCGGCAACTACATCGCCAAGGAGACGCTGGCGCTGGCCGCGTTCGCGTCCTCCATCGGCGCGAAGTGCGGGCTGCCCGCGATCCAGGTGATCGCGATCCTCGACGGCGCGTTTCAGGCGCTGGAGGACCTCGAACGCGAGGGCCTCGTGCGCGTCCACACGGACATCGGCGTGATCTGCGCCGTCATCAAGGGGTCGTTCCCCACGGCGGACGCCGCGTTCGACCCGGAGCGCAACTCGCTCGAGCTCGCCCTCCGCCTCGACGACGCGATCCAGCTCGACCTCTCGGACACCGTGCCGGTGATCGTGACGGACGAGAACGTGACGAAGCTCCGCGTGGACAACGTGATGGACCTCGCGGAGGAGCGTCCGATGAACCTCATCCACGGACAGCACGTGTTCCGCGTGGCGGGGTTCAACATGGTGCTCACCGACGAGGGCGCCGCGGCGTACCTGGAGAACGCGCTCGGCACCACGTTCCCGCTCGTCATCGACGAGGTCGTCTCGAAGCAGCTCTTCAAGGCGCACACCTCCGAGCTGCTGCCGGGCGGCGACTACAAGCTCGTGGTCAAGAGCCGCGCGGGCGACGCCGGCGGTCCGCTCCAGACCTCCTTCCGCAAGGTCAAGTACCTGCGCGTGGTCGATTCAGGGCCCACGGTGCCGACGGTGACGGACATCGGCGAAGGGTTCTTCCATCCGGGCAACCGTAACGTCGTGACGGGCGAGAACATGCGCTTCGCCGACGGGGAGCCCGGCAACCACGTCGTGATCAAGGACGGGACGGGCGTCGACACGGAGGCGATGATCAGCACCGACACGGACGTTCCCGTGACCGAGACTGGCTTCGCGCTCAACATCGACGAGGGCACCCCGCTCACGGACGGCGAGGAGTACACCTTCGAGTTCGCGATGGTCGATTCCGCCGGACAGCCCGTGACCGTCACGCATACGGCCCGCTGGCAGTCGGAGTAAGACGGCGGTGGGGCGGGCGGCTCGGCGAGACGCCTCGCCCCACCATGGTAGGACCGCCGTTCCATCGGCGGCCGCGCGCCGCCAAGATGGCGGCTCCCCATACGGGAGGGTCGCAACTTGTTGCGACCGAATTTGCGGTCGCAGTAAACTGCGACCCTCCCCGGGGTGGCGCTCGCGGGCTAGATTACGGTGCGGACCGCCGCGAGCCTTTGCGGGATGTCCCCTACGTCCTTCTGGCGGAAGAGTAGAGGATCGCGTTAGGTGTTCCAACCTGACGCGAATACGGCATCGGTATCGCGGCGGGAGTACAGGATTCTGCCGACGGAAACAACTTCGTCCCTTGCGATGTAATAGACACAGTAGTTTCCGACGTCCATCACGCGAACACCTTGTGAAGCAAGCGGTTCGCGCGGATAGGGACGAAATCTGCTTGGCATTTCGTCAAGGGTGGCAATTTCGGAAAGAATCCGGCGAAGTACGTTCCTGGCGTCGTCTGGAGACCTCAGTTCAAACGCAATATAGGCGTAGATGTCACGCAGATCCTGATATGCGGCATCTGCGATCTCGATGTTCCAGCTCACAACCCAAACTCCTGCGCAAGATCCGCGCGTGCTTGCGCAAGGGAACGTTTGCGCCCTGCCGCTATGTCGTCAAAACCTCTGGCGACTTCCGCATCGAGCTGGGCATCCGTCAAAGTGGCGGCATTCATGAGCGAACGGGACGGATACTGTACGGCGAAAGGCAGGCCGCGGTTAATCACTATCTGCCGATAGAACATGTTGATGGCGTTCGAGACGGGAACCCCGAGTCCGCTGAGAATCGACTCGGCCTCGTTTTTAAGTTCCGGTTCTATCCTCGCATAGAGATTTGCGGTCTTTGTCATTGTCTTATTCTCCGTTTGGCGACTAAAATTATAACAGATTGTATTGGCGATCGCAATACAACTCGCGCAGAAAGGAGGTTCTGCAACTAATTTCACTACATTGCCCAGGATAGGTTGCCCATCCAGGGCTTGTTCCTCGCGGCGCGCGCCGCTACCGGAACGACCTGCCGCGCAAGGTACCGCGACGAGTCTATGGTTGTTTCAGTCTATGCCTGCTTTTCCAATGCGGGTAGTATAGCACATCATTTCGTTCCTTGTCTTTCAGATGACTTTTGTTCGGCCTCGGCTTTTTCTGCCAGTTTCAGATGCCCGAACTGGCGCAATCCGAGGATGAACACGTCCTGCCCGGTACGGCAGGTATCCATGAGCCGCGTATGACTGCAATATTCTGCGGAAGTTTAACAGCACTTAAAAGGAAGTTTATCGCCGGCAAAACTGAACCGCCTTTCGCCGACATAAACTTCCGCAGCCAGCGCTTCAATCTCACGCTTGACTTCCTTCTCCCGGACGCCGAGGATGATGACGCCGCCGTCCGTGTTGGCGAACGAGCTGTACGACGGCCAGAAGTCGGCGCCCCCCCCCCGCACCCTCTTGAACTCGACGGCGGCATTCTCGCTCTTCACGGCAAGTCTCTTTATCTCTTCGCTCTTCATCCTAAATGAAACCTATCAAGATTTACATGATCTCTTCACCGGAACGACCTGCCGCGCAAGGTGCCGCGACGGGTCTGTGTCTGTTTCAGTCTATGCCTGCTTTTTCTCCTGCTTTTCCGATGCGAGTAGTATAGCAAAATCCCCGCCGTTGGGGGAGCGGGAATGTTGCCAATGTGGAATTGTTGCCACTCCCAATGTTGCCAGTTTTCAATTGGGGCGCGGCGGGAACGTGCCGCCTGGAAGGCGGCTTTCCCAGTTAGACGGCCGCGCTCATGATGTTCTACGCCGCCGCGACCGCACAGGCCGAGGACATGGTCCGCCGCATCCACGACGCGACGATCGCCCTTGTCTCGCTCGACCGTCAGATGATTGGCCGTCTGGCATACGTCGTCGTTCCCGATTTCATGTACCTGGAGTACAGGTCGTTGTATTTGGAGTTGAAGCCGTTCAGGGATTTCCATGGCCGCGTTCCGCCGATAGTGCGGGAGCCGGTCGCGTCCGGGGCGGCGGTCGCGGGGCGACCGCCCTACCCTGCGGCTCGGCGGGACGCCTCGCCCCACCATGCAGCCGTGACGGTAGACGATCTTCAGAGAGCTGTTGAGGAAGTGAAGCGGACCGTGCGCAAGGCCAAGCGCGAGATCATCGAGGACGCCCACACCGCGCGCGAGAGCAAGGCGGACAATCGGCGCGTGCCCACGGGCGAGCGCAGCAACCAGATCGCCGCCGTGCGCAAGCTCGTGCGCGAGGCGCGCGCCAGCGGCAAGAAAATGTCGATTCTCCGCGCGTGTCGCGCGGTGTGGCGGGACGTCAACGGCGGCTATCCGTCACCCGAGGCGCTTTACGACTACTGCCACAGCCATCGCGCGGAGTTCTAGGGCGAGAGCAAGTCCTAGAGACAGAGCGATGCATTGTTGTCGTTCACTTGAACTCGTCGAGCCACTTTGGCGTGTAGCCGAGTTCGATGAGATAATCTATTCCAAAATGGACATCGTGCGCGCGAGCGGGGGAAAACGACCACCAGTAACTGGCCATTTTATATGAAAATGACTGTCGTGACTCAATATGGGCAATCCAGGCTTCCAAGTGCTTTTGCGCAGACATCTCGAACTCCCGCTTCCCTTCACGATGAAATCTATCCACGTAATCCCTTATTACCTGGAAGGTCAAGCTTTCAAGGTCGCGCATCCAGAATGTTGCGTCGGCACCGTAATGAAATTCGCAGCTGCACAGGAAATGTGCCGTTTCAACATTAACCGAGGCAAAACGCTCAAACTCCTCCAAGGTTTCAAAACACCTGAGGTCTCGATGTTCAACGAAGCTTTTCTTGAAAAGGCTCATTAGAGCTTTGTCCAAATCAAGGAAAGGCCTGCCGTAATCGCGCCCAAGATGACTTGATACGCGCGAAATGGACTGGTGTAACGCCCTCGTCAGGTTGTTAGTGTAGGCATTTTCAATGTCACGATAAATAGCTTTCAGTACCAAGTAGTCCTCATCGCAGAATTCGTCCATCCATTTGGGCGTGTAACCTGCCTCGATGAGTTGGTCAGCCTCAGGACGTACAATCCTGAATATTTGTTCGCGAGAAATCCACATGTCGACCCCGTGCTGCCGCACGATTCTTTTTCTTGAAATCAAATATGAGTCAACTACGCGCCACATGTATTGACGCGTGCATCCGTCCTCCGATTCAATATGCCGACACCATTCATCCGTGAAACGATCCACGACCTGAACTAGGCGCTCATTCCCCTCCGTTCGGAACTTCTCACGATATCTTTTCAACTGCAGAAGAACTTCAGGCTCGATTCTCTTTGCCAATTTCCCCCAGCCGCATCTTATGACATCAATGCCTCCAAGACGCCGTGCAATCTTGAAATTTGCATTCAAGAACCGTGACAAAGCCGTAGCATCTTCAAATTCCTTTAGTAAGGCCGACGATGACAGAAAACCGGCCTCAAACTCGGACTGAAGCGGGGATACGATACGCCGAAATGACTGCCCTGGCGCTGAGTAAATCAAGTCTGGTACTGTGTCTATCTGTCGGGCGACAACATCGTAGTATCCGTTCGTGTAGGCATCTGTCAGTTGGGTGAAGAGCGTATTCAGCTTAGCATACTCTTCCTTACTCAGTAGTCTTATGGGGTACTGGCTCCATACCTTCGGAGTTGGATGCCCGGGGATTTCGTCACACTCCACTTCGGGCATATTTTCCCTTGGGCAAGGAGGGTGCGCGGCAGAGCGGAAAAACATACGTACCGCCCAAACAATCAACAAGGTTGCGCATAAGGCGCCAATGGCGACCATCAGCTTTTTTCTCATTGTGAATGATGAAACCATTGTATCGTCTCTCCTTCTTCGCCATAGCGGCCGAGCTTTATATGACACCAACGGGTCCGTGAAATCCAAAAACCAAACTTCTCTGTGATAAACGTCCCGTCTTCCTGAATGGTCCGCCTTTGCAAATAGGCATCTGTGCGACCACCGATAAGAAGTGGCCGCGTATTGGCATTTCCGTTTTCTTCATAGTCGGGATTAAGTATTGATTGCAACTTATTGGCTGTCGGGTCCTTGCGATGCCACCCAATTGGGATTTTCCAATAGAGCGTTCCATGCGACCAATTCGGAATGAACGACGTTGTAAAAGCATTATCAACTGTCCAGTAATTATTCGTCTTGATCCAGAATGCCGTTCCTGCATCTTCATAAATACCATGTGTCAAATGAGTTGTCAGGTTGGTAAAATAACCAGTAGGCGGAATTGCCTCATAGCATGGGATTTCAGAAACGGCAATCCCCTCGAATGAGACATGAAACGGCGCAATGTAATTCACAGTCTGCAGGCCAGCCTCACCACATTCCCCCACGGGCCAACATACCCCGTCAAATTTGGCAGACTGGGTGAACACATGACTAGGTTCAACGATATTCAAGTTTGGCTGATACTGGCATCCTGCAAGTGAAACGGTTACATCTGGGGAGAGTGAAACCATTGGACACGTGTAGGTGCGTCGCACGGAGGCGTCTACCGTAAATTCGTTCTCAAAAGTCTCATAAACAGAAGAGTTGCCCTTATCAGATTTTACGACCCTGTACTCTACTGCGGAAAGCGCGGGCGTCGCGTCGAAATGTACCCTCTCACCCACGCCGTACGTGTGGCGGGTCTGGCAGGGATTGTCGCGTGCGGTGAACTCGGCCGTCAGCGCCACCTTCACTGCGGTGAGCGTGCCAGTCGAGGTACAAGCGATGTACGGGTAGTATCTGGGGACGAGGCTCCCCTGTACCTCTACGTCGTTCAGCTCGTCACTCCCTTCCGCTCCCTCGTACACTCCCGTGGCGTGGCATGACCCGCCGGGTGGAAGTTCGTCGCCGTATGGCAGTACCACGTTTCCGCCGATGGCGAAAAGCTTGGACATTTTCACGCCCGTTACCGAGAACGTTCCGCCTCCCGATCCACCGTATGCGTCAATCGTCAGCCGCACGCGCGTGGAGCGCCGCGGCATCGTCACTCCAGGCTTCTCAAGGAAGGAATCCTCGAAGATTACGGCTGGCTTGCTGAAAGTGATCGTCAGCGACGGAGGGTCGTTTGGCTCGTGCGAACTCGACGGACTGTCGGGTGGCGGATCGTCGAAGCCACACCGGCACTCGCCGCCCGTTACTGCGAAAAGTGCGGTCTCAAATGCGTAGCGCCCTACTGCCTTACATTCCCCATGGCATGTACAGATGGCAGAACAATTGAACCCGATGGAGAATCCAACACAACTTAGGCATCCACAACCACATCCAGACGACGCTCCCGAACGCATTCCGCCGCCCTCCCACGTCAGTACACCGCCGGGGTCGTATGGTTCGACAGTTACCGTATAGACGCGGTTGGATTCGGTTAGGCTCTCAGTGAAGACGAAGTTGAGC
>CACZAK010000243.1 GCA_902779075.1 uncultured bacterium | reverse complement strand
CAAGGAGAAGGTGTGGGAGGGCAAGCTCCAGACGCTGCGCCACTTCAAGGACGAGGTCAAGGAAGTCACCGGCCAGCAGGAGTGCGGCGTGTGCTTCGCCGGCTTCGAGGCCTTCGCCGAGGGCGACACGATCGAGTGCTTCGCCATGGAAGAGCTGCCGAGGTCCCTCTGATGCCCGTCAATCGCCTAGAGCGCGTCAACGCGCTGCTGAAGCGCGTGATCGGCGAGGCCGTGTTCCGCGTGATGCAGACGGACGACGTGAGCCCCGGACTGATCACCGTGACGGGCGTGACCTGCGGCAAGGACCTGCGGAACGCGACCGTGCGCGTGAGCGTGTTCGGCGACGAGGCGCTCCAGAAGCGCGCGCTCGGACATCTCGTCCACCACGAACGCGAGTTCCAGCAGGTCGTCAACCGCGAGGTACGCCTGAAGTTCACTCCGCAGCTGCGCTTCGCCCTCGACCATTCGCTGGAGAAGGGCGACGAGACGCTCGCCATCATCAACCAGCTGGAGGCGAATGGCCAAGCTTGATTCCATCGCGATGCTCGCCGAGCTCGACGGCGCCGTGCTTGTGGACAAGCCTGCGAACATGGCCTCCCACGACGTGGTGAAGGTCGTGAAGCAGCATTTCAACCTCGTGAAGACCGGACACGGCGGCACCCTCGAGCCGAACGCCACCGGACTCTTCATCCTGCTCGTGGGCGACGGCACGCGCTTCGCGTCCGACCTCATGGGCCGCGACCGCGCCTTCACGGCCACGATCCGCCTCGGACGCGTCACGGACACGCAGGACCGCGAGGGCCGCACGCTCTCAGAATCCCCGTTCGACGGTGTCACGCGCGAGTCTCTCGACGCGGCCCTGCCGGAGTTCCGCGGCGACATCTTCCAGACGCCGCCCGCGTTCAGCACGATCAAGATGACGGGCCATCCCGGCTACGACATTGTCGAGACGCCTGCCGACGAACGCACGGCGCGCCTCGTGCACGTGTACCGGCTCGCCGTCACCGCATTTGCCCCGCCGCTCGTCACATTCGACCTCTTCTGCACGAAGGGCGTGTGCGTGCGCGCGCTTGCGCATGACATCGGCGCGGCGCTCGGGTGCGGGGCGTGTCTGGAATCGCTCCGGCGTGTGAAGTGTGGTCCGTTCGACGTAGCGGACGCCATCTCGTTCATGGACCTCCTCAAGCTCGACGCCGTCGGCTTCCGCGAACGCGTGGTCCGTCCCGGCGGAGTGTACGCGCAATGAACCTTGCCGTCGGCTTTTTCGACGGCGTCCACCTCGGACACCAGCGCATCCTCGCGCACGCCGACGCCGCCCTCACCTTTACGAACCATCCCGCGACCGTCTACGCGCCCGACCTCGCGCCGCGTCTCCTGATGACGGCCGAGGAACGCCTCGCCGCCATCTCCGCGCTCGGCGTGGGCCGCGTCATTGCGCGTGATTTCACCCCCGCGCTCGCCGCCCAGACGCCGGAAGCGTTCGCCGAATCCCTCCGCCGCGAATTCCCGGATCTTGATACCGTCTTCTGCGGACCCAACTGGACGTTCGGCGCAGGCGGCTTTGGCACGGCGGAGACCCTGCGCGCCCTCGGTTTCCGCGTGACCGAGGTGCCGTTTGCGACTTGGCGCAATGAGCCCGTCTCCTCCACACGCATCCGTGCGGCGCTGGGCGAAGGGGACGTGTCGGCGGCGGCGGCGATGCTCGGTCGTCCCTACGCCGCCTCCGGGCGCATCGTCCCTGGGAAGGGCGCAGGACGCCAACTAGGATTCCCCACGCTCAACGTCGCTCCCGCGCTTGGCGAGCTCCCGCTCGCACGCGGCGTCTATGCCGTCGACACGCCGCTCGGTCGCGGCCTCGCCAACTGGGGCGTTGCACCCACGATGGGCGACCGCGCCTGGCCGGAACCCGTGCTCGAGGTGCATCTGCTCACCCCGCCCCCTGAACCACCCCCCGCCACGTTGCGTGTGGCTTTCACGGCATTCATCCGCCCCGAACGCACCTTCGCCTCCATCGCCGAGCTACAGGAACAAATCGCCCGCGACAAACAAGCTGTTACTTCTGCGCAAAGGTAATTTCATACCTCTATGCTCGCCATATCACATATCGTGATAAAGGCCGACGGCGATTGGCTGAAGGTGGCAAGAAGGTGCTGTGGTGGATAGGCGTGGTCAGCACGTATATGGCGATGATCAGCACTTCATAATTGACAAAACGGCAAGATGGGATAAAATATAGTCTGTGTTTTTGCAGACAAAAGGAAGACGACAACATGAACAAACTGATAGTAGTTACGGCGGTTGCGGCAAGTGCGGTGCTGCCGATGATGGTTAACGCCGCAAGCATTTCCATCGACGGCGTGCAGCAGCACTGGCCGTGGAGCAACAAGGTCGAAATCAAGTTCACCGTGACCGACAGCGACGCCTGTTTCGGTACCCGCGTGGGCAGGGTTCGCATCAAGAGCGTCGTCAACGGTGTCGAGTACATCGCCTACGACGGCATTTCCAGCCCTGGGCAGCACACCGTCACGTGGGCGAATCCTCCCCAGGGCGTGAAATGCGATGACTGCAAGACGTCTGCGGAGCTGTTCCTCTCCGACCCAGTCCCGTCCGGCGACGACTACATGATCGTCGATCTCGTGACCGGCGCAGTCTCCTACGAAGGGCTTTTCGTGCCGAACGCGAAGTTCGCCTCTTTCACGGGACAGCAGATGTCAAACGCGCGCTACAACGCCGACAAGTACAAGACGACGCATTACGTTCTGCGCAAGGTTTCCAAAGGCACCTACAAGGCAAAGCGGGGAACCAGAACATTCAAGAGCTGGACGACCGACAAGGACTACTACATCGGAATCTTCTGCTGGACGACGGCGCACTACGGACACGTGATCAAACGGAAGAACGGACAGGACGCCACTCCATGGTCGGATTTCAGTCTGCAATCCCGCCGGTGGACGCCTCGTGACATTCGCGGAAATACGGTTCCGTCGGGGAAGATCGCAACGTATCCCAACGCCGACGCCGCAATCAACGCGAAGAAGTGGCGTCCGCTTGAGTTGATTAACGCGAAGACGGGCATGAACTTCGACATCCCTACCGAACTGATGCACGAGATCGCCTGCCGCGCCGGATCGACGACCACGTATTTCTGGGGAAACGATGCGTCGCTTGCACCGCAATACGCGGTCTATGGGATTTCAGGCCGCCACACCGACTCGCAGTATGCTGATCCCCCCGGCACGAGGAAGCCCAACGCCTGGGGACTTTACGACATGGTCGGCAACGACTGGCAGTGGTGCAGAACGTATGTGGGCGAGAGCGAACCGTCCGACGTGTTTACGCCGGGCAAAGGATCGTCCGACCGCTGGTACGTGCGCGGGGAGAACATCTACCCCACCGATCCGGCGCGATTGTCTTCCGACATTCGGAGCTCTGCGTTCACCAAGAGCGGCGCAGGGTACAGCTTCCGCATGGCGTACGTCGTACTCGACGCGGGCAAGTGAGTGAAAGCAAGGCATGATTTCTCAAATCAAAAACAAGGAAAAGAAAATGGTACAGGTAAGCAAAAAGTTCAAGACGGCGATGGCCGTGGTGATTTCCGCAGCCGCAGGACTGGCGGCCGCGCAGGCAGATGCCGTTTCGCAGACGGTCACGCATTCGCTCGACACGACGGCTGCGCCGTCCTTGGGCGGGAAGTTCCCCGAGACGATGCGCGGCGGCACGTGGAAGGTGATCTACTCGTCGGCGGAAGGTCCGGAAGGGCGGGCCCTAGAATTGCTCACCAAGCGCGCGGGGACGTATTTCCTGCGCGAGGCGCACTTCGCTACGCCGTTCGTGCTGCCGCTTGAAAAGGACGGCGGCGAGGTCGTCGATACGAAGCGGGACGCGTTCGTGATCGGCGTGCCGGAGAAGAACGCGACGCTGCGGGCGCTCCTCGGCGAGAAGAAGGTCCCCGCCGGCGGGTATCTCATCAAGACGATGCGCAAGAACGGACGCAATATCGTGATCATAGCCGGCGACAATCCTTCCGCCGTACTCTGGGGAACATTCGACTTCCTCGACGTGGTCGTTCCCGACCTCGAGGCGCGGCTAAAGAATGCTCACTGCTGCTACCCCGGCACGTTCTTCAGGAGCGAGAAGATTCCAACCTACGAATACGCCACCGCGCCCGAGACACCTGTGAGGAGCGGCTGGATGTGGGGACACGTCATCAACGACTACAACGCGTCGTTCCGCGAAATGGCGCGTGCCCGCTTCAACCGCGCGATCATCTGGAATGACCGCCAGATCGTGAACGCGAAGCAGGTCGTCGAATGCGCCCACAGCTGGGGCATCGAGGTTTACTGGGGATTCCACTGGGGCTGGGGAATCCCGTTCAACGACCTCAGCAAGCTCGACGCGCTCTCCGACTCCATCGTGGACGAATGGCGGCGCATCTGGAAGCCGATGGGCGGCGACGGCATCTACTTCCAGAGCTTCACCGAGACGAGCCAGCAGGAGATGGGCGGGCGCCTGATCGCCGACATCGTGACGGAGCTCGTGAACAAGACGGCGAAGAAGATACACTCCGAGTCGCCGGATACGGACATCATCTTCGGCCTCCACGCCTCGTCCATCCACAAGAAGGGCGCGACGGAGGCGATCGCGAGAACCGACCCGTCCCTGGAGATCCTCTGGGAGGACTGCGGCGCGTTCCCGTTCCACGATACGGGCCTCTCGCCGAAGATGATCAGCTACTGCGACAAGATTCTCGCGCTCACTCCGACCGTCGGCTTCTGCTGGAAGGCGCAGCTCCGCATCGACTGGAGCCACTTCAGGCGTCCGCTCGCGGGTCCGTTCCTGCTCGGCTGCGCCAGCGAGCAGCTGATCGAGCGCGACCGCGCGCTCACGCTGCCGCGTCATGTGCAGATCGACGAGTATTGGATCAAGAACGGCAAATTTGCGTACGACTTCGTGAAGCATGTCCGCGAAGGCAAGCACCAGCCGAAGGAGTACAGCGCCGTGGCGGAATACAACCCGCCGTACAGCTTCGCGACGTTCTGCCAGTCCGAGCTCTTCTGGAGCACGAAGGACTCCTGGGACGAAATCACCCGACGCGCCCGCGCGCGTGCGCGTCCGGAGAAATAGGCTTTGGACTTGTTTTCGGGCGGGGGGCCGTGGTAAAATACACACCTAATTTCGCAACTGAAAGGTAGAAGCAGAAGATGAATCAGGAAGCCTGGAAAAAGGTCGAGGACGCCGTGGCGGCCTCGAAGACGACGACAATCAAGCAGCTGTTCGCGGCCGATCCGGACCGCGCGGCCAAGTACACGCTGAGCGCGGCGGGCTGGACGCTCGACTACTCGAAGAACCGCATTGACGCGGCCGTGATGAAGGCGCTCTTCGGTCTCGCGAAGGCCGCGAACCTCTCCGAGGAGATCGAGAAGATGTTCACGGGCGCGAAGATCAACCGCACCGAGAACCGCGCCGTGCTGCACACCGCGCTCCGCAACTGCGACCCCGCCGCGCAGGTGTTCGTGGACGGGAAGGACGTGATGCCCGACGTGCGCGCCGTGCTCGCGAAGATGGGCGCGTTCGCGGACGCCGTCCGCTCCGGCGCACATCGCGGCTTCACCGGCAAGCGCATCAAGTACGTCGTCAACATCGGCATCGGCGGCAGCGACCTCGGTCCCGTGATGGCCACGCTCGCCCTCGCCCCGTACTCCAAGCGCTCGATCAGGAACTACTTCGTCTCGAACGTGGACTCCACCCACCTCGCCGAGACGCTCCGCGAGATCAAGGCCGACCAGACGCTATTCATCGTCGCCTCCAAGACGTTCACCACGCAGGAGACGATGACGAACGCCCTCAGCGCGCGCGAGTGGCTCGTGAAGAAGCTCGGCGACGCCGCAGCCGTGGCGAAGCACTTCGTGGCGCTCTCCACCAACGAGGCGGAAGTCGTCAAGTTCGGCATCGACCCCGCGAACATGTTCGCGTTTTGGGACTGGGTGGGCGGACGCTACTCGCTCCCGAGCGCCATCGGCCTTTCGCTCATGATCTCCATCGGCCCGAAGAACTTCGGCAAGATGCTCAAGGGCTACTGGAAGATGGATAAGCACTTCCGCACGGCCCGCCTCGAGAAGAACATGCCCGTGGTGCTCGCGCTCCTCGGCATCCTCTACTCGAACGCCTACGGCGCCGAAAGCTACGCCGTGCTGCCCTACGACCAGTACCTCAGCCGCTTCCCCGCGTATCTCCAGCAGATGGACATGGAGTCGAACGGCAAGTCCGTGACGAAGGACGGCCAGCCCGTCACCTACTCCACCGGCCCGATCGAGTGGGGCGAGCCCGGCACGAACGGACAGCACAGCTTCTACCAGCTCATCCACCAGGGGACGCACCTCATCCCCGCCGACTTCATCGGCTTCTGCAAGACGCACAACCCGATCGGCGACCACCACGACAAGCTCATGGCCAACCTCTTCGCCCAGACC
>CACZAK010000242.1 GCA_902779075.1 uncultured bacterium | reverse complement strand
ATCCCGTTCCCTTCATCCATTGCTGTCTCCTTCCTTCTCGCGAAAGGAGACAGCCACAATAGCCTATTCAACGTGTCTCAGATTTGGGGAATAGTGCAGGGAGCGACAACGCAATGAACTTCGGCACTGCCTTTTTCCACTTGCCTGTAGCCCGCTGAAATGCCGCAAACTTGTCGGCCACGGCATCAAGGTCAATCTTCCCAGTCTGGCGCTTGACTTCGCAGACGGCAATGGCGCCGGTCAATTCGTTTTCCGCAAGCATGTCAAGCTCGTTCTCCCCCTTTCGATCCCACCACGCGCCAATGCGCGTCCATTTGCCGGATTCGGCGAACTTGCGCCTGAAATACTCCTCCAACGCAATACCGCTCAATACTGGATAGTCGCGCCTCACGATTTCCCGCAGCTGCTCGTAGCCCTTGAGTTCAAGTATATAGCTGTATCGGTACATGAACCTGAACCAGAAAACGAGAAACCTGTCGTTCAGCTCGTACCTTGCGGTCTTCGCGGCGGTCTTGGCAAAAAGGGGCTGGTGCCTGCGGATAAGTGCATAGTCGTTTTCAAGACGAGCGAGATACCCGCCGACTTGTCGGCCGACCGTCTGTTCGATCTCGTTGCGAGAGGTCTTGCCGCGGGCGATGGCGCAGAGGATCGAGAAGTACACGCCATATTCCTTGTCGAACTCCTCAACAAGCACGGCGCGACCTTCGCCCAGGAAAAGCGAATTTGCGCGGACAATCTCCCTTATCATGGTCTCGCGCGTCCAGCTCTTTGAGTCGATCAGCAGCTCCACGTACTTCGCCACGCCCCCTGTGAAAGTCCACAGCGCGAGAAGGTCTTCGGCCTTGTAGCCGGGGTTGTAACACGCCATGATCTCCTTCAGAACATCGGTGGTGAACGGCTCGACGACCATGAACGCCGTCTCCCTGCCATAGAGTGCCGCGCGGCGGCTACGGAAAAGCCGAACCATCAAGGTGTTCACGCTGCCGGTGACGATTAGATTTATTCGCGCCTTGTCCTTGTGGACGTCCCACAGTTTCTGCATCGACGAGAACACGCCCGGGTTTACCTTTCGGAACTCCTGGAACTCGTCAATCACGACATTGAGATGGCGATTCGCAGCGAGTTTCATCAACGCGCCGAAAACGTCTTCGAACCGCTCAGGCGTTCCAAGCATGACGTCGCCAAGCTTTTCGTTGATCTCCCGGACGAACGTCTCGCAGAGATCCTTTTCGCTCTTCCTCTCGACGAAAAGGTATACATACGTCTCGTTCTCGAGCGACTTTACAACAAGCGATGTCTTGCCGACCCTCCTGCGTCCCGTCACCACGGTAAACTGTGCAACTCGTTCGCTGCGCCGGCGAATCTCCTTAAGGTCGGACAATTCCGCCGCCCTGTCGAAGAACTTCATGCCATAATCCTTTCTTTAGCAACCACGGTTACTGTAACCACGGTTGCGATATTATACAGCATCCACCCCGTAGCAGTCAACTATGCATGTAGATTTTTGGCACGAAGACACCTCTGGTCGTGACGTCGAAGGTGTAATCCTGCGTTGTCTTGAAACTTATTGGGGACAGGACCCGCCAAACCCCTGAAAATAAAGGGTTTTGTGGGGTCTGTCCCCAGCGGAACTACCTGACGAGGATGTAGAAGCCGCCGTGGCTTTGTATCTCGCCGAAGGTTAGGAAGTCGGAATCGGTCTGCGTCGCGTAGTCGGCGGCGATGTAGGCGTCGTCTTCGAGGCGGTCGTGGATGCGGTATTCGTCCATGATGCCGTTGAAGTCCGTCGCGAAGCGCAGCGGGTAGGTGGTGCTCGCCTTGACCGTGTTGATCGGGGTGTTCGTCACAAAGGCACCGTTCGCGTACACGCTGCACGACGTGTCGTTGAAGATGGTGGTGATGTACACCCAGTTGGTGTAGATGGAGGCCGGGAGCGTGATGATCGTCCGCGTTCTGCCGGAGCCGTTGCCGCAGAACTTGTCCGACGTCCCCTCGATGCCCGTGTACCAGCCGGTACTTTCATTCCAGCCGTCCTTGTTGCGAATCTGCTGGGGGTATTTCTTGCTAGCCGTGGCGACGTCCACATTCGAATACATCCAGCCGGAGACGGAGAACTTGCTCATCGTGGTCATCGGCTTAACTGCAGAGGTGCTGTCAAGCTTCGTGACCGAGGTAATCATGGGGGTCATGTTCGCATTGCGGGCGAGGCCGACCTTGGCGTTAAGGTTCGAAAGCGTCCCGCCGCCATTGTCGATGGAGTCGTAGCCGTTCACCGACGAGTCGTGTGCGATTCCGTCTGCCTCCGAGAAGTGCCAGACGCCGACGTATTCGGGCCAGGTTTCGTCGGCGGTCCTTAGCGCCTCGCGTCCGGCTGCAACTCCCCAGTAGGCGGTGAAGACGGTGTTGGACGTGAGTTCGGGGACGTTGACCCAGACGGTCGATTCGCCGTTCTCGTTCCACCAGTCGATCTCGTGCGAGAGGAGCGTCCCGTCGGGGAGGGCGAAGCGGAGCTCGTCGGCCTTGCATTTCCCGTAGGAGAAGCGCGGGATGTCCGCCGAGAGGCGCACGAGCACGGGGAAGTTGGTGAGTGTCGTCGTCAGCTTTCCGTCCGTCGGCCGTATCTCCATCGAGTAGCCGAAGGCCGACTGGCGGAGGGAGATGCGCCCGATGTCGAACGTGCGCACGACCGTAGCGCCGTCGTGACCGCCAAGACCCGTGACCGTCACCGTGCAGCGGTTGCCGCTGACCGAGAACGAATACGTGTAGTCCGTGCCGAGGGCGAGCGTCTCGCCCGTCACGATGTCGGTCATCACGAGCGACGACTCGATGGCTGCCGCGAGGTCGGAGGCGAGCTTGGCCTCGCCGATGTCGGGGAGGTCGTTCGCCGCGAAGGTGCGGAGCGAATCGACATAGAGGCCGTCATCCTCGGCGCGGAGGACGTAGGTGGCGTTCGTAAGCGAGACGGAGTCCGCGGGCTTCGTTGCCGCCGTCCACGTGACGATCTTCTCGCCGATGGCCGGCGTCCGCCCACCGAGGAGGATGGCAACGGACGCGCCTTCCGCGAAATGGGTCGAGGGAGTGCCGCTGGAGGAGCTCTTGGAATTCCACGCGCCGGTCTGGGCCGAAAGGTCGATGGCGGAGCCGTCCTGCATCGTGGGGGCGAAGAAGTATTCGTTCACCGGCGTGAAGGTTCCGTAAAGTCCCAACGCGGAGCTTCCCGCCCTCGAATTGCCCTCGTAGCGCGGCGTGTAGTCATGGAAATTGCTCGGCGTGCCATCGAGGTAGAGCGCGGCGTTGCAGTCCAAGTCTATGGTCGAGAAGTTCCCCGCGCAATTGGAGATCGTGCGTAGCCAGCCGCCGTTCAAGACTTTCAGCCGCCCCGATGACGCCTCCGACGATGCGGTGCTCTGGATGAAGAGCGACTTGTTGATGGCGATGTCGATGGAAATCGTGTGGCCGCCAAGTGCGCCGATGGCCCACCCGTAGTCATACAATGTCACGAATGTCGAATCGGCCGCAACGGTGAGATGCGGGTTGAAGATGCCGTAGTTCAACGCAATGCGAGCGGAAGCGGTATTGGAGACGGTGCCACCATTGAGGATAAGGTCGTGATATCCCCAGCCGCCAGACCCGCGGGGATCGAGGACGCCGCCGGCATTTATCGTAACCGGTCCCTGCTGCGTGCCGGAACGCTGGCCAAACGGGTGTGTCTGGTCAATGCCGGCGTTGCTGCCGCCGTAAACGAGGAGTCCGGCGTCGATCACGGTGCCGCCGGTGAAGGTCTGCGACTTGATCGCCGTGAGCTTGCCGGGGCCTTCCTTTACCAGTGTGAGCTTGCCCGTGAGCGAAACGTCGGTAATCGTCGCCTCGTAGCCGCTCGCGAAGGCGGCGGGGACGGCGTAGTGGAGTTCGCCGCCGCCAACGGAGTCGGTGATTGTGCCAGAGCCGTTGAGGCCGGAGATCGTCAGGTTGTGGCCCTTGAGGTCGATGACGACGCCAGAGTCGACCGTGAAGGACTCGAAGCCCGTCCAGTCCTCGTCGTCGGACAGGTCGTAGCTCGCGCCGATCTCCTTGACCGCGTGGATGACGAAGTCAACGCTTTTCTCCATGCCCTCATAGGTGCCCGCGCCAATGACCGTGACAGTGGCGATGCCGGAGGCGGTGTTGTTCGAGTAGACAACGGTGTAGTCGGTGTCAAGCGTGAGCTCCACGCCTGCCTCGAGGTTCGAGACGACCATCGTCGGTCTGATTCCGGCTGCAAGGGCGTCAAGGGAACCAACCACCTGCACTGGAACTGGCGAGACGAAAAGTGCCGCGACCTCGTATGTGCCGCCGACCTCGGCAAAGGTCACGCTCGCCGACGTGCTGAGCAATGCCGCCTTGCCGGCGAGCCGCACCGTTCCGGCCGAAATCGTAATCTCGCCCGAGAAGTCGGGCGAAGCGCCGCGCAGGACGAGCGTGCCAGCGCCCTTCTTGACAAAGCCAACGGAGCCGACGAGATCGCCGGCGACCTCGAGCGTAACGCCCGACGGGACTTCAATCGTGGGCGTTCCCGCGTCGCCGAAGATCCAGATACGGTTCGTCGGGGAAACCCAGTCGTTGTCCACCTTCAGTGTCGCAGAGTTCGTGACGACGACATAGGCGATTTCCTCTGGCGCAGGGTCGCCGGGGAGCGAGGCGGCGTTCACGAGTTCGAGCGAGACGGCGTTGTAGCCGTTCCACGTCCCGATGTCGCCGGTGAAGCCGCTGATGTCTCCGGTGATCCTGTTCGCGAGGGCGCCGTCGGCCGCCATGCCTGTGGCCGTCGCCGGCATGTGGATTGCGCCGCGCCCCGTGACGGTCGCCGAGAGGGTGAACGCCCTGGCCGAGCCATTGCTCTCCTTCGACGCGAAAATGCCTGCGGTAGAGCCCTCATCCATCGTCCAGTTGCCGGCGTAGGTGTTTCTGTAGGTCGCGTTGCCATCATCCAAAGGATCGACGGTCAACCTGCCGCCAGAGCGGATGACGAGGTTGCTGAGCGTGAGCGTGTGGTTCTTCATCGTGTCGCCGAGCGTCCATTCGCACGACGGCTCGACGACGATAGCCGACGTCGATGGCGTTGCGTAGGTCTTGTTCGGCGTGCGGATGCTGCGATCCGTCCAAACTGAGTATAAGGCGTTGTTGACAGTGATACCATCTACGGATTTGGAGCCGCCCTTCGTCGTGGACCAGCCGATTGACGAACTTTCGCCCGAGATGGAAGAATGATTGTTCGGGTCGGAACTGGCGCCGCCGACGATGTAGTAGGTGTCGATGCCGCCAATGACAAACTGGGCGTTGTTCGTGTAGGCGGCGTATTCGCCGCGTCCGGCAACTACCGCATAGGCGACGCCGATGGACTTGTTTCCAGTGTAGGTCACGGTGTATTCGGTGTCTGGAACGAGTTCTACCCCATCCGTGATGTTCGAGACGGTCACAGACGGCGTGACGCCGGCGAGGAGTTCCTCGATGGACGAAACAGTCTGGTCGGGGATAGGCAAGACGGTGAATGTCTCGTCGGCAACCTCGACGTATGACAAGAAGTCGTCCACGAACTGCTGCGCGTAGTCGGCGGCGATCCACTCGGCGGAAGCCACTCCGTCGCGGACACGCAACTCGTCCATCCGTCCCTCGACGTTCGAGGCGCCGAATTTAAACGTCCCGGAATCAGGCGAGATGCCATGTGGCAATGTCGCCGGATTTCCCCCGTATTGCGCCGACCCGCCCGCGCCGCTGAAGTGATCCTCGAACGTCGCCCCGTTGAGATACTTGGTGGCCTTAGAGCCATCAATCGTGCATGTCATATACAACCAGTTTCCTTGGGTGGCAGACACATCGGAATTCCAGTTGATGAAGGTCGAGCCGCCATAATTGTTGATGATCAATCCCCAACAGGGGTATCCCTGCAGATACCTGCAGACCCAGCCCCCCTTGTTGTCACCCCATCCCGTGTATTTATTCACGAGAAACATGCTGGAGCCGTCCTTGGTGCCAGTCATTTTGTCCACCGCGATCCAGCCGGAGACGGTGACGCGGGAAATGCTGGTAAGCGGCTTTGCGGCAGATGGGTCTATGAAACTCGTGACGCTTGTCGCATAGATTCCGGCAATGCTCGCGCAACCGCCGATTTTGGCGTTGGTCCCAAGAGACACGGCGGCCGCGTTCACAGCGTCGTAGCCGTTCGCGGAGGAGTCGCGGGCGGTCGCGTCGCCCTCGCCGAGGTGATAGACGGCAATGAAGTCGGGCCATGTGTCGGCGGGATTTACGAGGGGCAGAAAGGCGGCGTTCTTCGCGCCCCAGTAGGCAGTGACGACGGTCGAGGCGGTGAGCTCCGGGACGTTCACCCAGACGGCCGATTCGCCAGCGGCTGTGAATTGAAAAGTCAGATGCGCTATTGCAACGTCAGATGGACATGTGTAGCATCTGGTGTTGCAAACCGGGATTCCAAACGCCTCGATTTCATTGG
>CACZAK010000241.1 GCA_902779075.1 uncultured bacterium | reverse complement strand
GGTGAGCGGCGTGTTGACGAACATGGAGGGGTTGTGCGTCGTCGCGCCGATCAGCACGACCGTGCCGTCCTCCACGTAGGGCAGCAGCACGTCCTGCTGTGCCTTGTTGAAGCGGTGGATTTCGTCGATGAAGAGGATCGTGCCCATGCCGCCAAGCTCGTTGCGGGCGCGGTCGCACACCTTGCGGATTTCGGCGACGTTGGAGACCACGCCCGAACAGCGCACGAAGTTGCGGCGCGTGGTCTTGGCGATCACCTCCGCGAGCGTGGTCTTGCCGCAGCCGGGCGGACCGAAGAGGAGGATGTTCGTGAGGCGGTCCGCTTCGATCACGCGACGGAGCAGCTTGCCGGGCCCGAGGATGTGCGCCTGTCCGGCGACTTCCTCGAGCGTACGCGGACGCATCCGCGCGGCAAGCGGCTCTGACGAAAAGTTGGACATGGACGCAACGTGCCTATGCCAGCTCGGCCTGCAGCAGACGGCGGGCCGCCCCTGGACCTTCGAGCAGACGGAGGAAGTAGCCCTCCACCTTGTCCGCAAGCGGCGTCTGGGTGAGGTCGGTTCCGAAGATGGAAGCATTCGCGAGGATGGGCTTGAGCTGTCCCGAATAGGATGCAGGATCGTTCCACGCGATTCCCGCAAGCTTTGCCTGCAGTTCGTCCTTGAGCGGATCCGCCGAAACCTCCATCGGCTCGCCCGCGTCGTTGACGGCGAGCAGGTAGCGCATCCAGCCCGCAAGCGCGAGCGGGAGCGAGACGAGCGTATTGAGGTCGCGTCCGGTCGCGATGTAGCTCTTGACCGTCTCGCCGAAGCGGATTCCCACCTTCTGCGACGTGTCCGTGGCGATACGGCGCGGATCGTCCGGCATGAACACGTTCGGCAGGCGCTCGTTCACCACTTCGTCGATGAACGCCTTGGGGGAGAGAATCTTCGGATCGACCACGACGGGCAGTCCTTCCACGTAGCCGAGGCGCTTGACGAGCTTCACGATGTCCGCGTCCTTCATCTCCTCGCAGATGAGCGTGTAGCCGAGGAGGCAGCCGTACATCGACATCGCGGTGTGGAGCGGGTTGAGGCACGTCGTGACCTTCATCTTCTCCGTCTTGTTCACCGTGTCGCGGTCCGTCATGTAAACGCCGACCTTCTCGAGCGCGGGGCGTCCGTTCGGGAAGCGGTCCTCCACCACGAGGTACTGCGGCTTCTCGGCGTTGACGAACGGGGCGATGAACGTCTTCTTCGAGGTGACGATCGGCTCCATGCCCTCGATGCCGTCCTTCGCAAGCATTTCCACAACGCGCGGATGCGGACGCGGCGTGATCTTGTCGATCATCGACCATGGGAACGACACGACCGACTCGTCCTCCACGTAGGCGAGGTAGTCCGCCGGCGCGAAGCCGTTCGCCACCCACGCCTTCGCCATCTCGACGACGGACGCCTTGAGCTTCTCGCCGTTGTGCGAGCAGTTGTCCATCGAGACGACGGCGATCGGAAGCTTGCCGGCGCGGAAGCGCTCCAGCAGCAGTGCCGCGACCACGGACATCGCGTGCCGGCTTGCCTCGGGGCCCTCCTTCATGTCCGCCTCCACCACCGGAAGGTACGCGCCGTTCGTCTGGCGCAGCTGATAGCCCTTCTCCGTGATCGTGAAGGACAGCATCTTCAGGGACGGCGCACGGAACACCGACTTGAGGTAGTCCTTCGACCCTGCGTCCGCGAAGTTCGCCTTGACGCCCTTCGCGACGCCCGCGAGCACTTCCTTGGACACCGTGCCGTCGGGGTTGAGCAGCACGTTGAGCGTCAGGTTGTCCTGCGCGGTGTAGATCTGGTCGATGATGTCGTAGTCAAACGTGTCGCAGGCGATGATGCCCGTCTGCGAAAGCCCTTCGTCCAGCAGCCGCTGCGAGAGCGAACCAATGAAACCGCGGAAGATGTTGCCCGCGCCGAAATGCACCCATTCTGGCTCGGACTCGGTACGCGCGCGCATGGCGGCAATGTCGAACGACGGCAGTTTCACGCCGGCCTTTTCCCACGACTGTTTGTCATTGGCGATCGATTCAAGAGACAGTTTCATCTTTATCCTTTCTTGTTGCTGATTCGGCTGTGGCCGATATTATACCCGATTTTTCTCCCGCATATCAAGTCAGATTGAGGCGGAATTATTAGCGGGGTACGGATGTACTCACAGGGACTCGGAATTGTGGTATAATTTTCCCCGTAAACCTACTCGCTCCAACCCAAAAAACGGGATATTGAAATGGAAACAGAAAAGACAACTGGCAATCGTATCGTGTTTTTGGACTGGCTACGGATCATAGCCTGCTTCATGGTCATGGTCATCCACTCCAGCGAACCCTTCTACCTGGGCGGAGAGGCGCCGAACATCACGTCCATCGCGAACAAGTGGGACGCCATCTGGATCTCGATCGTGGAAAGCGTCTGCCGCGTATGCGTGCCGCTGTTCGTGATGGCGTCCAGCTACCTTCTCTTCCCGTTGAAGAAGTCGACGGGCGAGTTTTTCCAACGGCGCCTTGCGCGCATACTTGTACCTTTTGTCGTGTGGGTCTGTGCCTACGTATGGTGGTTCGGTGACAGCTGGGGAAAGGCGTGTTTCAATTTCCCAGATGCCGGCGGACACCTCTGGTTCGTGCCGATGCTGCTCGGGCTGTATCTCCTGATGCCGCTTCTTTCGCCGTGGGCCGAGAAGGTCACGGAGCGCGAACTGCGCGGCTGGCTGATCCTCTGGCTTGTCACGACGACGTTTCCGTACCTGCGCCGCGTGTGGACAGCTCTTTACGGCGATCCGTCGTTCGGCGCCGTGCCGTATCTCTACGGGGAGTGTCCCTGGAACATGTTCGGCATGTTCCACTACGTGAGCGGCTTCATCGGCTACATGCTTCTCGGCTTCTGGTTCCGTCGGTTCGCCCCCGAGTTCTCCTGGCGGCGGACGCTCGCCGTGTCGGTTCCGCTCTGGCTGGTGGGCGCGGCCATTATGGGCGGCGGATTCTATTTTAGGATACCCGAATTCCCGTGCGCGAAGCCGTATGCATTTGCGGTCGATCTTGAGATGAGCATCGAATACTGCTCCACGGGAGTGGCGGTCGCGGTGATTGCGGCATTCATGCTCGTCCGGAAGATCAAGGCGGACGGAGCGTTTTACCGGTGGATAGTGCGTCCGCTCTCCGAGGCGAGCTACGGCACCTACCTTCTGCACATGTTTGTGCTGCTGGCGGTGTTCGACGCGGTGCGTCCGCACTGTAACACGCCTGCGACGATATTTGTCACGGCGGTGGTGTCGTACGTCATAGCCTCGGCGGCAGGAGTCCTAATCCGCCGCATCCCGTTCGTGGGCCGATTAATAGTTGGCTGAATCGCTTTACTAATTTCCAACCGTCCATCGGTACACATTCATTGCTTTCGCTATTTGGAGTCTTGGAGTTATTGAGGCTTTTTTTCTCCAAGACTCCCAAACTCCTAAACTCCCAATAGCGAAAGCAAGAAAGGCGGAACAAGAATGAATCAGAACTTGAAGATCAGCTCCCAGCGGATGAAGTATGCCGGACGTGACGAATCATAGTAGTCGCCTGGGTTGAATACCTCCGCAACCACGTGGCCGAAGACGGTGAAGCGGTCGAAACCCGTGGCGCCCTTGGGGGCAATTCGCAGCGGGAAGTCGTACCGTGCGGCCGTGAGCCAGCCCTTGTACATGCTGTCGCCGGAGCCATCCGCGTGACCGAGATGGTCCTGCACCGCCGCAAACATCGGGCCCGAGTAGGCCGAGACGCGGTGGAGCTTGCCGATGTCGGCACCCACGGTCAGCTTCGGGTAGGTCATGTTGCTCCAGTAGCCGAGGCCATAGAGCGTGCCGTACTGGAACATTTCCGAGTCCATAGGCGCGCGCGCCCACATCGGGTCCCAGGCGGTGTCGTTGTCATGTGCGCCCGTGCGGTGCTTGTCGCCGGAGAGATAGTAGGCGCTTAGGCGCGTGTAGGGGCGGATCTGGTCGGGCGAGGTCACGTGCTTGTGGAAGTCGATTGCCGCGTAGCCCATCCAGCCGCCGGCCTGTACGTCGCTGGACTTCGTGCCGAACTGCTTCGCGCCTTCGAGGTCGAGGGAGACGTTCTCCGTGATCTGCGGCATCACGTGTACGCCGAAGGTGGTGATCTGCTTGTCGGGCATGCGCGCGCCGGATGCGGTGTGGTAGTCCTCCGCGTGCTTGTGGACGACGAAGAGCTGGTAGGGGAGGCGCTTCTCGAAGAGGTCGTCGTTCCAGACGAGACCGCCGCCCCATTCGTCCATCTCCGGCGAATCGGCGGGGTGGATGGCGTTCATGGGCCGTCCGCGCGAGAGGCGGTTGCCGTAACGGTAGATGTTGCGTCCGTTGTCGTAGAGCGCGAAGGCGTCGAGCTTCGAGGTCTCGGTGGGGTGCAGCGTGAAGCGGATCATGTCCGCATAGCAGCTACGTGAACCTACGAAGGGCGCGCCGTCAATCATGATGCGGTCGAGTCCGAGCGTGGAGTGGAGTCCGTCGAAGAGGTCCTGGCGTCCGATGCGGAAGTCGAGGAAGCCGTCGAAGAGACCCTTGCCCTGGAACCAGAGGTTGTCCAGCGCCACCTCGTCGGGGAAGTTGTACGCGCGGCGCTTGCGCTTAACGCCGTTTTCGATGAAGTGCTCGCGGAACTCGTTCACGAGGCGTCCGTAGAGCGTGAACTCCTCGTAGTCGATCTGCCCGTACACGCGCGGACGGACGCGCAGGTGGTTGATGTTCTTCTTGTAGGCGCGCGGCATCATGCCGCCTGGCGCGCCGGGCAGGCCCGGCACGTTGTGCATGATCTCTTCGCGGATGCGAAGGTCGGCTCCGAAGGAGGTCTGGAACGCGGAATCGACGGGCTCGTCGATGACGGGCACGTCGTTCGTTCCCGCTGCCGCGGCGCATGCTAACGCGGCGGTAGCTGTCGCAAGGATGATTTTCATGCGGATAGTATATCATAAGCTGCCGCCCCGTGGAACGCCAGGATTGAAAAATCTGCTCCAGGCGAGCCGCACTTCCCCCAAAACCACGTTCCGCACCGTAATCTCACGCCAAATTCCCGCCATTTCACCTATTGCAATATATGACGTGCCGCGCACGCGCCTGCCGTCGGCGAGGTGGGCGATGGCGCGCGGACGTGAGACGCGAGACGAGAGACGAGCCGAGACATGAGACGATGAGACATTGGCGAAGCCGCATTACCTCATAGTCTCACGTCAGCTAGTCTCCATTCGCGTCTAACGTCTCGCGTCTCTCGTCAAACTCTGCGTCTCCGCGCGCAAAACTTCAATTTCCCAAAATCCCGCTTGCGCTGGACGGGGGAATGTGGCATACTATTTCCGTCTTGCCTCTCAAAGGCGAGATAACAGATTACCCGCGCGGGTGGGTCGCGCTTGTCACACCAGCCTTGCGCCTAGAGGGAATAACGATGCCGGCAGTAGCAAAAGAAATAATTGATGCGATGACAACGGACGAAAAGGTTCGTACCGTGCGTTACATCGTAACTATGCTTGGGGAAGGCTTCAGGCATAGTTTCAACGATTCGGCCGCAGAGGAGGATGTGGCCGCGCAACTGTCAGAATGTTCGCGTTTTTGCCGTGAGAATCCCAAGCGTATGTCGCACGCAGAAGTCTTTTCCGGTCTGCAGGAGATTGTTGATGCTGGGCGACAAGTTTACTCTTGAGTATTCGCCGCAGTTCTACGACGAAATCTCGGATGCCGTACGTTACATCACGTTCAAGTTGCGTAACCCCGAGGCGGCACAACGATTGAGGGATGATGCCGAACGGGCTGTTGTGGATCGCCTTGAAGCTCCGCTTGCCTTTGCGCCGTACTATAAAGATGAAGCTACTGGAGATGTCTATTACCGTATCAACGTTCGCAACTTTGCCGTTTTCTATGTTGTGATAGGCCAGGTCATGGAAGTCCGATGGTTCCGTTATTCACGCCGTCAGTTCCCATAAATTGGCATTCCGCACCGTAATTTCACGACTCATACCCGCTACGTCACGTATTGCGATATGTGACGTGCCGCGCACGTGACCGCCGCTGGCGGAATGGGCGTGTACGCGCGGACGTGAGACGATAGACGAGAGACGAGCCGAGACATGAGACGATGAGACATTGGCAAAGCCGCATTGCCTCTTAGTCTCACGTCTTCAAGTCTCCGCTCGCGTCTATCGTCTCGCGTCTCTCGTCAATCTCTGCGCCTCCCGTGCGCAAAACTTCAATTTTCCAAAATCCCGCTTGCTTTGGGCGGGGGAATGTGGCATACTATTTCCGTCTTGCCAGAAAAAGGCGAGATACCTGATTACCCGCGCGGGTGGGTCGCATGTGTTGCGATCATTGCTTCGAGAAGGTATTAGAAAAAGCGGTAGTTAATGAAGTTGACGGCAAAACAAATTGAACGGCTTGTAAAGCAGGGAGAGGTTGTCCACACCGAATGCAAAGACGCATCCGGCGGGTTGCCTGATTCCC
>CACZAK010000240.1:6687-8242 GCA_902779075.1 uncultured bacterium | reverse complement strand
AACTCTGCGAACTCTGCCTCTCCGCGCCTCTGCGTGAGATATAACATGGAGTGGTAAATCGAAATGAGGAATTTAGGTTTACCAAACACGGGGTATGCCAGGGTGGACGACAGGTGGGCGATAGGTGGGCGATAGGTGGGCGAGCCGTTGTACTACCCCACCTTGGGTCGCGACGGAGCGCGACCCTCCCTGGTTCGGTCGCGACGGAGCGCGACCCTCCCCAATTCGCTCTATCGACGCCACCTCTCTGCCAACTCGAAAGAATTAAAGAATTAAAGAATTGAATGCGCTCACTTCGTTCGCTATTTGGTGAACCCTTGGACAGGACGAACAGACCGCCCGTCGAAGCGGGCGTAGCCGTAGCCCGTGTAGTGGCGGCTCGAATTGAAGTCGAGGCGCCACGAGCTGCCGTAGTAGTAGTCCGAGCCCGGGACGGACGACCAGTAGAGGCCGCTCGAACCGGCATTGTCGAGCGAAGTCCCGTCGCCGTAGCCGGCGCAGGGGAGGAAGATGCTGTTAGAGGCGTAGGCGCCCCTGCCGCGAACGACCCAGCCGTTCACGCCGTTCTGCGTCGCCCACGTCCAATCGCACTTGTTATGGCAAAGGTCTTTTAGTTCCTGGCCCGTCGGCATCCTCCAGACTCCGCCCCAATGCACGTGCGCCGCATCGTGCGATGGCGCGAGGACGTAGGTGCCGTTATTGTTTACAATCCATCCCTCGCTCAGGAGGGTGTCAATGCTTTTATTGTCGGTTGGGCAATTTAAATAGGTAAAATTGAACCCGAACGTCGTCCCCGATGGGCGATACCCCACGGTATCGCCCCACCAGAAGTAGAGGCCGTAATCCTCGGGCCGCGACGCGCCGACGTTCCTATCGGCCCAATACGGGCCTCCTTCCCAGAGCTGGACGCCTTTGTGCTTGTCGTCCTGTTTCGTCGCCGTCACGATGACCCTTACGTCGCCCTTCTTGCCCGGCCAGTCGGCGCCGGCGTTCCAGAGGATGTGGCGGTTCCTGCCGGGCGCGATGCCTTCGCCCACGTCGCCCGTAAAGGTGGCGGCGGTGACCTCGTTCGTCCGGCCCTCGATCTCGACCTTCACGGTGTACTTGCCGCCGTCCGTCGCCTCGATGTCGTAGTAGATGTCGATGAGGTTAGAGTTTTCGCGCTGCCTCCCGCGCACGTTCGTCACGGTTTCCGCAAGCCCCGTCCACGCGACGGCTGCCGCCATCGCAATTCCCGCCACCACGCGGCGCAAGGCATTTCTTTTTATCATCATCGTTTTTCCACCTTTCTTGCTAAGTGCAAATAATACCAAAAATCACCCCGTAGCGCAAGGCGGAGTTGGAGGGAATTGGGAATTGGGAATTGGGAATGGGGGGAAAAATTGGGAATTGGGAATTGGGAATTGGGAATGGGGGGGAAATTGGGAATTGGGAATTGGGAATTGGGAATTTGGGCGGGTAGGGCGCATCTGCGTAATTCACCGCCGAGCCTTCTGATGATTGGAAACAACTATTTGAAACAACTTGCCTTTGGCGCGCGGGCGCGGGGCCTTGC
>CACZAK010000240.1:0-6654 GCA_902779075.1 uncultured bacterium | reverse complement strand
TAATGTTGTTCTTGAAAGTTGTCATGGTTGTTTCCAAATCCCAATGCGCTTGGGTGAAAACACAGATGCGCCCGGGCGGGTAGGCAAGGGTGGGGCGGGCAGTAGGGAAACAGAGTAGTTGCAAGGCGGGGAGTGTTCTGGTAGAATTTCGCCGAAGTCATCAAAGGAGCACAGATAAAATGAACAAGCCAAAAGCGAACATGAATATCTCAAGAAGGCAGTTCTTCATCGGCGGCGCGGCGTTCGGCGCGCTTGGCGCGTTCAGCGGCTGCCGGTTCTTCGCATCCGATGGCACGTCTGCGGCAAGTGTGCCGAAACTGAAATTCGGCGTCGTCTCCGACATCCACATCCTTCGCGTCGGAGCGAACGAGGAGATGAGCGCCTTCGGCAACAACCTCACCTTCAAGCACACGCTCGAGTGGTTCCGCAGCCAGAACGTCGACGCCGTCGTCATCGCGGGCGACATGGCCGACAAGGGCCTGGACACCCACCTCATGGCCGTCGCCGAGGCCTGGTACTCCGTGTTCCCAGACGACAAATACCCAGACGGACGCCCCGTCGCAAAGTTCTTCGTCACCGGCAACCACGACTGGGAAGGCTTCAACTACGGCAAAATCGCCGAAAAGCTCTACCCTGACGCCGCCGAGCGCGCGAAGCACGTTCTCCAGAAGGACATGGCCGGCTGGTGGGAGAAGGTGTTCCACGAGCCGTATGCGCCCATCTACTCGAAGGAGATCAAGGGCTACACCTTCATCGGCGCGCACTGGGACATGGGCGGCTACGGCCCCGAAGCGGGCAAGAAGGTGTATGCGTTCGGACGCATCGCGGACTTCATGTCCGCCAACGGCAAGAAGATCGACCCTGCCCTTCCGTTCTTCTACGTGCAACACCCGCATCCCAAGGACACCTGCTACGGCTCCTGGGCGTGGGGACATGACAAGGGCATCGTCACCAAGACGCTTTCGGCCTACTCAAACGCAGTCGCGTTTTCCGGACACTCCCACTACTCGCTCACCGACGAGCGCTCCATCTGGCAGGGCGCGTTCACGTCCGTCGGCACAAGCTCCCTCCGCTATACGGGCATACCGTCGCGCGAGTTCGTTCCGCAGGGGTTCGAGAACGGCAATGCGTTCGCGCCCGACGCCTGGAAGCGCGACGCGATGAAGGGCCTAGCCATGTTCAAGCCCGGCGACTGCAGGCAGGGCATGCTCTGGAGCGTGTATGACGACCACATCGCGGTAAAGCGCCGCGAATTCCTCTCCAACCTCGACATCGGCGAGGAGTGGGTCATGCCGCTTCCGTCGGCGGAGCCGCGTCCGTTCGCCTTCGCGGAACATGCGAAGAAGATGAACGCCCCGCAGTTCCCGGCGGACGCCGCACTGGAGATCACAGTCGTCAAGGCAAAGAACCGCGGCGGCAAGTCGCCGGACGGCACTGAGACGATTCCATCCCAGAAGAGGCCATCGTACAAGGTCGTCGTCCCGCCGGTCGTGAAGGACGACAAGGCGCGTCTCTTCACGCTCGAGTTCACGGCGGAGGCCAAGGACGGCGAGAAGAAGACGAAGCTGCTACTGCCGGAAGGCTTCAACCACGCCCTCGGACACGCGAAGAACGCGAAGCCGCACGTCTGCTATTTCCGGGTTGACGAACTGGGCAAGGGCGAGACGCGCTTCACCGTCACGCCGATGAACTGCTTCGGCACCAGGGGACGTCCCCTCACGGCGACGTTCACGCCCGGCAAAAAGGCATGAGGGGAATAAATCGGGCGGTTCACTTTCCGCAGATCGCCTTGAAGTGCGGAAGGACGGCCTCCGCCCAGATCTTGTAGCCGGCCGCGTTGGGGTGGACGCGGTCCGGCATGATCCACTTCGTGTCGCCCTTCGCGTCGAGGTACTTGGCGTTGAAATCGACCCAGATCACCTTCTCGCCGTCGGCGAACGCCTTGATGGCCGCATTCACCTCGTCGTTTGCCTTGCGCTGGACGTTCTGCGGGCCCTCCCCGCGTACGAAAATCGGCAGCAGCAGCACCTTGGCCTGCGGCTGCTTCTCGGCGATGACGTCGAGGATGCGGCGAATGCCCTTCACCACGTCCTTGGGATCGTTGCGCGGATAGGCGTTGTTCGTGCCGATCATCATCATGACGCACTTCGCCCTGTAGCCGTCGAGCTCGCCGTTCTGGCAACGCCAGATGACGTGCTGCGTGCGGTCGCCGCCGTAGCCGATGTCGAGTATCGAGTAGGTCTTCGCAAGCTGCGCGAGCTGGGTCCTGCCCTGACGCTCCCAGTTGTGCGTGATGGAGTCGCCGAGAAACACGACGTCGATCTCGCCCTTGGATGCGACTATCTGGTTGCGCTTCCGAAGAAGACGGTCGAGCCACCACGCGCCCTTGCCGGAAAGCGCCGTGCCGACGCGCGTAGCGGGGCATACGGTCTCGGGCAGACCTGCCTCCGCCTTCTCCGCCGCCGTCTTCACCTTTGAGAACCGGTTCTCCGGACGCGGCAGCTTGCCGTCCGATAGCGCATACGCGATGTACGGCCTCACCTCCTCGTACCAGATTTCGTATCCCTGCGGGCCCGGATGCAGACGGTCCTTCATGATCCATTTCGTATCGCCCCGCCCATCGAGAAACCTGTCCGAGAAGTCGCACCAGAACACGGACTTGCCGTCGCAGAACTTGCGCACCTCGCGGTTTACCACGTCGCTGCGGAGGCGGTACTTGTCGTTCTCGCCCGCACCGCGCGGGAAAATCGCCGTCAGCACGACCTTCGCCTTCGACTGCTTCGCGCGTATTCTCCTGAGTATCTCCCGGATGCCGAGGATAGTGTCAGCCGGCGGTTCGTCGGCGAAGCGCTGGAAGTGCCCCGCATTGTTCGTGCCGATCATGAGAAGGATGCACTTCGCCTCGTAACCGTCGAGCTCGCCGTTGTCGAGGCGCCACAGGACGTGTTCCGTGCGGTCGGCACTGTAGCCGAGGTTGAGCATTTTCCAGTCACCCTCGGAGAAGTACTTCTTTAGCTGCTCGGGGCCGCGTCCCTTCTGCTCCCAGCCGTTCGTGATGGAGTCGCCAATGAACACGACCTTGACGCCGCCGGCCGCGGCCTGGCGCATCTTCTCGGCGTGCCGCTTCATCTGCCAGCTGTCGGGTTTTCCGTCCCACGCGGTTGGGGTGGCGGCGCGGATTGCGCCAAACGCGGTCGTTGCGGCGAACACGGCCGCAAGTGCGAGGATGTGATTCAGTTTCATGCTTTTCTCCTGTCTGTTCGAATGAAGACGTGCGAGGCGCCGCCGGCGGGGTTGAGCAGGCCGTGCGCGGCGAGGAGGCGCTCGGCCTGGCGCGCGACGGCGTCGGAGGGCTCCACGATCTTCGCGCGCCCTGCCGCGACCTGTTCGATGAGCGGCTTCAAGTGGGGGAAGTGCGTGCAGCCGAGCACGAGGTGGTCCGCCCCCGCCGCAAGGAGCGGTTCCACTCGCGCGCGGACAGCGCCCTCGGCACGCGGACCCGTCGTCTCGCCACGCTCCACGAGCGTCACGAACTCGTCCGCCACGCACGTCAGGACGGTCGTCTTGCGCGCGAAGCGCGCGCACGTTTCGCGGTAGAGGCGTCCGTTGAACGTCCCCTGCGTGGCTAGCACGCCCACCACGCCGCTTTTTGAACGCAGCACGGCGGGCTTCACTGCCGGCTCCATGCCCACGAACGGCATGTCCGGCCACGTTGCGCGTAGAATGTCGATTGCCGCCGCCGTCGCCGTGTTGCAGGCAACCACCACCATCTTGCAACCGTGCGCGAGCAGCGTGCGCACGTGTTGGCGAGCGAGGCGAACTATCTCGGCGGCCGGACGGTTCCCGTAGGGACAGTGTGCCGTATCGGCGATGTAGACCGTATCCTCGTGCGGCAGGCGCCGTCTGAACGCCTCCCGCACGCACAACCCGCCCACGCCGCTGTCGAAGAACCCGACCGGCGATGAGGCGCTGCGATTAGAGCGTGACGCCGTCCTTGAAGATTGCAATGCCACGGGCATTTTCCACCTCGTTGCGCGCCGGCGCGCCGGACGCGATCTCCAGCACTTTCGCGGCAAACGCGTCAACATCCGGGTTCGCCATCGCGTCCCAGTCGATCCAGTGCGGCTTCGCCTGCGCGAGCGTCGTGTTTGTGGCGATCTTCATCGTCGGCACGACCGTGCCGAACGGCGTGCCGCGTCCGGTCGTGAACAGCACAAGGTGGCACCCGCTCGCCGCGAGCACGGTTGACGCCACGAGGTCGTTGCCCGGCCCCGTGAGAAGCGAAAGACCGTGCGCCTTCACATGCTCGCCGTAATCGAGCACGTCCTCCACGCACGAGCTGCCGCCCTTCTGCACGCAGCCAAGCGACTTGTCCTCAAGCGTGGTGATGCCGCCCGCCTTGTTGCCGGGCGACGGGTTTTCGTAGCAGGGCTGCCCGTGGCGCGCATAGTAATCCTTGAAGTCGTTGACCATCTTCACGCACTTCTCGAACACCGTCCGGTCGCGACACCGACGCATCAGCAGCGTCTCCGCGCCGAACATCTCCGGCACCTCCGTGAGGATCGTGGAACCGCCGCGCGCAACGAGCCAGTCGCTGAAGCGCCCCACGAGCGGATTCGCCGTGAGACCCGAGAAACCGTCGCTCCCGCCGCACTTGAGTCCCACCACGAGCTCCGAGACGGACACATCCACGCGCTCCTTGATTCTGGCTTGATCTAGCTCCGCTAGCAGTTCTAGCCCACGCGCATATTCATCGCCAGGATCCTGCGCGCGCAGAAAGCGAATGTTGAGCGATGTCACGTCGCCAAGGCGCTCTTTGAACGACTCGAGCGTGTTGTTTTCGCAGCCGAGCGCCACCACGAGCACGCCGCCTGCGTTCGGGTGGCGACAGAGCGCGGCGAGCAGGTTCGCCGTCATCTCGTGGTCCGCGCCGAGCTGCGAACAGCCGTAGGGATGCGTGAGCGCAATGCCACCGCAACTGGCGGCAAGACGTTCGCAGAGGTTGTTCACGCAACCGACAGTCGGCACGATCCAGATGTCGTTGCGCACGCCCACGCGTCCATCGGGATGACGATATCCCTTGAAAGTCGGCTCCATCTCACCCTGGTAGGGCGGTCGCCCCGCGACCGCCGCAATCGCCGGATCTGGATCGTATGCGTATTCAAGCGTCTCGCCGAGGTTCGTAGCCACGTTGTGTACATGCACATGCTCGCCGGGGGCGATGTCGCACGTGGCGTGTCCGATGGGCATGCCGTACTTGACCACGTTCTCCCCCGCGCGAATGGCCCGGCGGGCGTACTTATGGCCGTCTTCGTGAATTTCGACGTTGTCGAGCGGATGGATGACCATGGCAGCGCCGTCGTTCGCCTAGAAGAGCCCCTTCACGTGTCCGGTCTCCACGTCCACGTCGATGCGGCGGTAGGCCGGCGAGGCGGACGTTCCCGGCATGAGCTTGATCTCGCCCGCGACGGGCACGAGCAGTCCCGCGCCGCGGTAGATCAGGACGTCCTTCACCGGCAGACGCCATCCCTTCGGGCGGCCGAGCAGCTTCGGGTCGTGCGAGAGGGAGTATTGGGTCTTCGCGATGCACACCGGGAGACGCGCCGTCTCGGGATCCGCCTGGTAGGCGGCAAGCTTCTGCGCGGCCTCGGGCGTGTAGTCCACGCCGTCGCCGCCGTACACTTCCTTCACCTGCTTCTCGATGCGGTCGGCGAGCGGCTCGTCGAGGTCACAGAGGAAGGCGAATTCGTTCGGCTCGTCGCACGCGGCGATCACGGCGTTCGCGAGGTCCAGCGCGCCCTCGCCGCCCTTCAGCCAGTGGTCGCTCACGGCGAAGCGCGCGCCGGCGCCTTCGGCCACGCGACGCACGAGGTCGCGCTCGGCGGGCGTGTCGGTGTAGAACGCGTTGAGGCACACGACCGGCTGCACGCCGCTGCGGCGGATGATGTCGATGTGCGCGAGCAGGTTGTCGCAGCCCTTCTCAAGCAGCTCCAGGTTCTCGTGCGTGTAGACGGGGTCGAGCGGGAGGCCGGCCTTCACCGCAGGCGCGCCGCCGTGCGCCTTGAGGGCGCGGACGGTCGCGACGAGCACGACGGCGTCGGGCTTCAGGCCCGAGCAGCGGCACTTGATGTTCCAGAACTTCTCGTAGCCCATGTCACTTGCGAATCCGCTCTCCGTGACGACGTAGTCGCCGAGCGCGCAGGCGAGGCGGTCGGCCACCACGCTATTCTGTCCGATCGCGATGTTCGCGAACGGGCCCGCGTGTACGAACACGGGCTGTCCCTCAACGGACTGCATGAGCGTCGGCTTGATCGCGTTCACGAGGAGCGCGCACGAGAGGCGCTTGCGGAGGTCGGCGAGGTCGGCGGACATGGCGAGGATCGCCATCACCTCGCTCGCGACGGTGATGTAGAAGCCGCTCTTCATCTGGAAGCCGTCGAGCGCGCCGCCGCCGAGGCCGATCTCCACGTTGCGCAGGCCCTGCGCGCAGAAGTCGATCGCCCAGCGCAGCTGCACGCGCTCGGGGTCGATGTCGAGGCGCTTCAGGCCGCGCGCGGCGAGCCAGGCGTCGTCGTGGTTGCGCTCGTGCTGCATGCGGCTGTTGAGCGCCACCATCGCGAGGTTGTTCGCGTTCGTGATCGCGTCGATGTCGCC
>CACZAK010000239.1 GCA_902779075.1 uncultured bacterium | reverse complement strand
AGGACATGATAGCAAATCGCGCCTGAAACAGAGGCTATGCCGCTAGGCTGCCTCCCGTTTCAGGCGCACTTGTTTTTCGGATTCCACCCAAGAGGCCAAAATACAAGGAGCGCATGGTCCTGGAAGCGTTGCACAACTGCATCGCGCATCAAGATTATTCGCAAAATGCACGAGTGACCGTGACGGAGTACGTTGATCGGCTTGTGTTAGAGAACCGCGGTTCGTTCTATGACGGGAAACCAGAGGATTACATCCTGGGTGAGCGTTCGCCGTCGAGTTATCGCAACCCGCAGCTCGTAAAGGCCATGCGTGAGTTGAACATGATCGACACGATGGGATATGGCATTCATCAGATGTACGCCGACCAAAAGAAACGGTATCTCCCATTGCATGACTATGATTTGACGGAGCAATCCGTACGTATGACAATCTATGGACATGTCGTGGATGAAGCCTATAGCAGTTTACTGGTAAAGCGTCCAGACTTGAGCCTTGAGGATGTCTGCCTATTGGATCGGATTCAGAAGCATCTGGCTGTTACGGCGGCGGCTGTCGCCCATTTGAGACGAGAGGGGTTGATTGAAGGGCGGATGCCGCATCCGCATATTTCGGCGGTAGTTGCCGAGGCTACGGGACAGCAGGCGGAATATATGAGAAAGAAGGAGCTGCCAGGCTCCAGATACAGGGCCATGCTCATTGACTACATTGGAAAGTTCAATGGGTTAACTCGGAAACAAATCAATGATTACATGATTCCAGAGATAAGAGGGGAACTTTCCATTGAAGAGAAAGTGAGGAAAATTACCAATCTTCTAACGTATTTACGCCAGAAAGGTGAAATAAAAAACATTGGCACAGACAGAAAACCATTGTGGGTATTGTCAGATTCCAATGTAAATTCCAATGTAATGTCAGAGAGGTATTCCGAATCAATGGGCATGAAATGAAGATCGACGACATCCAGATCGAAGCGGTAGCGAAGAACCACTTGTGGGCGAACATCAAGCGCGATGGCGAGGCGTTCGTGCTGACGGATTTCCGTCACCCTGGCACGTTGCGCGTCGAATGGGACGGCGATATTCTGTGGTTGACCCATTCGAGCGGTGAGCAGGTGGGCGTGAGCTCTTCCTCCCCTTATAACTTGATTCTCGACATGTATTTGCCGGGGATGTTCCTGTACTTTGCGCACGGCGGCGATAAGCCGGCGTTCCCGGATGGCGTGTTGGTTGAGGGCGAGGAACTGCCCGCTGATGGCACGACCGAGCGCGAGCAGGTGATTGCGGCGCGTAAGGGACAGGGCATCTACCGCGAACGGTTGCTGGCGAAATGGGACGGTGCGTGCGCCGTTACCGGGCTTGCCGTCCCCGAACTGCTCATGGCGAGCCATGCGCGCCCGTGGAAAGCCGCGACGAACAAGGCGCGTCTCGATGGCGACAATGGCTTGCCCCTTGTCCCGAACCTCGACAAACTCTTTGACAGGGGATACATATCCTTCGCCGATGACGGCGCGATTATGATATCGCCTGCGCTTTCCGCCGCCGCGTGTGCTACATTTGGAGTCGATTCAACGACGCATCTTCTCAAGCCGCTCAGCACCGAACAGCAGACCTACATGGCGTACCACCGCGACCATGTTTTCAAGAAAGGATAATCCCATGTACCTCGCCAAGATCAGATCGTATTTCGATTCAGTTGGAACGCTTTCCAAGGACGAGCGATATGCCGTATGGGATGCCGTCAATACGATGGAGCAGGGAAACATGGCCTCGCTCGGTCTTCACGACGAACCGCTCCACGGCAAGGGGAAGGGTTTTCGGTCGTGTCGGGCCAATCAGGACGTTCGCGTGATCTATGTGCCGTTCGGCGAAGAGGGAGTTCTTTGCTATGCGGGACACCACGAGGATGCCTACAAGTGGGCGGAGCGGCACAAGTGCGCCCAGAACCCGACCACGCACATGGTTCAGGTGTATGAGGATGTCGTGGTGCAGACAACAGCGCCTGTTGCCACGACAGCGGCCTTGCCTCCGGCCGGCGACCGGCCGAACCCGTTCCTGGCATGGCCTTCCGACGACGATTTGATGACGCTGGGCGTCCCTGCTGACCAGCTTGCGTTCGTGCGCGGTATCAAGAACGAGGATGACCTTGCGGAGAAGGGCGCGGCGGGCGTGATGCCGGACAACATCTGGAACATCCTCGTTGACCTGATCGACGAACCGTCGAAGCTGACAGACCACCTCGCGACGGCTAAGGCCGCAGCTGCCGCGCTCGGAACGAATGCAACGCTCTCGCAGCAGGCGGCTGTCAACGCCAATGCGAACGGTCCGTTCAGCTTCCTTTCGGGCGACGAACTGCTCAACCGCATGCGCGCGGGTGCGCTCGATGCATGGCGCGTGTTCCTGCACCCGGAGCAGTTGAGCGTTGTCAACCGGAACTTCAACGGCCCGGTCAAGGTTATCGGCGGCGCTGGCACGGGCAAGACTGTCGTTGCCATCCACCGCGTGAAGTGGCTGATGGAGAATCCTTTTGCCGATGTGCAGGGCAAGATACTCCTCACCACGTTTACCAATACGCTGGCAGGAGATCTGAAGAGACTCCTTGCCGACATCTGTACCCCAGAGCAGATGGCGCGGGTGGATGTTCAGACTCTCGACAAGACGGCGCAGGAACTGCTCAAGGCGAACGGCGTAAAGGCGAAGATAGACTACGCCAACGAAAGCAACATTTCCAAGAAGTACATGACGCCTTCGATGTCCGCAGTCGGTTACACAGGGAGACGTACGGTTACGTTTTCCCTGGACGAATACGAGCAGGTCGTCGAGGCCGACGGAATTGAGTCAGAGGTGGCGTATCTTCTGGCGAACCGCAGTGGTAGAAACACGCCGCTTTCAGCAGACGAGCGCAAGCAGATGTGGCCTGTGTTTGTGAAGTTCCGCGAACTGTTTGCGAATAGCGGGCAGCTCCGTCGCGGCGAGGCGTTCAACAAGGCCACGTCCCTGCTGCGGAACGGGGTGGCAAGTCCGTACATCGCGGTGGTTGTTGACGAGGTACAAGACCTGGACTCGCCGGCGTTGCGTCTTGTGGCCGCGCTCAGCGGGAATTCCGCTACGGAGGTGAAGCCCAACTCTCTTGTGCTGGTGGGGGACGCGCATCAGCGCATCTACGGACGCCGTGTTTCGCTTGCGGCTTGCGGCATCCAGACAAAGGGACGTTCGAAGTCATTGAAGATGAATTATCGCTGCACGCAGAAGATCCGTCTTCGCGCCGAATCGATACTCGCAGGGGTGCCTGTGGACGATCTGGACGGCGGCATGGCCACGTTACGCGGCGGACGGTCGCTCGTCCTCGGCCAGGCTCCAGACGAAACGCGGTTTGATACGGATGAGAACCTGGTGAAGTACATCGAGAAGACGATCAAGGGATGGATGGATGCCGACAACGCCAATGCGGAAGAAGGCAGCAAGAAGACGTATTCCGACTATGCGATTCTGATGCCCACGAATACTGAGGTCGACAAGATGGTGCAGACCCTTTCCCATACATGGCTCGCTGCGGAAAAAGTGGTTGGTGATAGCAAGGTCGTATCGGATAATCCAGCCGTTCGCGTGATGACGCTTCATCGTGCGAAAGGTCTGGAGTTTTCAGGCGTTGTGCTGGTGGCGTCGCAGGGTAAGTGGCCGAGAAAACCGGCAGGCTTCGACTCGCTTCCCGATCCCGAGAAGGCAACTCTGTTAGCACGTGAGAAGTCGCTTCTCTACGTGGGCATGACCCGCGCGATTTCGCATGTGCTTCTGACCGGTCTTGGCGAAGCCCCTGCTGAACTTAACCCTGGTGTGTCTGCTTAATCTATTGACAAGGTAGGTGTGTTCAAGGAGAAGCTGAACGGAGAAACTGGTGAGAGGAAAGAAGGAGACAATCCATGAACGAACAACTGAGTAAGATGAAGGCGGCGATTGAGGCGCGGGTGAAGACCGAGCCGGGGAACGCGGGGGCGTGGCGAGAGCTTGCGCAGGTGAAGATGATGCTGGGCGATGTTGACGGCGCGGAGAACGACTGCATCGAGTGCCTGCGCATCGATCCGAACAACGGGCCGGGGCTTGTCCTGATGGGCAACCTGCTGACGAACTGCAAGCACGACGACGCGGCGGCGGAGGAGTACTATGCCCGCGCCGTCGCCGCCGACCCGGACTCCGCGTCCGCCCACGCCAACTACGGGACGCTTCTCCTCAAGCGCGGCGAAAGGATGAAGGCGCTCACGGAGCTGCGCAGGAGCATCGAGATCGATCCGAAGCAGTGCGTGGCGCACTACATGCTGGCGCAGTGCTACGTGATGATGGAGGACTGGCATTCGGCATGGATCATGGCGAATGAGGCGTTGGAGCGCGGCGAGGTCGGGTTCGAGAACGCGGCCAATTTCGCGCGCATCCGCGACGGTCTTCTCAGGATCAGGGCCAACGCCGCCGCGAAGGGCGGTGCAAAGCCGCCGGAGCGGGGCGAGAAGGCGATGGAGCAGGCACTTCGCCAGAGCGCGTTCGACCGGAAGCACGCGGCGAGCGATCCGACCGTCAACATGATGATGGCGATGTACATGCTGGACGCGATGCGACGGTTCGACAAAATGCCGGCGGACCAGGTCAAGGCAGTCGCCAGCGAGATCGCCGTGGTTGGCACGCGCGGTATCAGCACGGCGAAGGACGCGGTCTACACGCTGAAGACGATTCCCGGCGAGGAATTCTCCGGCTACCGTCTTCTCGCCAACTACTATGTCTCGTGGGCGCGGGCGTTTCCCGAACATCTCGCGAAGATTGGCCTTCCGTTCGACGACGCCTACGCGCTCGCGATGCAGATGCATAATCCGCCGCAGTCAGAGCCGCCCAAGTGATGCGTGTGGCGGCTCTATCCTTTGCACGGTACGTCACATATTGCAATATTTGAAGTAGCGGGTAAAAGGCATCCTGCAACGGGCGAGACGCCCGTTGTCCCAGTGCGCCGCCAAGATGGCGGCTTCCCCAGTTACTGCGCCCTTAGGAGGGCGGCGTGACCTTGCGTATGGACCGTGCGATGGCATATTCAACCCCAAACTCGACGATGTCGGACTTGACCTGTTTGCATGAGGTAATTCGGTTCGGGGAATTGTTTGTGCGCAGGGAGCGGACTGTCGGCGGGAAACGCGGTCACGCGGGATGCGTGACCCTGCCTGGCGGACTTTGCGAAATGCGGTGGTGGTCGGCGGGAGGTTGAAGCGCCGCGCGAACGAACCTTCAGCAGGTCTTCAACCAGTTCTCGCCCACGACAAGCATCAAGGTGATCTAAGGTGTGATGATGTTGAGTGACGGGAAGAGCGCGCGAAAATCATCTGCATTGCGGGTGATGAGTCCGTCGTTGGCCTGTGCGAGCGCGCCAATCATCACGTCGGCGACGGGGCGTCTCGCAGCCTTGCCGGAACGTTTGCGTTGGATATGGTTGTTCCAGGCGGCGTGGGCGAGCGAGAGATCGTCTTCGCCGAGAATTGGCGGAAGGTCTATTCCAATCTCAAAAAGAAAATCGCGTTCGCGTGCCTCGTCGCCGAGAAAGGCGGGCGAAAGCTCCACGTACGTGAGCGGCGAGATGATGAGCCCGCCTTCGGCGTATTGGTCGATTACTTCTGCAGATGCGACGCCGAAAGTTGGATCGCCTTGGAGGATGTCGAGAATGACGCATGTGTCGACGACCATGCTCATGGCTCTTCACCCTCGCGGAGTTCCTTCATCCATTCGTCCGTTGTGCGCGGCTTGCTATAAGTCGCAGCATAGCCGAGCATGGCCCGTGCACCTTTGCGCACGGGCTTGCGGACAATCGTTATCACGCAGGTGTAGCGGTCCTGCCCTTGATTCCACAGCAGCGTCGTTCCAGGCGTCATCTGCATGGATTCACGGATTGAGGCAGGAATTGAGACCTGACCGCGTTCAGTCACTTTTGTCACTAAAGTTTTCATGCCAGACATCATACATCATGTCTGGCATCATGTCAAGAGGGTGATTTGATGAAACTTCAATTCAAGAACCAGGCGTTCCAGAAGACGGCGATGGCCGCCGTGTGCGACGTGTTCGAGGGGCAGCCGTACCACGACCTAAATGCATATACAGTCGATCCGGGTACAGGCGGTCGCGCGGGACGCGTGACCCTACCGCCGGGCTGTGCGAAATGCGGTGGTAGCCGGCGGGAGGTTGAAGCACCGCCAAGATGGCGGCGTGCCCAGTTAGTGCGGCCCGCTCGGCGAGCGGGCCCTACCATTTAGGCCGCGACAAGCGCGGCCTCTCCCGTGGGGGTACAATGGGAAAGATGCCCGTTCTTCCAGTTGGGACGCGACAGGCATGGCCCCTAACACGTTCCGCGCCGTAATCTCAACAACGGCGGCGTAAAATTATGGTACACTAAGTCATCACTCAAAAATAACTTGAACGCTCCATCGAGTATTACTCACAAATCTTCACAAATCACAAATGAGGTAATTGCAAAACCTCCAAAAACATCTC
>CACZAK010000238.1 GCA_902779075.1 uncultured bacterium | reverse complement strand
CACGCTTGGGACTTCCGGCAACTTGCCGACGGAGAGCACGCTTCGCATCTTCGGGCGCATGAGCAACAGTTCAGAACACAACACCGCCAACCCCGTGCGCATCGCGGACGTGGCGATCTACGAGAGCGGCGAGAAGACGCACGAGTACATCCCCTGCCGGCGGGAGAGCGACGGCGTTCTTGGGCTTTACGATGTCCTCGGCAGGCAGTTCCTGGTCAACAGCGGCAGCGCCGAAGGCGGCTTCGTCGCCGGTCCGGAGTTGCGCGAAGACGCTCGCAGCGGCCTCTCCATCTTCGTGCGGTGACAGGCACGAAGGAAATATGCCATGATAACTTTCTGATCGCCGTGTGGCGAGCGCTGGAGCAAAAAGAAGCAAAAAGGGTCCTGATTGCCACAGTAAAGAAACATGGCGGCAACAAACAGAATGAAGATTGGTATGGGTCAGAGCGTCGCGGCAGAAGCTGCACCGCCTTTAGCGGCTCATCCTTTCTGTCGCCGGGAAGGTATGCGCTGTTGTTGCGGCGGCGACTATTAGGAATTGTGTAATCCCCTATTAAGGAAAATCCCGAATAGGGGATTATATTGTGATTGACCATGCTTTATGAATTTTGGTATCATTTCTCCGTCGCTTGAGAAAGGAATCGAAGATGTTCTTTGGACGTGAGGATCAGATCGTACAACTAGAATCCCTGTGGGGCAAGCGCGTGTCGTCGCTTGTTACCTGCCGAGGGCGGCGTCGTGTTGGCAAGAGCACGCTCGTGGAGGAGTTTGCCAGGCGGTCAGATGCGAGATTTATCAAGATTGAGGGGGTTCGGCCAGAAAGCAAAACGACCGCTGCAGACGAGCTTCGCGCGTTTGCGCGGCAATTGGCTAGGCAGTCGAACGCCGAGAAGACCCCGCCAGAAGACTGGTATTCTGCGTTTGGCGTCCTTGACGGGGTGATTTCAGACAAGGAGCGTACGGTTGTCCTTCTGGACGAGGTGTCTTGGCTCGCATACGGTGATGACACCTTCGCTGATTACCTCAAGATTGCATGGGACAATATCCTGAAGAAGCACAATCGTCTTATACTTGTTGTCTGCGGCAGCGTTTCAAGTTGGATTAAGGACAATATCATCGGCAATCGCGCGTACGTTGGGCGTAGGTCACTGGATATGGTCGTGCCGGAACTTCCACTTCGCGAATGCGTAAAGTTCTGGGGAAAGGCGGCGAGGAGGATAGACATACGCGAGATCATTGACGTGCTTTCCGTTACGGGCGGCATTCCTCGCTACCTTGAGGAGGTCAATCCGAGGTTGTCTGCAGAGGAAAACATTCGGAGACTGGCCTTTCGTCCGAATGGCGTCCTTCGGGAGGATTTTGACGAAATGTTCAATGACGTTATTACGTCAAAGCCAAAGTTTACGGCTCGAGTCCTTAAGAGTCTGGTTGAGGGTCCGAAAAGCTGTGCCGAAGTCGCAAAGACGCTTGGTATAGGGAAGGGCGGTGCTGTTTCGGATGCAATGTCGGTTTTGGAGGAGTCGGGTTTTGTTTCGCATGAATGTTCCATAAATCCCGAAACGGGCGCAGAACTTCGCGAACGGCGATATCGTCTGCGCGACAACTACGCGAGGTTCTACCTCAAGTATGTCGAACCGCAAAAGTCCGTCATAGACGAGGGGGCGTTCGAGTTCGCGTCGTTGAGGGAGTTTGACGGGCTGGATGCTGTCATGGGTTTGGCGTTCGAGAATCTTGTGGTCAACAACTACAGGGAAATTATCCCTCATCTGCATCTTTCAGGAAGTCTGGTCATGTCGGCTGGGCCATATCGTCGGAAAGCCACAAATGGGAAGAACGGCAGGAGAGGGTGTCAGGTTGATCTTTTGATCCAGACTCGGCGAGCTTTGTGCTTTGTGGAAGTCAAGCGCCAAGGCGAGATCGGACGTGAAGTGATAGACCAGGTGGACAGTCAAGTTCGTGCAGTTGTGCGTCCTCGCGGTGTCTCGGCAAAGACGGCGCTCGTATATTATGGGCATCTGTCTCCAGTCGCGGCAGCCGATGGGTATTTTGATGCAATTATTCCAGTTTCGAAATTGCTTGGCCTTGAATGATGAATTGAGGGGATGAACCTCTGCCTATTCTTCGAGGGTACGGGCCAAGGCGTCGCGGGCAAGATAACGAACGTGACGCGGCTACGCGATCTTTGCGTGGAGGATGCCCTCTACCAACCCCTGGGGGTTGGCAAATTCCCGCATAATTGGTAAAATTACGGTGAAATCTTGAGAAGGGTTCTATAATCATGGTAAGAAATCTCGCGTGTGGTTTCATTGGGCTCGCCGTCGGCGTCGAAGGCGGCACTCCAGTCCTTGAAGGGCGGTAGATGAGAGTTGTTTGCATTTCTTTGTTTGCGTTTCTGGCGGGGTGCGCCTGCCTTGCGCGTGACGATGCGCGGCAGGTGTGGCTCGCGGCTTCTGACTCGCGTCCTGCGGCAAGGGCGGAGGCCGATTATGTCTGCACTGGCACGAACGACGAACTCGTGATACAGCGGGCGATTGACGACTGCGCGGCGTCCGGACGTCAGCTCTTCGTGTGGCGAGCGGCGGTATGTCGGCGGCTGGGCGAAGGGCATGGAGACGAACGGCGTCGTCTTCTACTTGCGGCCCGAGGCGCTGCCGGCGGACGGAGAGAGCGTCGACATCGTCCGCGGCGAATGGTCGGAGCAGGGCATCATGAACGGCTCGGCGCTGAACCTTGAGAACGTGGCCATCTGGGCGCCGGACTCGCAGCACAACCTGCGCGCGCTCGACTTTCAGCGGGTCAACAGCCTCGAGCTTCACAACGTCAAGCTCAACGCGTTCGGCAAGGCGATGCTGGAAGGGCTCAAGTATCCATTCGGCAATCCGCCGCCGCCGGTCGTCGGCAACATCGGCATCACGCTGACTGACGGCAGCAACAACGTGCCCGTGAACCTCGTCAACGTCTCGGCGACGGGCTTCGGGCAGGGATTCCAGGTCGGCGGCGAGCATGTCGTCATGGTCAACTGCGCGGCGACCTTCGGACTCTACGGCTACACCTTCGGCAACTACCCGTACCACTGCGCGTTTAACCACCCGATCACGATGATCAACTGCTGCGACGAGCAGAACGTGAACATGCCGCTCTTCGCCAGCTGCGGCGACAATGGCGGCGAGCTGCACGGGCTGCAGGAGGTGACGATGGTGTCGTTCAATTTCGAGCGCGTCGCGGAGCACGTCCCGGGCAAGAAGCTCGGCGACCTGATGCGCGAGACTCGCCCGGGAACATGGCGCGGGCAGATCGGCTTCACCACCCAGCCGGATTGGAACGCCGTGAACGCCGTAGATCTGCCGCTTTGGGCAGAGGATGGCTCGGGTACGGGCTTTCGTACCGTCAACAACGCGCACAAGAGCGCCTGCACGAGCGAGGAGCGCCGCAGCTACTATCCGCAGTATATGCAGCAGCTTTTCGACCTCGACTTGAACAAGCTTCTAATCTGCACCGATCCCGCCAAGCGCAAGTGGGTTGACGCCCTCGGCAACGAGTGCCCCTGACCGCTTGCCCCAATCCCCTACGGTGGTAGGGGTTGGCAAATTGCCGAATCGCTCTTTGCGGCTAAAGCAATAATCCAATTGCCGAATCCGCAGGGATCCTATGGTAACCCGAAGAGCTGGGTTGGCGGATTGCGGCAGTTTTGGCGGGGGGCTCAACCCCGCGGCGTGTGGCCGAAACGTTGGCGGTAGCGGCGGTAGAAGTTCTCGAGCGTCGGAAATCCGCATGCGGCGGCGATTTCTTTGACTGGTCGTGTGCGCAGCATGAGCAGCTTGTGCGCCGCAGTTAGACGGATTTCCTGAAGCTCTTTATGGACGGATCGCCCCGTTATTTCGCGGAAGCGCATCGTCAGGAGCCGCGGCGAGACGTTCAACCGCCGCGCAATCGAGCCGAGAGACAGCTTTTCTCCGTACTCTCGGCGGAGAATATCCCGCACGGCAAGAATCATCCGGCTGCCGGCTCTGGTGCTCTGTGTCGTATGGCGCTCGACTACGGACGAGATGCCGAACATGCTGTGTGGAATCTGGCGCCGACCGTCAAGGGCCGCCGCAAGTATCTCGACGGCGAGCCGTCCGGCAGACTCGAAGTCCAAGGCGACGCTTGAAAGCGGCGGGTGAGTGTTTTCGCAGATGTCGGTATCGTTGTCAACACCGACGACGGCCGCCTGTTCGGGCACGGAAATTCCCATCGCGTGCAGCACTGAGAGGACTTTTGCCGCTGTGACGTCGTTGTAGGCGAAGATGCCGACAGGTTTCGGGAGTTCGGCGAGAAGCTGCGTGAAGACGGGATTGTCCACGAAGAGGGTCGATATCTTGAAGCCTTCCCGTGCGAGAATCTTTCGAAAGCTCCGTTCGCGGAGGTCGGAGTGGGAGTTCTCGAGGTCGTGCGCCCGTGCGCCGACATAGGCGAAGTGCGGGAGCCTGAGACGCAAAAGGGCGTCGGCGGCCGCTTTTGCCACTGCCGAGTTGTCGGGGATGCATCCGAAGCGCGTCCATCCGGGCGTGGGGGCGGCGGCGTTTACAAAGATGGCGTCCGGCAGCGTCCTGTTCAAACCTTCGGCGCACGGAACGTCCGAGTCTATGATTACGCCGTCGAAAGGCTGCCGCTCGGCGAGCAGGCGCACGGAACGCTGGAAGCCGCGGTTGCGGAAGTTGAGCGTCGTCACGTCCCAGTCTGACATTTCGGATATGCGACGAAGCGCCCCGGAGACGATTCTGCGGCTGCTTGAGTAGTCGCTGTCGTACGTGAGCAGCACGTTTCTCCTTGCCGGTTTATGCTTCATGACGGGAAGTATATCACCTTGTTGCCCGAAAAGTCAATCCGCTTTGCCGTAAAAGCCAGTATGGTGTATGATATAATACGCGGTAGAAACAGCGAAGGGAGCATCCCATGAACACGGTCGTCTGCAAATTCTGCCGCGGAGTTGTCGCGGCGCTCGCCATCGTCGCCGCAAATGGTGCGTCGGCGTCGACGCTCAGCATGCTCATCAAATCGGTCTCGTCCTCGGGCTACTACAGCGGACCGTACGGCACCAGCTCGCCGGATCTGGTCTTCGACGGAAGCCCGGAGTCTGGATGGCTCACCGACACGTCGTTTAGCTCTCAGAGAACCTATTATCTCGGCGTTGACTTGACAATGGGCGTGCGGCCGGTATCGTACACTATCTCGGAGGGTTCAAGCATCAAGTTGGCGCGTCGCCCCAAGTCGTTCAAGCTCTATGCCTCGGTCGATGGGGACGACTGGGTCGAGATCGACAGCCAGTCTAATATCGCATGGCAGGACAAAGTCTTGGAAAACAAAACCTTCAACATCGACCCGGCAAATCTGGCGGACGGCGTTTACTACCGCGCATTCAAGCTGGTGCTGCTCGAGCCGTCGGCGACTGGGGATAACTATGCGTTTTTCATCGGCGAGCTGGATATGGACATCGGGGAAGCGTCCAACCCCGACGATTTCTCCCTGATAGACATCGTGAAGATGGCACGCGAGAGCGAGGTTGCGACTCCGTTTAACGTTTCATCCACGGGCGAGCGTACCGCTGATGGCAACAGCCAGCAGCTCTTCGACGGCGACGAGTCGTGCAACAACGGCGCGGACTCCGATCATAACGGTCGCACGATGTTCAACCTCGCCGAGGATCCGTCCGTCACCATCTCATTCGACATGGAATCGTTTGGCAACCGCACAGTTTTCCTGCGCGGTTATGGTTTCCGCATGGCGAACATCTCCTCCTGGTCAGTTCTTGCGCGGCTGCCCAGGATATGGGAAGTCTACGTGAGCGACAAGGCGTCTCCCGGCGAGAATGACTGGACGCTGGCAGACTGTCGCACGAACGCCTGGGCCTCGTCGTCGGGCGCCATCTATTCGGCAAACTTCGAAATGGACGGATTCTGGTTGATCCGCCATGTCCGATTCGTGTTCAAGGAGGCCAACACCGACGCAACAACTGTGCAGCTTGGCGAAATCTGCCTCACGGGTCTGATCGGTCCCAACCAGCAGGGGCTGCGTGACGTGGGCCTCTACGAAACCGATCCGGTGGACGTCCATTCCAACGGCACGGCGGCGGCGGCGGTGACAATCCTCCAGCGTGGAATGGAGTTGGATCCATACGACCTTCTCGTCGCCTACGGGACGGACGGGGCCATGGAGACGAACCTGCTCGTGCAGGGGACGCGGTTTACGGGCAAGTACGAAACCATGATCGGCGGGCTCAGGCTGGGCTCCAATTATTCACTCCAGTTCCTGGCGCGGCCGTCAGGCGGCGGAACGGCCTCGGGCGAGACCGTCCGGTTCACGGCTCCTCTCGACGTCATGGTCTCGCGCCTGCCGGGAGGATACGTCGAGGTCGAGTACATCGAATCGACGGATGGTGGATGCCAATACGTAGACTGCGGCTTTGCTCCAGCCAGTCTTATACTCGGTTTCGACCTTGACTTCATTGGCTACAACAATTTTAAGAACGGCAAGACTGCATGGCAGGGGAACAAGGATACGGACTATGGGGTATATCTTTCGTCTGCTGACAAGGGACAGAATGCCCAGTTGCTTCTTTCGTCAAGCACGGGTAATTCCGACGGCTTTCCTAGGGGGCTGTTTGTTTACGGGGGCGGGGCTAAGGATGGCAATCTCACCAGGAACGAGAGGACGCTTGTAAAGCTTGGCGGAGGCCAATACGTGACCATCTGCGGCTCGGAGACCAATTCGGCCTCGATCAACAGAGCGCCCATAACAGGACCGAATGTCTTTGTGTTCGCTTCAGGCAACGGCGCTGGTTACTTTCCCGACCAGTTCAGTGTTATGCGCATTTACTCGCTCAAGATCTACAACGACGCCGTATCACCGCGCGAACTGGTGCATGACTTCGTGCCGGCGAAGAACGTCTCAGACGACGCCTACGGACTCTACGACCTTGTCACTGACGATTGGTGTCCGAATGGCAGCGCGACGCCGTTCGTTGTTGGCCAGACGATTCTCGGGGACAGCTTAATTCTCGATTCCGTGAGTTGCGTAGGGCATCAGATTACAGCGACACTGACCCGCGAAGGATCGGCGGCGACGGACGTCTATGCCGCCTGGGGCTCGACTTATGGCGGCATCGATACGGCGAGCTGGCAGCATACGCAGCTCTGCGGATCGTTTGCGGAGAACGAACAGTCGGCGGAGTTCACAACGCCGGCTCTCGCGCGCGACACCGTTTACGTCCGCTTCTACACCGGCGACGGCAAGTGGTCCGAGACCATCTATCTCCCCGACCAGCCCGCCAGCGCCAGCGGCCTCACGATCTTCGTGCGGTGACGAGGTTTGCGTTGTTGTGGCGATGTATTCTGCCCATTGACAAGTATACGCCTGTAGGCGTATAATACATATCCATGAATCGGACACTCTATCATGGGTCGAAGGAGAGAATCGTCAAGCCGTTGTTTGGCGCTGGCAAGCGCGGCAATGACTATGGCCGTGGCTTCTATTGCACCGAGTCCGAGGAACTTGCCATGGAATGGGCGGTGGGGATGGACCATGACGGATGGGCAAACGTCTATTCCATGAAGGATGACGGGCTCAATGTCCTCGACCTGAATTCCGAGCCATATTGCCTCCTTCACTGGCTTGCCGTACTGCTTGAGAACCGACAGTTTGAAACGGAGTACGGGCTGCCGTCTGAGGCAAAGGAGTATTTGACGACTCGCTTTGCGGTTCCGTATAGAAGTGCCGACGTGATTGTTGGCTACCGTGCGGACGACAGCTACTTCACCTTTGCACAGGATTTCATTTCTGGGGCCATATCGTATTCGCAGCTTGCCTCCGCGATGCGTCTGGGACGTCTTGGCAACCAGTATGTCATCAAGAGCCGCAAGGCGTTTGGGCGGATCAAGCACGTGGAATCGCGCCCTGCCTTGCGGTCTGACTGGCTTGAGCGCAAGAACGAGCGCGACCGCGCGGCGCGCCAGGAGTACTTGAATGGGCTCAGGCATCGGAGGGTGCCGGGCGACTTGCGAATCGACCGCATAATCGATGAGGGGATCGGGCCAGATGACGAACGCCTACGATAGATCCTATCTTCTTCATGCGCGGCAGGTGCTGGGCAGAATGCTCGACTTTGCCTGTCACGGGCTCGGCTATTCCGCGAGGGCCTTCTGGGAGATGTTCCTTGCGTCCGGGGTCGCGTCGGCGTTTGGAGCCGGGGAGGTGCGCTTTATCGCAGGCATGAGCGGATACGAGCTGGCATACGAGGTTCTTGACCGCTGTGCCGAGAAGTATCGCCGCGTGGCCGATCCTTCGCCGCCGGACGGGAAGTCGCCCGAGTTCTGGGCGGCGTGGGCCATTGCCCACTACCAGTGGCTCAGGGGGCTTGATTTCGCCCGCATCTACGCCGTGGCGTCCATCGACGATGTTGTGGCAATGTACCATCCATATCATGAAATGGACATCTCCCAGTTTTGCGACGAAATGGATCGGCTATACCGCGTCAAGTTCCCTGAATGCAATTTGAAGCGCATTCGCAAGAGCGCATGTTTGAGCCAAAGCGAACTTGCCAAGCGCGCGGGCGTTTCCGTCAGGACGATACAGGAGCTGGAGCAGGGTCGCAAGGACATTGGCCGCGCCGGGATGGATACGTTGATGCCCCTTGCAGCCGCGCTTTCCGTGAATGCAGAGTCTCTCGTCGAGAGAGTCGCTTGCCTTGATAGATCGGATGGTGCATAGCTTGAGGCATTTTGACATGAAGAAACTGACTATATTTGCTGGTCTCGTTTTGGCGGCTTGCGTCGCCGGAGCGGAGACAATGGAGCCGATTGTGCCGGTCATGTGGCGGCGCGGCGTGGTTGAGGAGACGGCGAACGACCTCAAGTCGATTGCGCGGCAGTCGGGCCTTCGCCGGTTCTTCATCGCTGGGCGAGATCGGCGAGATCGCGAAACGCGTAGCCGACGACGGCATTGAAGTCGGCTGGTGGTGCTCGCCGTCAATCCGCTATGTCTCCGGCTTCAGTCCTATCGAGGATGCCTTCGGCGGCAGAAGCGCGGACAACAAGAAATGCCCGCTTGATCCCGCGTTCCAGGCCGACTGGGCGGCGAAGGTCAAGGCGGTCGTCGCAGCGGCGCGTCCTCGCATGATCAACATCGAGGACGACTACACGCTTGCATGGGGGCGCGGGCTCAACAATGGCGGGTGTTTCTGCGAACGCCATCTCGCGCTTTTCGCGAAGATCTACGGCAAGCAGCTTTCCGCCGCAGAAATCGCCGACGCTTTCAAGAACCGCGCGAACGAGAACCTGCCGATTCGCCGCGCGTTTGCCGATACGGTGCG
>CACZAK010000237.1 GCA_902779075.1 uncultured bacterium | reverse complement strand
TACTTGTCTGAGTTTCGGCGTTTCCATGCCGAAATTATATCATCGTTTCGCTCCCAAGACACCGTTGAGTGTTCAACTTATTTTTGAGCAATGACTTAGGTGTCACGCCCCCTGACACCTAGGTGTCACGAAAAGTGATAACTCTCCCTTGACGGATTTAGTCATCACTCAATAATCACTCAATAATAACTTGAACACTCCATTGAGTATTGTTCACGAATCTTCATTGCCACCATTGTTCACAAATAACCCTAAAATCCTCGGTTGAAAGTCTCACGCAGAGGCGCAGAGAGGCGGAGAGCGCAGAGAAAGTTCAGAAATCCGACGGAAAAGAAAACATGACAAGAATAATCTCGGAAAGTTATTTCACCCAATTGGTGAAAACAAATACATACCCAAGCAATGGGATAATCTCTGCGAACTCTGCCTCTCCGCGCCTCTGCGTGAGATATAACATGGAGTGGTAAATCGAAATGAGGAATTTGGGGGTAAAACATGCAATTGTGAATCCATGGTGAATCCAATGTGAAACGAATGTGAATCCATGAAAAGCTGAAACTGATAAAACAAGCGAATTGTCGCCGAATAACACAGAAGCGGCTCCGTATGATGAGTTCTCGCAAAAGATAGGGGTCACGCACCCTCCCAGTAGCCGCCAACCCCCGCTCTAGTCTAGGCTCAAGATAACTCCATGACTCCCAATTTCCCAATAGCGAATGCAAATAAGCGGAGCCACAAGGAAGTTATAGGTAAGACCGAATTTGTGGTATAATATCCGCGTCAACGCAACAAAAGGAGACTTGCAATGCAGTTAAAAGGACCAATAGCGGCGGTAGCGGTGGCGTTGCTCGCCCTGTTCTCGCTATGGGTATGGTACGGGTGGCGGATAGAGCCTGAAAACGGCCGCATCGCGATTCTGTACAAGAAGACGGGAAAGAACCTCCCGCCCGAGGCTATCCTCGCGCTGGGGCCGGAGTACAAGGGCATTCAGGAGGAGGTGCTTCCCGAGGGACGCTACTTCCGCAACCCCTGGACGTGGGAATGGCGCTTCGCGAAGGCCGTTGACATCCCCGCCGGAAAGTTCGGCGTACTCGTGCGCAAGTTCGGGAAAGACCTCCCGGAGGGCGAGATTCTGGCGAAGGAAGGTACGCGCGGCATCTTGCGCGACGTACTCGGCACAGGCAAACACCGCATAAACCCTTACGCATACGAGGTGAAGCTCTACGACGACATCACCATCAAGCCCGGGTACGTGGGCGTTGTGACGGAACTGACGGGTGACGACATACTCGCGCCCGGCGGCGCCAAGGACGCATCCACTGGCACGGGCTTCCTCATAAAGCCCGGGGCGAAGGGTGTTTCGCCGCGCATCCTAAAGGAGGGCACGCACCGACTCAACCCGTTCGTCTATTCCGTCTCAATCGTGAACATCCAGAGCCAGCGCTTCGAGCTGAGCGGTGCGGACGCGATATCGTTCCTTACGCTCGACGGCTTCACCGTGAACGCGGAGGGCACGCTTGAGTTCAACCTGGAGATCGACAAGGTGGCGATGCTCTCGCACGAGGTGGGCGACATGGACGACATTCTCCAGAAGATCGTCCTCCCCGCCGCACGCGGGTTCTCGCGCATCGAGGGCTCCAAGAAGAGCGCGACGGAGTTCATCGTGGGCGAATCGCGTCAGGCGTTCCAGAACTCGTTGGAGAAGTACCTCCGGGATGTCTGCAAGCCGTGGGGAGTGTCGCTCAACTCAGTGCTGATACGCGACATCTTCGCGCCGCAGGAGGTGGCGTCCATCATACGCGCCCGCGAACTCGCGGTGCAGGAAGGACTCAAGATCGAGCAGCAGATTGTCCAGGCAAAGTCGCAGGCCGAGCTTGAGAGGCAGAAGTCGCTCGCAGAACAGAACAGCGCGCGCGTCGCCGCAGAGACGGAGTCGATTCAGGCGAAGATATCCGCCGAGCAGCGCAGCGCCGAGCAGGTGATAGCCGCCGAGGCGAAGCTTGAGGTCGCCGAGCGCGAACTCAAGGCGGCGCAGGCGGATGCCACCGCGAAGCTGACCGTCGCCGAGGCGGAGCGCAAGGTCGTGGAGACGCAGACGAAAGCCGCGGCGGACGTACTCAAGCAGGAAGTCGCCGCTTATGGCGGCGACGCAGACTACGTGCGCGCGAAGCTCTACGAGAAAGCCGCGCCGAGGGTGAGGGATGTCGTGACCGGCGATTCGCCGGGCGAGATATTCGGCTTGCCGATTAGGGGTGCTCGGCCGTCGAATGTTGGCGGCGGAGCAAAGCCAAAGCCGACAAGCGTACAACAGCAGGGGAAAGGAGGTGCGAAATGAGGAACCCCATTGGAATTATTGTGGGTGGCGTAATCGCCGTTGCGGTTCTGATCTTCGGTTTCGTGTGGACGACATGCCGCGTGTACGTGCCGGAAGGGCAAATGGCGATAGTGACTACGAAGACGGGCAAGGAGCTTCCCCCCGGACGTATCCTTGCAGAACCTGGCGAGAAGGGCGTGCAACGCGTTCCGCTCGCTGAGGGACGTCATTTCCTGAATCCGATCAACAACGACTGGACGATCGTGTCGGCCATGACGATTCCCGCCGGCAAGGTAGGCATCGTAACTTCCAAGACCGGAAAGGAACTCCCTCCCGGCGAAATCATCGCGCCTGACGACGATCACAAGGGCGTGTGGCGCCGTGTGTTGGGGCCTGGCACATACCGTCTCAATCCCGAAGGGTACGAGATCGAGGTGAAGGACGCGATCAACATTCCGATCGGCTATGCGGGCGTGGTGACTTCTCTCACTGGCAAGCCCGCTCCGGAGGGCAAGTTCGCGGGGCCGGGCGAGAAGGGCGTCTTCGAGAAAATTCTCCAACCAGGGCTCTACTACGTGAACACGCGTGCGTATCAGGTTGACGTGGTGGAAATCGGCATGAACCAGGTGTCCATCGTCGGCAAGAGCGGTACCGTAGTGCTCACCAAGGCGCAATCGACAAGCGCGAACGGCCTCGCCGAGTTGCAGCAGAACACGCTCTCCTCCCAGATCGCGAAGCGGGCCGACTACATGAACGCGAATGCGGATCTCGGAATACTGAATGCGCAGGAGGCGCAGATGAACTTGTCGCATCCACCCGTTGGCTCGTCGGCGGCGCGTAAGAAGGTAGCCCCCAGGAAGACAGCAAGCGTACAGCAACAAGGAGGGCGGCAGCATGGCTATGGCGCACCAATGCCGGCTGCAGCGAAGCCGCCGGTGCAGACGAGCGACTCGGTGGCGTTTGGAATGAACCAGTTCGTGCAGTTCCCGTCCTCGGACGGCTTCGCGATCATGCTCGACATGACCGTGGAGTTCGAACTGCTGCCTGAGAACATCTCTCGCATCTACATGCTGTACGGCGACCTCCCGGCAGTGGTCTCCAAGATCATCCTTCCGCAGATCCTCTCCGTTTCGCGCATGAAGGGCTCTGGCTACAAGGCGCGCGAGTTCATCGACGGCGAGGGCCGTCAGAAGTTCCAGAAGGAGATGACGGACGAGCTGGTGAAGATTCTCGGCGAGAAGAAGATACTCGTCAGGAACGCCATCGTGCGCCACGTGGAGGTGCCGGCGGACATTCTCAAACCCATTCAGGAGACGAGCGTCGCGAAGGAGCGTGACCTAACCAACAAGACGCAGCAGGAGACGGCGAAGAAGCAGGCGCTCCTCAACACGCAGATCGCAATGGTGGACCAGTTCAAGCGCGAGACCGAGCAGGAGACGAAGAAGCTTGTGGCGACGATTGCCGCGAAAAGGAACAAGGAGGTTGCAGGCATCGGCGCAGACGCCCAGCTGAAGGTGGCGGAGATCAACCTCAAGTCCGCGCAGATCAAGGCGGACATAGTGCGCACGCAGGGCGAGGCGGAGGCGAAGGCAATGTTCCTCGTGGAGAACGAGAAGGCGCTCGGCGCGAAGCGCAGAGCCGAAGTATTCGCCTCCCCGTCGTCGCTTGCGGACCTCAAGTTCGTGGAATCGCTTTCTCCCGATCTCTCGATTCGCGTGCTGCATTCCGGCGAAGGTACGCTCTGGACCGACCTCAAGACTCCGTCCATCGCGTTACCCAAAGCCAAGTGAAAAGGTTGTCGCGGCGACGAACAATTCTGGAACAACGTCATGAGGGCGTTGCCCGAACGGTGAAAATAGTGTAGAATATCAGCACGCAAAAAAAGGAGCAGACATGCTGAACGACTTCGGTTACATCGACAAGGCGATCGCGAACATCCGCGAAGTCGCCGAGAAGCAGGAGGCCAACATCAAGGCCGCCGCGAAGCTGATGGCAGACGCCATCGCCGACGACAAGCTCATCAACGTCTACGCGGGCGGCGGACACACTACGCTCGCGATGGGCGAGATGTTCTTCCGCGCCGGCGGGCTCGCCAACATCAACCCGCTCATGGAGACGGCGCTTTCCGTGTTCAACCAGGCGCTCAAGTACCTGGAGCTGGAGCGCACCGTCAACTTCGGCGCGTCCATCGTCAAGTACTACGGCATCAAGGAAGGGGACGTGGTGATCTTCTTCCACAACATCGGCATCAACCCCGCCACGATCGACGCGGCGGAGGAGTGCAAGAAGCGCGGCGCGAAGATCATCGCCGTCGCCTCCTCGTACTGGCAGAACGAAATGCCGAAGGACCACTTCATCCGCCATCCGAACGGCAAGAACCTCTTCGACTACGCGGACGTGTGCATCGACGACTACAACCCAGTGGGCGACGCCGTCGTAAACGTGCCCGGCATGACCACGCCCATCGGTCCCGTCTCGAACGTGGTGGACTTCACCATAGCGCACCTTCTTGAGATCGAAACGTGCCGCCAGTGCGTTGAGCGCGGCATCGTGCCGCCGGTGTGGAACTCGGCGAACGCGCCCGGCGGCGACGAGAAGAACGCAGCCTATCTCGCGAAGTACAAACCGCTCGTGAAGTGTCTGTAGTTCCCGCCGCGTTGCCATTTTTTGAATCTTGCAACGTCTTTGGCGTGCATGGCGCGCCGGATTGTGGTATACTATGCGCCGACAGACGCAACTGCCCGGTTGTGTAATGGTCAGCACAGCGGCTTTTGATGCCGCTTGAGGAGGTTCGAATCCTCCCCGGGCAACCATTACGCCTGTCGGCAAGCGAAAAATAAGGAAATGGCGATGAACAGCCTGAAAGACAGCGATTTCATGGTGTTCTCCGGGACGGCGAACCTGCCGCTCGCGGAGAAGGTGGCGGCCTATCTCGGCAAGCCCCTCAACAAGATAGACATCAAGCACTTCCCGGACGGCGAGACGTTCTGTCAGGTGCAGGAGGGCGTGCGCGGACGCGACGTGTTCGTGATCCAGAGCGGTAGCCCCGCGCCGAATGAGGCGTACATGGAGCTGTTCATCATCATGGACGCGCTCAAGCGCGGCAGCGCCGCACGCATCACGGCCGTCATTCCTTACTACGGCTACGCGCGCCAGGACCGCAAGGACCAACCCCGCGTGCCGATCACCGCGCGGCTCGTCGCGAACCTCATCACGGCGGCGGGCGCGGACCGCGTGCTCACGCTCGACCTGCACGCGAACCAGATCCAGGGATTCTTCAACATCCCGCTCGACCAGCTGCACGCCGAGCCGGTGATCCTCAAGTACATCCGCGACATGCATCTCCCGAAGCCGATCGTGGTGGCCCCCGATACGGGCGGCGCCAAGACGGCCTACGGCTACAGCCGCAAGCTCGGCACGGGGCTCGCCATCGTTGCCAAGCAGCGCACTGGCGGCGACACCGTGGATGCGTTCAGCGTGGTGGGCGACGTGAAGGACTGCGACGTGGTCATGATCGACGACATGACCGCCACGGGCGGCACGCTCAGCGCGGCCGCTAAGATGTGCCGCGAGAACGGCGCGAAGAGCGTCCACGCGTTCGTGAGTCACTTCCCGCTCACGGCAAAGGGCGTGGAGCGCCTCATGGGCGAGGCCCAGCTCGACGAGCTCGTGGTGACGGACACGATTCCGCTCCGCGAGGGCTTCGATCCGTCGAAGCTGCCATTCAAGCTTACCGTGCTCAGCGTGGCCCCGCTGATCGGCGAGGCCATCAAGCGCATCCACGGCAACGAGAGCGTCAACGACCTCTTCAACCACGAGTGACTTGCGCCCCGGCGCGTCCGGTGGTATACTATTCAGCCAATTTCCCAATGAAAGGAAACAAAAGAACCATGAAGAAAGTCAGCTACAAGGAGCTCGGCCTCGTCAACACGAAGAAGATGTTCGCGAAGGCCGTCAAGGGCGGTTACGCCATCCCGGCGTTTAACTTCAATACGATGGAGCAGATGCAGGCAATCGTGCAGGCTGCCGTCGAGACGAAGTCCCCGGTGATCATGCAGGTCTCGAAGGGCGCGCGCAAGTACGCGAACCCCACGATCCTCCGCTACATGGCGCAGGGCGCCGTCGAGTACGCCAAGGAACTCGGCTGCAAGAACCCGCAGATCGTGCTCCACCTCGACCACGGCGATTCGTTCGAGACGTGCAAGAGCTGCATCGACATGGGCTTC
>CACZAK010000236.1 GCA_902779075.1 uncultured bacterium | reverse complement strand
CGCCCTCTCGATGGTGGAGGCGGCCGAGAAGTCGGGCGTCCTCAAGCCCGGCGCGACGATCATCGAGCCAACGAGCGGCAACACCGGCGTCGGCCTCGCGCTTGTCAGCGCGGTGAAGGGATATCACCTCATTCTCACCATGCCCGAGACGATGTCGATCGAGCGCCGCAAGCTCGCGGCGGCCTACGGTGCGGAAATCGTCCTCACGCCCGGCGCGGCCGGCATGAAGGGCGCGATCGCCAAGGCAAACGAGCTTCGCGACTCCACGCCCGGCGCGGTGATCCTGCAGCAGTTCGAGAACCCGGCTAACCCCGACTTCCACTATCGTACCACCGGCCCCGAAGTCTGGGCGGACACGAACGGCGAAGTCGCCGCGTTCGTGGGCGGCGTCGGCACGGGCGGCACGATCACGGGAACCGGAAAGTACCTCAAGGAGAAGAACCCGAACGTTAAGCTCTTTGCGGTGGAACCCGACACATCGCCTGTCCTCTCCGGCGGACAGCCCGGTCCCCACAAGATCCAGGGCATCGGCGCTGGCTTTGTTCCGAAGGTGCTCGACACCTCGATCCTGACGGAGGTCATCAAGGCCTCGGCCGAGAACGCCGGCGCGACTGCCCGCGCAGCCGCTGCGCAGGAAGGTCTTCTCGTCGGCATCTCGTCCGGCGCGGCGCTCTGGGCGGCGCTGGAGCTCTCGAAGCGTCCCGAGTTCGCCGGCAAGACGATTGTCGCGCTCCTTCCCGACACGGGCGAGCGCTATCTCTCGACCTGGCTCTTCGAGTAAGCGAGAAGCCAAATAGAACGAGTGGGAACGCGTAGTCTACGCGTTCCCACTCGTTTTGCATTGCTATCAAAAGCCCGGAAGCGGCGCGTCCTGCAGCGCGGACTTCACCTCGCGGAGAACGCGCGGGGCGGTGCCGATGGCAAAGCGGTCGGCAACCATAAGAAGGTCGTCGTCCGTTATCTTCGACTGCTTGCCGTTGACGGAGAGCTGATGGCATCCGCCGTGGGCTGACCATGGGTCTTCTTGCTGGAGCGGCCAGCCCGCTGACGTTTCTTTGTCGTGTCCCGCCGTTCGAAAAGCGATGCGTCCACCTCTGGCGGAGCGAGCGACATCAGCCAATCGGTTTTCCTGATGGTGCGGCAGTACGAGAGGAGCGAGAGCGTCGACGAGTTTTCGCCCGCCTCGAGATTGCGAACTGCCTTCAACGAAGTCAAATAGTCGCTTCCCTCTCTGCGCACGGGAATGTAAATGATAATCTTTGATGATTGCTTTCGCTATTGGGAGTTTCGGGGTCTGGGAGAATGCGTTAATCTCAAGTTCTCCAAAACTCCAAAACTCCAAGCAGCGAAAGCAAACAATGAGTTAGTTATAGGCATCGTGCATCATCAGAGCACCGCGCCAAGGAGTCCGCCGACGAGGGCGCCAAGGGCTGTGGCGAGCACGCCTTCGTGGTGCTCGTGGACGACAACGGTCCTTGCAGGCGCAGGAGGAGGCGCTGGACGCGCGTGGGCGTGGTGTTCGTGGTGGTGCGCAGCCGGCGCGGGCGCGGCGTGGTGATGATCATGCTTGGGCGCATGCGTTTCGTGGTGCGCGGCAGGGCGCGGAGCGGGGGCGTTCTTGCTGCCGTGGGGAGCCGCGAGTGTGGTTGTGCAGACTGCGGCGCATGCGAGGCCCGCGACCAGGAATTTCTTGAGGTTGTTGTTCATATCGCACCTTCACTTTCTTTTTTAGATGCTGCGCAGGAGGGAGTCTCCCGCTTGCACCCAGTTAGGCACAAGCCGCGGCAATTGCTGACAAAGATTTTTGCGATGTCCGCCTTGCTTGATTTCAGCGCGGCGGTTTTGCTATACTGTTTATGTCTTCGGGCAAAAGCCCGCGGGCAAGACATAGTTCGGGAACTGATCGGGAGCGTCAAGGCGGCTAGAACGACCGATGAAACTATACCATGGAAGCAATGTTGAGGTAGTTGTACCGAAGTTGATGTCCAGTGTCCGTGCGCTGGATTTCGGCCGCGCTTTCTATCTCACGTCCGACAGCGAGCAGGCGGCTCGCTGGGCAAGGACGACTGTTCTCCGTCGCGGCGAGGGACAGGCTGTGGTGTCGGTTTATGAATTTGACGAAGCCGCCGCCTCGGCACTGAGTACGCTGCGTTTTGATGCGCCAGATTCCGAATGGCTGCGATATGTGACGCGCAACAGGACCGGAATGTTGGTTGATGTGGACTACGACATTGTATCTGGGCCGGTTGCAAACGACAATACAATGCCGGTGTTGAACCTCTACTTCAAGGGGGCGTATTCCGAGGAGGAGGCGTTGCGCCGACTTCTTCCGCAACGCCTCAGTGATCAGTTCGCGATGAAGACGGATGCGGCGCTGTCGTGCCTTACGTTTCTGGAAGGGAGGGTTGTATGAACAGCGTTCCCGTTGATATGCTCGATTACTACGACGAAGAGGTCGTTCGTCGGATTATCGAAAAATACGGATACGGCGAGCACGAAGCGCTCGGACTGTTCTTGGAGTCGCAGACATACGGCATGCTCGCGAATCCTGCTATGGAGATGTGGCAGTTTGGTCCGGAAGGGATATTCAACATCTGGGAAAGCGAAAAGATCACCGGTTCGCCGAAGAACTCGGCATACCTGAGGATGGACTGACATGAGCAGAGAATTCAGCTTCTTCATCTACCTGCTGGAACGATACGCCGAACATCTCGGCGTGACCGCCGATGTCGCCTATCGCCGCCTTATGGACAAGAACCTCGTCGACTATGCCGTGGGGATGTACGAACTGTATCACGTCGAGGCGATCGAAAACGCCTTCGCCGACCTGGACAGGCGCTTGTCGGCATAGACAACAATCTCAAACCGCAAACTGCGAATGAAAGGAACTAAAACGAGCCAGTAAACGGTATAATGTGGTACCATATTCGCGGTATAGAGGGGTGATTTTCGCGAAAGTATATCATAATGACGTGGAAGCAGTAGAATTGCGGGTTATTGAGTACAGTGAGTTTTTAGATGGGCGAGGCAGAATCAGTGGGGATTTTCGTGGAGAAAGTGTCAAAACAGCAATCTTTACATCTGAGGAAGAGTCTAGGCTGTCAATGTTGCTGTTCCGCAGGGCCGGCGCGCGAGTGTTGGATGTCGCGATCGTGATTGTATGTGCATATATCGTGATCAAGATTGCCAATGTTGAATCTTCGATATTTTGGTGGCTGCCATCGTGGGCTATGTACTTTGTGATTCTGGATTTAATCATGTATACCTTGTTCGGACAGACACTTGGGAAAAGGCTGTTTGGGATTCGTGTGACCCGGATGGATGGGCAGCAACTTACTCGTAAGGAGTATATGGTCAGGAATGGCAATGCTTTGTTTTTCCTCGGATGGCCGATCTTTGCGCTGTATTTTCATTCTACCATGCGATACTTTTGGCCGCTTTGCGTCATATCGGTTATAGCGACGTTTTCATACCAGTATTGCAAGGTGCTTTCGTCCGGGAGTACATCATATGATGCCGTGTACGACATCAGAGTCATTGGGCAGAAATTGAATGGCAAACAGTTGTCGCTTGCGATATTTGCATTATTCGGAATTTGTGCCATGCTTGCGTACATCGCAATGGGCTGATGGAGTACATTACAAAATGAACCATAGCTATAGAGGTCGGGGTTCGCATAACGATGCTTTAGAACGGTTAAAAAATATAACTGAACGGCTAAGACGGCAGGCTGATTCGGAAAGATTGGCACGTCAGGCGTCAGACGAATTAAAACGACGTCAAAAATGGTTCTTGGAATGCCTATTCAGTGTGCTTGCAAAACTGGCCAAGGCCGATGGGGTGATTGATGAACAGGAGGTTAGAATCGCGGAGAGAGTATTTGAACGCTATCCGCTTGCCGAGCAAATGCGCGAGTATTGTTGTGGCGTTTTCAATCGTGCTAAAAAAAGTAGTAAGACGATATACTGGTATGCGGGGCAATTTGGCGATACTCAAAACGCTGATCTTTGCATTTATATTTATGACCTTCTTTGGGATGTTGCATTAGCAGATGGTATTTGCATCCTGCCGAGAAAGAAATCTTATTGAATATTTGCGATTCGCTGCGCATTTCACGAGGATATTTTGATGTAAATTACAAGCGTCACATGGGGTCATTTGTGGAAGGTGATAAAAACGAGAAGAAGCGCAATGATAGGGATGGGGCCACACATTCGGATGCTTCTACAAAACAGTATGTAAGTAGGAAATCATCCATATCTGATGCATATGAAATCCTTGAGTGTGGGTCTGCCGCTACAGATGATGAGCTGCGAAGTGCATATCATAAGATGGCAAAACGTTATCATCCTGATGCTTTGCGTGCAAATGGTGTTCCAGAAGAAATGATTTTATTTGCTACGCAACGCATGGTACAAATTAACGCGGCTTGGCAAGATATTCGTCGCCATAGACAGAACACTGAACAATAACGTCCAACTTGGGAGAAATCTAATTGATTCATTGCCTTCTTCTTGTAAGATTTTGCCACAAGCGGCGAGTAAAAGCACAAGTAGAAAGGAGTGGAAGAGATGTGTAGAATTGTAATGGAGGTTGGGTCGAAGACGACCAAGTTGGCATATCCTCATCCTTACAGGCCTAAGACGCTAACTATGTCGGTGGTGCTGGTTGGAGTGCTGTTTGTGTTCGGAGGTTGCACTTATCGGCAGTCGGCAGGGGAAAGGTCTTCGACATCGAACCAAGTCATCTCATCATGTCAGGCCTCTGATCCGCAACAACCTGTCGAATATCGGCGAGACGTGGAGATGCTGGCGATAAAGGTCGCGTACGACAACGACCGCAGACGGTTTGATTGTGCTCACAGCAATGTGTATGGCTGGGTAGGCCGATCAATGGACCATTGGCATTGGGAAGATCACCGCCGGAAGTACGAGAAAATTGTCAAGCCGTGGCTGCTTGAGACTTCGGCGTCAGAGAAAGAGCGTCGGTTTATGGAGGAATATGCGCCAAGTATCGAAGAGGCTCTTGTTCCGCGCGCTCGGCTTCTGGAGAAGATTGAGATATGGAATCGAATCAAGGACGGTAGAGGCGATTTCTCTGGTCGAGCGGTAATGTTCGTGAATGGAATCGCCGCATACAATGACATATCTTATGTGCGTGATGAGTTCAGGGACGGCTTCCCTATGAAATTGCGCATTGACAGGAATCTTGTCTGGACAACGCACGGAACCGACTATGCGCTGGCCCACTCGGATTGCGCGGACTTCATCGACGACGAGATCAAAGGCAAAGCCTATGATACTGATCAAGCTCGGAACACGTGGTTTCTGCGGTTCAAGGACGGTGTCCTGATAGATGTGTGCGAGCTGGGAAATGCCTACTGGGATGGCGACGATCTTCTTTTCTATTTCTGGCCAGAAAACAACCGGCTTGAAATAATGAGCACAAAGACAGGCGACTGCATTAAAGAGCTGTTTTTGTCGCTATGGGACTATGAAGGCAACGGGGAGAGATTCCACCATTTCGGAACAAAGGTAGTTCTTGTTCCTGATAAGACGCACGATTGCAGTAAAATATCTGAGTTATCGCGCTGAACGGTTGTCGCACGCACAGGTGTTCGATCATGCGCGCCGCACCGCGCCTGGCCATCCTTGGCCTCAGCGCGGTGCGGCGTGGCAGCGGTCACTTAGAAGTAGCAGAAGATCGTTCCGTCGGCGAAGCGCTTGGTGCCATCTGGATAGCAGTAGAGGATATAGTACACGCCATCGATAAGCACTTCTTCCGTCCAGTAGTAGCTATCAATCACGACGAGCGGCGGCGCTATCACGACATGGCGTCCTCCGATGTGATGCCCACGCGGATGTAGTCTACCGCAGGGCCTGTGATCCTTCGGCCGCGGAGGAGGCGTGTGGTGCACAAGCGGTCTGCCACCATGCGCGCCCTGTGGTGCTTTTGGTGCGGCCTTGTGCTGTGGAGTAGTTCGTGGCGGCGTTGTAGGTCGCGCGTGAGCGTGGTGTCCGTACGTCAAGTTCTGCGCCTTTGGAGCGTGCTGCGCATTTCGAGGGGCGTGGCTGCTCTTTGCCTGCGTCGTGTGTCGCGTGGCTGTCTGGCGCGGGGCATGGCCATTCCTTCCGCCGTGGGGAGCCGCGAGGGTTGTTATGCAGACTGCGGCGCATGCGAGGCCCGCGATCAGGAGTTTCTTGAAGTTGTTGTTCATATCGCACCTTCACTTTCTTTTTTAGATGTTGCGCAGGAGGGAATCTCCCGCTTACACCCAGTTAGGCACAAGCCGCGGCGATTGCTGACAAAGTTTTTGCGAACGCTTGCCCATAGGCCGCGCCTATGATTCGACTCAATAACAGCCGATTACCTTTTGGCGTCGGCGATGGGGTATAATGGTTTCACCTATGAGCAACCAGCCGACACTATCAGACGCGCTTCAAGCGCGGTTCTTCGCTCCGCTGCGCCGTCCGCGCACGCGGCGGGTCGGCGTCGAGCTGGAACTGCCGGTCTGGAACCTCGCGCCCGGCAAGGCGACGGACTTCGCC
>CACZAK010000235.1 GCA_902779075.1 uncultured bacterium | reverse complement strand
GGGACAGTTTCGATGTACATGGGCATATTATACCATTACAACCCGCTGATTGCAATAGGGAAAATGAAAAATTACATGGGAACATTTAGAACAAAAACGCGCCCGTTTTGTTAGTTACAACTGCTTTTATGCGCGGCGGTTATGAAACGACTGGAAATTATGACGCATTCTGCGGCATTATTGCCCGCTGGAACTTCGGTCTAATGAGAATAGATGATCTAATGAGAATAGATGGATAAGATGCGCGGGCGAGTGAGCCCGCGCACCTCTCTCAAAGTTGTTTTTACCAGTTGTTCTGGTTGTTTCCAATCTCAAAACGCATGGGTGAAAAACGCAGATGCGCCCAGTTGCATCAGAACCGATCCTCATTGACATTCACGCGGGAAACGTGGGTGGCACACCGTGAACCGAAACATGTCGGGCTGCGTTTAATCATTAGATGAAGATAGGAGGAGTCAGGAACGGTTTCACGCTCGTGGAACTGGTTATTGTCGTGACGATCATCGCCGTGATCGCCATGCTGGCTGTTTCACGTCTCTCCACAACTGCAGAAAAAGCCAAGCGAACCGCCGCCGAAAACGATTTAAAGGTTCTCGCAACGGCCTTCACGGACCCAGACCACGGCTATCTGCGCGACATGCGCGGCATCCCCGGCTTCTCTCCCGCCCTCTTGCGCATCGCAAACCTGCTGATATCAACTAACCTGTACGGCGCGACCGAGGGCGGCGGTGACTGGTGGGGCGGATTTCGCGTGGACGACAGGCACCATCCCTTCTGCGCACCGCCTGAAACCTTCACGCGCTGGAACCCCGAAAGTGAACGCGGATGGCACGGCCCCTACGTGCGGCACACGACGGGTGCGTTTCCCTCGGCCTCAGACACGCGCTTCCCCTCCGACGCCAGCTTCGAGTCCCGCAAGTTCTATCCCAAACTGTATGGCCTGCGCCTACCCGCCGACTTCCTCAACGGCCTGAACGGCTGTTCAATCTACGGTTTCCCCGGCGAACCGGCCGTCCTTGACCCGTGGGGCAATCCGTACGTGCTGCAGATTCCACCTCCGCAGGCCTTTCCAGACCGGATGGGCTCGAACACGAACCTTCCGGACGAGGTGCGTTTCCGTTACGCGCGTATTGTCTCGGCCGGACCCGACGGCCGGCTGGACACCCCCTGTTTTTATCCGAACATGACCAACTGGTGGAATACCAGCTTTGGCGAGCGAGCCCGCCGCCTGTCGCGTCAAGCCGGCCTCATTGACAGCGATGACCGACGTGCGCGCGGCGACGATTTGGTCCTTTTCCTCACACGCAACGACATCGACGAGGGGGAGGAAAACCGATGAAACGTTCCAAGAGGGCCTTTACGCTCGTTGAGCTTGTCACCGTGCTTGCCGTGATCGCCATCATCACCCATCTGGCCGTGCGCGAACTTTCGCATGTGCGCGACGCCAAGCTCGTGCAGGCTGCCAACAAGCAACTTGAAACCATCCGTTCCAGCGTCTATGCCCGCGCAACAGGCGAGGAGACCACTGGCTTTCTGGCGGACATGGGACGCCTGCCGCGTCTGGCAGACGAATCCACGCTGGCCGAACTGTGGAAGATGCCCACGAACGCCCTTCCCTACGCCGTGCGCGCGGCAACGACTGAAAACCTCGTGCCCGGCCTCGCCGCCCTGGCCGACAGCTCCGTTTACGTACCCACAGGCTGGCGCGGCCCCTACCTGCGCCTGCCGTTCGGCAAGGCGCGCCTGTTCGACCCGTGGGGCAATCCCATGGAACGCGAGGACGACGCCGGCCTCATGCGTCTCTGGACGACCAATGGCTTCATCCACGCCGTCGCGCATTACGGTCCCCGCGCGCAGGCGAATGGTGTCCGGAAAATCGAGCTCGCGCCCGACGGCGGCGCCACAAGCCGCCTGGTCATAAGTGCACAATCTGCTGACTCCACCTTCGCCGGTGAAATCACCTATACGTGGTACGGTCCTGCGAGCGGTCTGATTACGGGCGCCGTCCAGAAAGTTCTGTACCCAGCCTCGGCCGTATTCGATGGGCTTACCCCAGGACGGCGTATCCTAAAGGATTCCCACTCCGGACTCGCGCGCACGATCGACGTGAAGCCCGGCGACAACCTCATTTCAATCAGCCTGCCATGACACGCAAAGGACAACAATCCGCAAAAGACGACGCGAACGCCTTCCACCAGCAGGTGCGGATGGCGTCAGTGCAGGTGACCGGTTTGCGTCCTGACGAGCTGGCGATGGCACTCGCCTACGAAGTCGAGCCGTTCTCAGGCATACCTGCATCTGAGGCGGAAGTCACTTACGTGCCTGCGGTCGATCCAGACCCTGCTGTCCGCGTTTTCGACGTCACCGTGAAACGGAAGAAGAACCGCTCCGCGACCGGCGGCGCCCGCTTCCTCGTTCCTTTGCTTGTGGTGGGCGCGCTTGCGCTTGTGCTGGCGGCTGTGGATTTCTTCTTCACGCATCGGCGTCTTGGCGCACTGCGGAAGGAGGTTGCCATACAGGCGAACCTTGAGGCGCAGCTCGACGCGGTCCGCAGGCCTACGGCGGCCGCGCGCACCGAGGCGCAAGCGCTACGCGAAAGACGCGAGACTGCGGCGCGCGCGCAGGACGAGGCGGCGCGCGCACGCTCCGCCTACGCGGAGATCATGAAGGCGATTGCCGCCGCCTACGGCGAGCGCGCCGTGTTGATGACCCTGGACGGCGGGCCGTCCGCCTTGCGCATCAAGGGCGTTGCCGTGACGGCCGCAGCGGCTGCCGACGTGCAGGTTGCGCTCACGAAGTCCGCAACAAAGCTCGGCTGGCGCCTCATGCCCGGTCCCATCGCCGTGAGGACGCCCGGCCTGACGGCAGAATTCGAATGTGAGCTGACCCATGACTGAGATACGCGTGAAAGACAAGCTGTTCCTTGCCGTGGCGGTGCCGTTGGCGCTGCTGACCGCATACTGGTACTTGTGGCGTGCAGACGCCGGAAGGCAGATGGACGAACTGTCGCGCCGCCACGATACGCTCGTCGAGGAGGAAGACTTCCCGATGGAGAAGCGCCGTGCAGACAAGGCCCTTGCCGAGGCCAAGGCAGAACTTGAAGCCGAGCGCAAAAAGCCGATGCCCCAGACGAAAGTGAAGGCCGACGCGCAAGAACGAGCGGCTGAACGCGAACGCGCCGTGTTGCAGGTTTTCCGCGAAGCGGGCCTGACCGTTGTCGGCAGCGCGGCTACGGACGGGCAGCGCCGCGACAGGGTTCAGACAGGCAAGGCGGGAGAACTGCTGAAGGCCACGGGGGCGCGTCCCGAGCCGCTGCACCGCTCCTACACGATCGACGGACGCTACCCCGACGTTGTCAAGGCGCTTGGCACGATCTCCGAGAGAGAAATGGCCGTCATACCAGACGGAGTGGTTATGCGGGCTGAAGAACGGAACCGCTGGACGGTGGAGGTGTGGTTATGACTATTAGTTCCCTTCTGGAGACTCTGCTCGCCTTGTGCGAGGAGTTCGAGGCCAGCGACCTGCACATTTCAGTGGGGCTTGCGCCGCGCTTCCGCATTCGCGGGGCGCTAGTCCCGAAAGGCAATTTCAAGCCGTTCGACATGCAAACGGTCGATGAGCTCACGATGGAGCTGGGACTTTACACTTTGCCGATCGGATGTCCTGACAGCACCGAGCGCGTGCGACTCACGCTTGCGCGGGACGGCACGATCGACGGTGCTTTGACGAGTCCGTCAGGTTCGCGCTACCGTTTCAACCTCTACCGGTCGAACGACCACCACGCGATCGCCCTGCGTCGGCTCGACGCGCGTTTCCGCTCCTTTGGGGAACTTGGGCTGCCTCCGCGCCTTGCCGACTTCTGCAACGAAAACGACGGGCTGGTTGTCGTGACGGGACCTACCGGCAGCGGGAAATCCACGACGCTCGCCACGATGGTCGACCGCATCAACCACCGGCGCCAGGGGCACATCATCACAATTGAGGACCCGATCGAATACGTGCATCAGGCCGACAAGTGCATCATCAACCAGCGGCAGGTCGGACGCGACACGCGCAGCTTCAACGACGCGCTCGTGGAGGCGCTTCGTCAGGACCCCGACGTGATACTCGTTGGCGAGATCCGCGACTTGGCGACAATCCGCACCGCGCTGCGTGCGGCCGAGACAGGGCACCTCGTGTTCACTACGCTTCACGCAGGTGACTGCGCCGGCGCGATCGAGCGGCTCGTATCGGTCTTTCCCGCCGAAGAGCAGTCGAGCGCGCGTCACCAGCTCGCGCTCGTCCTGCGCGGCATCTTCGCTCAGCACCTGCTGGCGTCTCCAGGCGGCACGCGCCATCCCGCATGCGAACTGCTTGTCAACACGCCGGCATGCGCCAACCTCATTGCCACCGGACGCACGGCGCAAATCTATTCAGTCATCGAGACGGGACGGAACGCCGGCATGTTGACGCTCGACCAGTCGCTCGCGGAACTGCTGGCGGCGGGGCGCGTCGACGAACGTACGGCCCTTGCCCTCTCGAAGAACCCGGACATTCTCAAGGGGAGGATGCGCCTATGCTGAGCGCACAGGAACTGCTCGCGCACGCCGAGTCGCTTACAGACAGCGTGCAGCTTGTCGACCGCATCCTGCGCGCGGGCCTGCTCCTGCACGCATCGGACGTGCATCTCGACCCGGCGGCGGACTCGGTGCGCGTCCGGTTCCGCATCGACGGCGCGTTGGAGGAAGTTCTGCGCATCCCCGCCGCAATGCAGAACGCGGTGACGAGCCGGCTGAAGGTGCTCGCCTCCCTGGACATCGCTGAACGCCGCGCCCCACAGGACGGCGGATTCTCGTGGCGGATGGGCGGCGCGGGCGCGTTCGCCGCCTCGCCGCTCGACGTGCGCATGGCGACGCTGCCCGTGCGCCACGGCGAGCGCGTAACGCTACGCCTTCTTGAGACTGGTGGCAAAAGGCTCGGCATCGCGGAACTTGGGATGTCCGATTCCGACCGCGCTGCCTTCGAGGCCGTGCTGCGGCGACCGCACGGCCTAGTGCTGCTCACCGGCCCCACGGGCAGCGGCAAGACAACCACGCTCTACGCCGCCATTCAGGAACTGATGAAGGGCGAACCGCTCAACATCATCACGGTGGAAGACCCCATTGAGTACGAAATCCCGGGCGTGGCGCAGGCGGAGGTTGATTCAGCGGACAAGGTCAATTTCGCGAAGGCGCTGAAGTCGCTGCTGCGCCACGATCCCGACGTGGTGATGATAGGCGAGATCCGCGATTCGGACTCCCTCGACGCGGCGGTGAAGGCCGCACTCACGGGACACCTCGTCCTCTCCACTCTCCACACGAACGACGCGAAGTCCTCCGTTACGCGGCTCGTGGACATGGGACTTGACCCGAACCTGGTGCCGGCCACGCTCCGCCTCGCCGTGGCGCAGCGGCTTGTGCGCAGGCTCTGTCCGGAGTGCCGCACTAAAGGTACACGCGGCTGGGAGCCGAAAGGCTGCGTTGCCTGCGGCGGACGCGGCTACTGGGGGCGCATCGGCCTCTTCGAGATGTACGCTCCCGAGACGGGCCTTTCCACCTCGATTGCAGACGACGCGCGTGCCAAGGTCGAGGCAGGCGTCACGTCGGAAGCCGAAATCCTTCGCGCCCTAGGCTGCTGACGTATCCCGGGCATTGGGGTGCCGTCTCGACATCCCTACCCCTACCCCCTAGTACCTAATACCTATATAATAGGTATTATGAGGTAGTACCCCCTGGGGTAGAGGACGGGGGTAGGGGCGGGGATGTCGTCGGCCTTGTGGCTGACGCCGCCGCACGCCGGCACCCCGGAATGCCCTTTTAGCGCATGAGGGGGTCTCTCATGGCTCTCCCATGAGATACATTTGATACCCCCTATCTGCGATATTTGCCGGACATGTCATTCTCCAACATCGTGAGAACATGGTCTGGTGTTCCCACAATCACCTTGTTCGTGGCGTGTTCCGTGGCTTTGGCAAGTTTGCCGGTTGCGACAAGCTCGCTGTAGGCGTTCTGGGCCTTGTTTATCGCCATGCCCTGCGAGCGCATCCACTCGTCCAGCTCCGACTTGTAGAGATGTCCCCTGGAAATGACATATTCCTGTATTTTCCGGCGCATTTCGTCACCTTGCCGCTTGTACGCGTCGGTCCGCTGCGCGGGGGTGAGCGAAGACCTCTTATGATGCTTAATATCTTCCAGCTCGGACTGCCACGCCACGTGGTCGAAGGCAGGATCGAGGTTGTAGGTGAAGGTTCGCGGGTCGAAATCCACCGCCCGCGGCTCGTAGGCGGCGAAGTCCGACGATTTGGCGTGTATCAGCTCGATCTTGGTGATCTGATCGGCGATGTGCGCGGGCCTGAGGTTCCAGACGTTGCGCATGACCGAGAAGATGGCCTTGGAGTTCTTGCCGTAGTTCGCCGCGCTGAAGCCGGCCGCGTCGGCCAGTTCCCTGGCGCCGTTCCGCGAATGGTTGAGGATGATGCCGGCGGTGGGCTTCTCCACGTTCGCGGCGAGGATGTCCATGATCTCGAAGATGGTCTTCCGCACGTCG
>CACZAK010000234.1 GCA_902779075.1 uncultured bacterium | reverse complement strand
CACGAAGTCCGGCGCGTGGGCGATCACCCGCTCCTGCACGTTGTCAAGCCCCCACTGCGTGTTCTTGCCGCCCACCGCCGTGTTCACGTACGCGATGCCTGAGTTGCCCGTCGCCTCGACGATACCGGCGTGTACCTGCTCCGGCCAGCTCGGGATGCGCGGCTCGAAGCCGATCGTGCCGGACGAGTTCCCGCCTGTCGTGATCGAGTCGCCGTAGAACAGCGCCTTTCCGCCTCCCTGACGCGTCGTGAACTCCGCAAGCATCGGCGCAAACGCGGCGAAGTCGTCGCGCGGTGCGGGGCCGGTCCATGCATCCGAATGGCGGTACGTCACGCACACCTGGTGGAGCGAGATCACGCTGCCTTCGGAGAAGAACACGTAGGACTTGCCGGGCACGTTGCACGCGAAACGCCCGCTTTCAGGATACCACTCCGCCTCGGTATAGTACGGCATGCGTGTGTTTGCGGTCGGGCGAATCGTGTGCGACTCGCGGTCGAACGTCCAGTCCACGCCCTCCACGTAGTTCGTCTTGAGATCGAAGCTCGTGACGGAAAGAATCTCGTCCGCCCGGTACATGAGCGGTGCCGCGTCGTCCGTGCCCATGAAGAGCACGGTCTCGTTCGTCATCACGCTGTCGGAAAAAAGCGGCGGCACGCGCGAATCCATGGCGATGGCGACGAACGCCGTCATCGTCATGACCGCCGCTATCAGGCCTCTTTTCATTTTTTCTTCGCTCAGCGGACGATAATCATCATGCCGCCAACGGCGTAAAGTCCGTCGTCCTTCACCCGGAGCGCACGTCCCATGGCCTTGGAGGCGGCATCCAACTTGAACGTCACGTCAGACGGGGTGTTGCCTGCGCCCCAATCGACGATCTTGCCCTTGAACGTCGGACGCGTGGAAACGTCCACAGTGATTGTCGCGCCAGACGCAAACGTCACGCTGTTCGCCCCGTCTGTGAACGCGGACGTGGTTGACCATGCGCCCGTGCGGGAACCAAGGTCGATCGTCGCGCCGTCCTGAAGCGTGCAGCCGTAGAAGTAGTCCGTCGCCGGAGTGAAGCGCCCATACACGTTCATCGCCGCCGTGCCGTTGTTGACGTTGTTCGTGCATGCGGCGTAGTAGTCGTCCACGTCCAACTGCTTTTCAAGCCACAGTGCGCTTTCCGCGCGAAGGGTTGTGCCGCGCATCTTGACCGCATTGAATATGCGCCAGCAACCGTTCCCCTTCGTCCAGAACACGCCGTTGGTGATGTTGACCGAGTCGGCGAAGTAGAGCGTATTGCCCATGGTATCGACGGAGAGGGTGTGCGTGTCCAGATTCCACATGTCTGTCGTGGCATTGTACACGACAGTATTGAACGCCGTCTCAATGGTCGAATCTGCGGTGAGCGTCAAATGTCCGAGGCTTCCATCGCTTCTGGTCCCGTTCATCGATTGTCCGTAGCCGCCGTTGCGCAGCGTGCCGCCGTTCAGACGTATGTTGTAGATGCGGTAGTTGACGTTCCCCTTGAAGTCGAACACGGCCGCCGGCCCGCCGGCACCAGTCCCGACGACGATGTCGGAGCCGCTTGCTCCCAGAAAATACTTTTCCGCTGCATAGGGAGCGTAGCCGCTGGCGTCGCGACTCATCGTATCCAGCACACCGGCCTCAATGCGCGTACCGCCAGAGTAAGTCTGCCCGGCGCGGTTCATCGTAAGCGTACCCGCACCTTCCTTGACGAGCGCAAGCGTGCCAGAAAGCGCGAGCGAATCGGCCACGACCGTTCGCCCTTCCGCGACATCGACGTGCAGACTGCCGGCTTCGCCCGCCTCGGCGACGACCGGCCCGGCGACGAGATCGACGCCCGTGGAACTGACGAGAAACTCGCCGCTCTTCAAATCCAGCAAACCGGCCTTTTGCGTAGCTGAATCGCGCGCCGGCACGAGATTGCGCTTCAACTCGCCGCCTTTCCATATCTTGCACGAATGGACGCGCATCTTGGTCATTCTTCGATCGGTGGTGCTGCCCACACCGAAAATCCTCAGTTCTTTGTCATCGAGGTTGTTTGCCAATGTTCGCGTCACGCTGGCCAGTTGGCTGCCCGTCGCCTGGTCGAACAGTTTTACGGTTCCGTTCGGCGATGTGCCGGGTGTCGTTGTAAATATGTAGCGGGTATTCGCCGCCTCGTTCTTGTATATTGCATTGGCGTCATTGCCGAAAAACATAAAATCAGGGCAGTAGGCGAGCATGTGTCCAGTGCCGTTCCATTTGCCGGTTCCGAGAATCACGGTGCCCCCCGATGCATTCGCCAGCCATGTGAAGTCGAGTTCCACAGCGGTGTCGGTGTTGCCCTCGACGCCGGTATCTACGACCTGCTCGGCCGTCGATTCCACGTATTCGAGCCTGTCGTACGCATCGCCGGAGGTCGCGTTGCCGACAGAGCCGGTTCCGCGAAGATTTGCGAGATGGAGGTCGTGCCCGGCGAGTTTCACAGTGCCGTCTATCTGCAGCAGCGCGAAACGCCTCCAGTCGGCGTCCGCCGCGAGTGTGCAGTCGCCGTCCAGCGCCATTCGCACGGTCTCCGCGACGCTTCCCGCGAAGTCCGCCAGCGCGGTTTCGTCCGCCGCCTCGACAATCAGCATGCCTTGGGAAAAAGCGTCTCCCGTGGCCGTGCCGGCGATGAACCTCGTGCTTGTCTCGCTCGGATGGAACGTGTCGTTCTGCCTGTCGAAAAGACCGGCGACGCCGTCGGCGTTCATCGCAGGAACGAAATCGAGCCGCAAGGCGCCGTCATGCCACACCTTCATGGAATAGACTTTGTGTTTGCCGAAAAATTCGCTTGTGCTGGAGTGGTGGAGAACATGGCAGATGGACAATGTGCCGCCGTTGGTATTCGTCAGGTTTGACGCTTTGGAATTGCCGCCGAGGCTCGCACCGGTACGGCCGTCAAGCAGACTCACTTTTGTCCCCGGGCCGACGGTGAAACGATACAACGTGTTCGCCGTCAATGACGAAATGATCGAGCCGTCGCCAAAGTAATACCAGTTGCCGGCAGTTCCCATGGCAAGGAAATTCGGATTGCCCCACCGCACGCCGAAAAGCGTAAGCGGGCTTGAGTCCGTCGGAACGAACAAGGCGTCAATCTGCGTCGCGGAGCCGGGAACGTAATCGGTTGTGATTTTCTGCGCACCGGTCGCCTCTATGTATTCCAAAATCCGGTACTGGCTCGAATCGACGATGCTGCCGGTTCCGGCGAGCGCCGAGACTTGCAGGACATGCCCGGCGAGGTCGAGCGTCGCGCCTTCGGCGATTGTCACGACGCCCTGGTCGCGCCAGTCGGTGTCTTCCGTCAGCGTGGTGTTTTCGGATATGGTTTTATCCGCCCGCGACGGCAACGCCGCTGCTACGCAGATTGCGGCCGCGACAAGCGCGGCCCTCCCGATGCGGTCGAACTTCTGTTCGGCCCTCCCTTTTTTCAACGACTTGAGCGACATACAATGCTCCTTTGTTGCAAGCCACGATTCCGAGGAAAACCACTTCCCCGGAGAAACATCATCATTTTAGCATTTTTTTGTTTGCAGTCAAGCGGCATTTTTGGGACTGCATGCGGTTTGAAAAGGTAAACGCAAGTTCCTGATGCGTTTAGTTTTGCAAATCGCCCCGCAGCGGCTTGCCACGGGCTGTATGATATTCCCCCCTCCGTCCGCCTCCGGCACGCGGACAGCCGGGGCGTCCCGACGCGCGAATCCATGGCGACGGCGACACAAGCCGTCATCGCCATAACCGCCGCTATCAGGACTCTTTTCATTTTTGCTGCGCTCAGCGGATGATAATCATCATGCCGCCAGCAGCGTAAAGTCCGTCGTCCTTCACCTGGAGCATACGTCCCATCGCCTTGGAGGCGGCATCCAACTTGAACGTCACGTCAGACGGCGTGTTTCCTACTCCCCAATCGACGATCTTGCCCTTGAACGTCGGACGCGTGGAAACGTCCACAGTGATTGTCGCGCCAGACGCAAACGTCACGTGGTTGGCGCCGCTCGTGAACGCAGACGTGGTTGACCACGCGCCCGTGCGTCCGTTGAGGTCGATCGTCGCGCCGTCCTGGAGCGTGCAGCCGTAGAAGTAGTCGGTGGCGGGCGTGAAACGCCCATAGACGTTCATCGCGGCGGTGCCGTTGTTGACGTTGTTCGTGCATGCGGCGTAGTAGTCGTCAACGTCCACCTTCGCACCGAGCCACAGCGTACTCTCCGCCCGCAAGTTAACACCACGCGCCTGGACGGCGGCGTTGACATGCCAGCATCCGTCGCCCTTCAGCCAGAACACGCCGTTTGTAAGAACTACGGAATCGCGGAAATAGAGCGTCTTGCCAAGTGTATCTACAGAAAGAGTGTATCCGCCGAGGTTCCAAATATCCGTAGCTGCGTTGAATACCGTGATATTGAACGCCGTTTCGATGACGGAATTCGTTGTGATAGTCAGGTGTCCGAGACTTCCCTGGTTCTGCGCCTGGTCATAGCCGCCGTTGCGGAGCGTGCCGCCGTTCAGGACGATGTTGTAGATTCTGTAGTCGCTGTTTCCATTGAAGTCGAACACGCCGCCGGCGTCAGCCATGATGCGCGATCCGGGTTTGCCGAAGTAGGCGTCTCCGGCGATGGACACGTTTTGCGCCCCACCCGATTTCGTGGTCAGCACGCCGCCCGCGACGCACGTACCGCCGGCGTACGTCTGCCCAGAACGGTTCATGAAGAGCGTGCCTGCTCCCTCCTTGACCAGTGCCAGCGACCCGGAAAGCGCAAGCGTGTCAGCCACGACCGTGCGCCCTTCCGCGACATCGACATGCAGAGTTCCCAAATTCGCAGTGTCTGCGGCCACCGGCCCGGCGATAAGATCCGTGCCTGTGTTGCTGACGAGAAAATCCCCAGTCACACGATCGTACAGCCCTACCACTCCGTTCTTGCGCATCGGTATGAGATCGCGCCTCAAAACGCCCGCTTTCGTGATTTTGAACGAGTGAAGCTTGAACTTGCCCTTTCTTGTGCCGTCACCAAAGCCAAAAAGCCGAAGTTCGGAATTGCCGTTGTTTGTAAGGCTGTCTGTCTTCGAAGTAGAGGCACCGGTCGACTTATTGACCACAGTCACAGTCCCATTGGGCGAAGTACCCGGAGTCACCGTGATCAAGTACCGGACACCTTCCGTTGGCGCACCCAAAGGGCTGCGTTTGCCGAAGAAGAAGAATTGGCCAGAGGTCCATACAAACATGTAACGGTAGGAATTCCATTGGTCGCATCCAAAAAGGGCGCTACCGTCGGCGGTGGAGAGGTAAGTGGCGTCGAGTTCCACAGCGGTGTCGGTCGAAGCGATGATGCCGGTGTTAACGACTTGATTGCCGTTGGCTTCAACGTATTCGAGAATGTTGTCACCCTGATCCGTGACGGTGCCAGAGCCAGGAAGTCCATCAAGCACCAGCTCGTGGCCGTTGAGATTGACACTGCCCTCGATGTGCAATGTGGTGAATCGTCTCCAGTCGGCGTTCGCCGTCAAAGTGCATTCGCCATCGAGAGCCATGCTGACCGTTGAGTCAATCGTTCCCGAAAAGTTCGCAAGCGCGGCTTCGCTCGCAGCCTCCACGTGCAAGCCTCCAACCGCAGGCCCGGCGATGAATTCGGTGTCCGTTTTACTTACGTAAAAACTGCCGTTGAGCTGGTTCAAAAGCCCCACATGGCCTGTCGTGCGTTCACGCGCCGGCACGAAGTCAAACCGCATTACACCCTCATGCGAGATTTTGAAGGAGTGTATGCGCCAGTAGCCGTGATAGGAGCTGTCGGAAAGTCCGCAGATTGAGAGGACTTTCCCGCTGGTGTTGGAGAAGCTCGGCTGTGTGGTTCCGATTACCGCCCCGGTCTTGCCGTCGTAAATCGTTGCGGTTCCGCTGCCAACGACAACGCGGCGCCGGTTGCCCTTCAGCGACGGATCGGCAACCGATTTGTTGTAGAGGCAGTACCATGTAGTGCCTTGCGCAAAGCACAGATAGTAGGTTCCCCAGCCTGCGCCGAAAAGCGTCTGATTATTGTTTTCGGCAGTAGCGGTTGCCACGACATCGACTGCGGTATTGGCCCCGGGGATGATGTCTGTATCAATGTGCTGCGCGCCGGTTGACTCGATGTAGTCGAGTAGTTCGTAACTTTGATTCGAATCGATGATGCTCCCTGCGCCGGCGAGGCCCTTTACGGAGAGCGTATGGCCATTGAGATCGACGGTCGCGCCGCTTGCGACGGTGAGCGTTCCATCGACTGTCAGGTCGTCGTTCAGCACTTGGTTCGTGCTGATCGTCATGTCCGCCGCCCACGACGTCGAGGACGCCGTCGCTACGCAGATTGCCGTAACTGCCATCAGTTTTCTAGCGTTCATTTTTGTTTTGTCCTTTTGACGATTAAAACTGAAACCAACACTATTTTACCCCTCCCCCGTCGGTTTTGTCAATTAGGAAATTTGAAAAAAAGTAATCGGCCCGTCTCACGTCTCGCGTCTCACCCTCTCGTCTCGCGTCTCAAGTCTCACGTCAAAAAGCACCCTACAACGCGCTCTGCGGTCGATGATGCTCTGCTGACCGAAATGTCCGGAAATGGGTGCGAAACAAGCTTCAGTTGCAGTATGCGGAGAAATCGC
>CACZAK010000233.1 GCA_902779075.1 uncultured bacterium | reverse complement strand
TATCTCCTGGCAGCCAATCGAAAATCGAAGCGGCGGCACGTTGGTCGTCCCCACCGTGAAGTGTACGTGGTTCGTCATGGTATAGCCGACAAACTGCGTGATCAGGTCTATGCTGTTGGTCGACCATTCAACGGTTGATGTGGGATCGTACGTCACGGTCGTCGAAAGCGAATGTTCTTGCGAGAACGTGATGCCCGTGCCGCCGGTCCACGTGCAACCCAAGTAGGCGTTGGAGTGACAGCCCGATACTTCCGCCGTCAGTTCGACAGAATCGTCAGGGGAAAAGTGCGGCAACCAGGAGGGTTCAACGGACACCCCCGCCGTGCGGCACAACCACCCGGAGCGCGAACCGTCGAGGTGCACCTTCACGTCGTTCACGGTGCGTTCGTGCGGATAACCGTAGTTGCCCAGGAACTCGCTGCTCTCAGTCGTGGTCATGCCTTCGCCCGAACGCGTCGGCGGTTCCGTCGCCGTCACCGCAAGAGAGCCAAGCCGCCCCGACGTGAGCGTAAATGGCACCCTCGCCCCGCAGTCGATGGCGAACACAAGTTCCGCATCACCGTCCGCCACCACTGGGACTCCGCCGAAATCAAGCAGAGAGGGCCGCACGCTCCCGTCGTCGAACGCTAAGCCGAGCGAGACGAGCCGCCTGTCGGGATTGGCACCCCGGGCAGCAGCCCATGCGGCGTAGCCGCCCATGGCGGCTATCTCGGCGGCGTTCGACGGAAAAGCCACCGCCGCCCATTCTTCCGACTGGTTCCAGGCGGACGGCACAATCGGCGTCTCCGGCGCGGGGTCGATGTCGTTCGGCAAGCCGTCATTGTCAAGGTCAAATGGCAGTACGCGCCGGTAGACGCGCTCCACGTCATTCGAGCGCGTGATAAAGTTCCCATCCCCTCGTAACTCAATCTGCGCGTTGTACTGCCCCGTCCTATCCCGACCCGCATACACATTCTCCCATGTCAGCAGCTTCGTCCGGTAGGGCGGCATCGATGATGCCGCCGTATCCGCCCACCAGAACCGCCCCACCCCGGGCACAATCGACGCCCACTCCCTCGCCGCACATATCGACATCATCGACGAATAGCATGCACCTTCCACCCGTTGCCGCGGCAACGACTCCACCATGCCGCCGGAAAGCACGTCCAAGCGGTGCACCACGCCCGTGCCGAACGGAAATCCGAAATCATCGCCGAGGTCAAGTGGGAAGTGCATCTCATACCCGCCGCCCAGCGACCACGGCATGTATTCAACGCCATTCGTCGGCATCGCATACGAAACCGCATCGTTCGTCACCACGCTCTCAAGCCGCCATCCCTGTGCAATTTCTTCAGGCGTGACATGAGGAACTTCGCGCCGACGCGTATGACGCAGAATGCCGAAAAGGCTACAAACGCGGCAAGTCTTGCCACCGCCAGAGGCCGCCGCATGGCGGACGCGACACCTCTGTACAGCCACGCACCGACGACGCCGACCGCAATCGCGGCCAGCGCCGACAAGCCGATCCATACCAGCCCGTTCCTAAAAGCTTCTATGATTTCGTGAACATTCATCGCCGTGCGCCATTAGTGTATCATATTTTTACGCCGCCGTTGTTGAGATTCGTTGCGGAACGTGTCAAATGCCGCGCTTTTGTCGCGGCAACAGATATGCGGCAAGGCCGCCCCATCCCCGTAACAAGGGTGGGGCGAGCCGTCACGGCGAGCCTCGACTGGTCACTTTGCGGCGGGCTTCTCGGCCTGCTTGGCGGGGGCCTTGTCGGCAGGCTTCGCAACAGGCTTCTTCGCCTCGCCCTTCGCCGCCGGCTTCTTCGCCTCGGGCTTGTAGTTGGCGTGCTGCCAGCAGTACTTCTTGCCGGGCTGGGCCTTGCGCTTGCACTTCGCGCCGTCTTTGGTGAGCGCCTGGCACTGGCTGGCACCCTTGATGTGCTGCCAGCAGTACTTGCTGTTCTCCTCCGCCTGGCGCTTGCACTGAACGCCGTCTTCGGTCTTCGCCGCGCACTGCGCCGCGAACGTCGTAAACGCCACCGCACACGCGGCGAGCATCATCATCATTTTCTTCATTTCTTTTCCTTTCGTGTTCTACTTTTCTGCGTCATCTCACGTATCATGGCCTCGGCCTGCTTGCTGCCCTGGGCGGCGGCCTTGCGGTACCACTTCAGTGCCTCTTCCTGGTTCCTCTCGACGACCCAGCCCATGTCGTAGTATGTGCCCACGTTGAACTGTGATTCCCTGAGACCCATCTCTGCCGCCTTGCGGTACAGCCTGTATGCCTCCGACTTGTCCTGCGGCACGCCCTTGCCTTCGGCATAGCATGTCCCGAGGTTGTGGATCGACCGGACATATCCGCTTTCCGCCCCCTTGCGAAAGAGCCGCACGGCCTCCGCGTAGTTGGTCGTCACGCCACCGGCACCGCGGAAGTACAAGACGCCCAGCTCATGCTGTGCAACCACGTGTCCCTGCTCGGCCGCCTTGCGGTACCACTTAGCAGCTTGCGGCTTTTCACCTATAGTCAAGTGATATGTATACCATTTCCCCAGCCAGCACTGCGCGTCCGCATAGCCCTGATCGGCAGCCTTGCGGTACCAGCGCACGGCCTCGGCCTCGTCCTTGGCAACGACCTTGCCCTCGGCATAGCAGTTGCCGATGCGGCACTGCGTCTCTGCATCGGCGACCTTCTCAAGCGCCGCCTTCAGCGCGTCCACGTCGCTGTCCGCAATGGCAATTCCCGCCACGGACAGCACAACTGTCATCATCAGTTTCTTCATTTTCTTTTCCTTTGCTGTGTCAATGTTGCTGTGCCTAGAGTGCCTGGCACTGTCAATGATCGTCCTTTGTCATTTCTGACAAATCGTTCTGCTGCCGCCCTGCGACATCAACCTTCTGCTCAACCTTGTAGAGCTTCGACTCGTTGAGGAACTTCTCCCACTCGCCACTGCTGAGTTCATCCTTCAAACGGGTGACGGCCTCGAGATAACCGTTTGCGGCATAACGCGTTCTGATGTGCTTCAGCATCTCCGTCCCTGCCACTGCCTGGCAGTATTCGGACATCACCTTCATCATCTCATCCTCATCGTCGTTGAACCGCCCTGTGCACTCCTTGAGCTGGCCGTTGGCCTTGTATGTCATCACACAGAAAGGAAGATCGTACATCGCATAGTCGAGATACTGGGATGCGACTGTGCTGTCGTTGTCGCTCTCCGACAGGACACGCTGCAAGTACTTGCGCGTCTTCGGGTCTTTAAGATAGCTACTGCTCCTCATCGACTTGAGTTCCCTGCGCATATTCCTCATCTCGTCAAGATACACCGACATCTCGTTCCGTGCGTTCCGCCAGGTGTTCTTAAGTTCGACCACAGGAGCGTTCAACTCCATCGCACCTCTCTCGATCTGGTTTGGCAAGTCGGGTGAGGTGACATGCCAGATGCCAACTGCGCCGATGCCGATCAACCCTCCCACTACCGCTGCACCTGCATACGACCCCGACCAGATCCAGGGGTGTTCGCCAAAATTGGATGTGTTTGAGCTGTCGGCCGCCCCTGTCGCCACTTCGATGTCTGCGAAGATCCGCTTCATCACACGCGGCGGAACGGACTTGAATTGCGAAGCCCATTGCCGCATAGGCACTCGGATTCCCTCGTAGCTGTTAAGGAAATTCGACTTCAGGTCAACAAACACGTTATTCTGATCCCTGTAAAACCCCTCGACATCCTTTCCTTCCGAGCGTGATTTTACGGCCTCCTGCACGACAAAATTGTGGAGGAACCCCGGATCTGTCATGTCGCCCAGTGCGGCAACGGCAAGCGTGTCCACCATGTTCAACTGGACATTGATGCAGAATTCGAGCAACACGGCGTCCTCGCGTGTCAGTTTCTGTCCGTTCTGGAGTTTCGGACGCAGGTAACTGTTCCAGCACTTTGCATAGGCAAAGTCGTTGAGGTCGTTAAGGGTGGCGTTCGGATTGAGCCTCTTGAACGAACGTGAGCGCTCGTCGCCCATCGTGTAGGAGAAGTTCTCGTCAGCAAGGGTTTCGAACACGACTGCGTCCTTACCCGCTTTCCTTCCGACTTTTTCACCGGCTGAGGCGACGTCTTCGCCGTCAGCAGGCTTAACGCCGGACGGCTCGCCTCCGGCTGTCACTCCCGGGCCGATGCATCCGCAGACTGCGGTGGCGATCAGCGTTCTAATGATCACGTGGATTTTCATGGTTACCTTTCTGGATTATGGGTTAGAAGTTATTGAACGACCATTTCCGCACTCGTCATTTCGAGTATGTTCGTGGCCTTGTAGAAGATTGGCAGTGCGTTGGCCTTGACCTTGTGCTTGAACATCGCAAACACCGCCTCGCCTGTCGCGCGGTAGGACTTGACTTGATCGGCGGAGATGTCGTCTACGTCAAACGAAACGAACCCCCATTCTCCGAGTTCAATCTGACGGCCGACGATTCTTGGAATCGCGCTGACCACGAACTCGCCAATGCGCTTTTCCTCCTTGACGCGCAGATAGGCGTCGAAGCGAAAGCAAACTGACGGTCCTGACGGATACGCCTTCGCCAGTCGAAGGCCGACATACACTTCGCCAGCAAACGGCAGAAGGACTGTTCCTTCATTCAGGAAATTCGCATAGTCCACGGCGATGTGAATCCGTTCGCCCGCCTCGTCGCCAGACCCTTTATCAAACAGGCTGGAATACTTGACGCTCCACACGGCCAAGGCCAACAGGGCGACAAGTCCGCCCAGCAGGAGCCTTCGAACGAGGAAACCCTTCAGTGCCTCCCTCCGTTCGACAGGGCTTTTCGCTTCGCAGCCATCGAGTCCCGAACTCGCGCCGCCCACCGCCATCTGGCTCTCTTCTTGTTCCATTGAATCCTCCTAATCGCTTTTACAGGTCAAACAAACTCTTCTCGTCCGCCTTGAAGTCAAATGCGGAACTGTCGCTCCGCAGCTCGAACATGCTGTTCTCGCCGTGGTAGTCGAGAATCGACTCGTCTCCCCTGTATTCGAGAAGCGAGTCATAACCGGAATAGTCAAACAGCGTCTTTCTTCGCTGTATCTCGGTCGGGAGCCCGCCCAGGATGTCGTCAAGGGTGAAAGAGGGCCCGTCGACCATGCGGCGGATCTCGGAGAACGCGACATCGCACAGCATGTACGCCCCTACGCCGATGCCCAACACCACCCAACCGGCAGGTTCGGCGCCAAGAACAACCGCCACAAATGTCGCGCCGCCGGTGAGCATCGAGGCGGAGCAGTTCTTCGCGGACTCCCAGCAGAAATCCTCCTGCGTGATGTCTCCGCGGGCGAACTGATACAGGGTCGCGCCCTCCGTGAACACAAAGGTCATCACTCCCGCGCCGATTCCCGACTTGATTCCCTTCGCAAAATTCTCGACCGGTATCGACAGGACCATTTTCTGGCTCCCGTCCTCCATGGTCACTTCCTGGAGGACTCCTACGACCGTCCGACAGCTCTTGACCTCGCTCATCGACTTTAACGCCTCAGGGGAATACACGTTGTCGAATGTCTGGTAGGCCCGTTCCGCCATCCGGCGGGAGGCCTTGTCGATGGCGCAGTTGTACGACTCCTTCAATCCGCCGTAGAGCCTCACCGGCCTGGACCTGGCCAGACGCTGCTTAAGGTCATCCATCAACTCGAACGACCAGTGCCTTGCGACATCGGAAGTCGTGGATGCGGTACCGGTTATGGCCTTCAGCTTTTCATAGTCTATGGACGAGACGTCTCCGTTGTATCCCATTCGCGACAGCACAGATGTCGCCCTCCTGCTGAATTCGGTGTTGTGGCTCTTCAGGATCTCCAGTATGCGAGCCGCCCGTTCCTGATTCGAGAGGCCTTTGGGTATGAGCTTGATCTCGGCCTTTATTTGCGCCGAAAGGCCATTGTGGTTGCCGAGCATTCTGTTCATCGCCTTCATGTAGTCGTTTACCACATTGTCTATCGTGCGCAGATGCGCAGTCGCCTTTGTGGTTTGGTCGCCAAGGACATGGATGTCGTTCATCAGTGACGCGAGGGCGTGCGCGGCCCGGTCCGAATTCGGACCGGACAGGTTGAGAGCCTGCTTGACGGCCTCTCTCCGCGTAACGACGAACTGCCTCCACAGTTCGACGACTCTTTCCTTGCTGCCCGAATGAGCTTTCTCCATCGCGGACAGAAACTCATCCGGCACGGAGCCGCTCATCCCCCAATGCGCAAATTCCCTGTGTTCGCCGACACCCGCCAAGGAGCCAAACTCCTTGCGAAGGGAGTTCAGGAAAGAACTGCCTTCCTCGGCGAGATCAACAGGTTTTGCACCAGCTCCCATGTCCATTCCCTGCGAAATGAAGGCGGCCAGCTTTTTGGTTTCGGATGTACGTTCCGAATTGAAAAGAATGTCGGTTATGTCGGCGACATGGGCCCCGCCGGATTTCGCATGGCAAAGACAAGATGACGCAACGCACGCGAAAGCGATCATGCGCTTTACTGGCAGTCCAACGATCATTTAGTCTTCCTCCTTCTCGTGCAGGCTCCTCATGGTCATAACTACTCCACCACTCCTACTCCACCAATGGGGTCTGTCCCTCTCAACTCTCTTCAGCTCATTCCCCTCGCCGCCAATGGAGCGTGGGACGTTCGCGAATGGGGCGCTCGGGCTTGTAATTTGCGCTGGCGGCTTCGTAGCGCTTCAACAACTCGGCAAAGACTTCCTGCGAGGATGGACTTGGGCCCAAGCCGTACGCGGTGAACACGGCCTCGTCGTTGATGCGGTGCGCCTCCTTAAGCTCGGGGGGCATTCCAACGACGGTGTAGTGCTTCGCGAACGTGAAGTCGGGAATCGACGCACGCGTGGACTCGATGATCCGGGCCGCGTTTTCGATCTTCGCCCGCTGCTCTTCCGTGACCTCCGGCCAGACAAAAGAGTTGTAGACGGGATTGGGCGTGTAGATGAACGTTGCTCCCTTCGGCCTCGCCACGCAGCAGAGCCAGGCCACATGCGCCGCCGACGAAAGGATGCCGAAGTGGTAGTAGCTCGCATTGCCGATTGCCAACATGGTGTCGTCGAGGATCACGTCGTCCTCCACGAACGAAACCGGCACATACGCAAACGTGATCGGGAACTCGCCCGGGATGGCGAGCCGCCGCGTCAAGTCATTCGCCGTCTGTCGTTGACGCCTCATGCAGCCACCTCACATCATCACGAGAAGTCGTCGGGGACGAACTCCGTGTCGCCGAACTCGGCCTCAAGCTCCTCGTCGGTGACGAGGGTATCGGCATCCGCCAGCTCGCCATACGATGGGCTTTCGCCCTTCTCGTCCATGCGCCGCGAGAGGAGGTCCTGCTTGAGTTGCAGCCTCTGGTCGTCATTCAGGTCTTTCAGTTTCATTTTCTTTCTCCTTTCAAATGCTCACTTCTCGATGCCCTTGCCGACAACTCGGCAGTGTACATTCAAACACCACCTTCCATGCACCAGTCTTTTTTGCTATACTAACCGCGAACGGAGAGATGGAACATGCCAGCTGTAATGCAAAAAATCGACGAGATGGATGTCTCGCAGAAAGTTCAGGTGATGGACTACCTTTGGTCGTCACTTGAATCGGCTTCCGGTGCATACGCGCCGCCGGAATGGCACGGACACGAGCTTGCCCGCCGCGAACGTCTCTACGCCGAAGGTAAGATTCCGGTTTACGACTGGTCGGACGTAAAAGCCCGCCTAATGGCCCGTCGGGACGCGCTGTGACATGAAACGCGTGCGCCTCACGGCTCTTGCCGAGTTCGACCTCGCCGAGGCTCAGGACTTCTATGCCCCCAACGGCGCGTGGGTACTTGACCACTTCATGGAGAACGTCAATGCCGCGCTCGATTCCCTCGCTGATTTCGCAGGCATACACCCCATCCACTTCGGACACCACCGCATGATGGTTCCGCACTTCCCGTTCTCCGTCTATTACGACATCGAGGGCGACGACATCGTCGTCAAGGCGATTCTGGACGACCGCTTCGGCCCG
>CACZAK010000232.1 GCA_902779075.1 uncultured bacterium | reverse complement strand
GAGCCGGATGACCTCGGCCTTGTTGCCCGCAGCCTTCACGCCCTTCGCGACTTCCTGGCAGAGCGCGTGGGAGTTGGAGTTCGGACGGAACGACGCCGAAATGATCAGCACGTTCTTGATTTTCTTTGCTGTCTTCTTCGTGGGCATGGTTATATCTCCTTTAGGGGTTTAGAATCGGTGCACCAGCACACATGGCTCCAATAGTATATCATTTCTCCGGTAAGATTCCCAGTATTCGGGAGAACGGAACGATTGCATCAAAGTATCCTTCGGCCTCGACCGTCCGGGCCAGATGTCCCGCATAGACAAGCGCGGTCCTTATGGAATTGCCAGCCGCCACTTTCAGCCGACGGGCCTTTTGCGCGACTTCGTCCACCACCTCCAGTCCGATCTCGGAACGGCGCTTCACTTCGACAATGTAGGCAGACCGTTTCGTCTGGATGAGCAAGTCGATCTGCAAGCCGGAACCTTTCTTGCCTTCCTGCCGATAGGGGGCGGCGGAATAGACGAGCGCGTTTTCAAGGTGGAGGAAAGGAAGCAGCTCCTGGAAATGGTTGACGACAAGGTTCTCAAACTGCAATCCCAGCACGGCCTCCCAGCCCTTGAACTGGTCAAAGCCAGAAAATGCGAAAGCATCTTTGTCGATAAGGGTTGCGGCGGGCTTGACGTACTTGAGGTAAAACCTTGAGTAGTTGTCTTTCAGGCGATACCGTTTCTCTCTTCTTTCCGCACCGGTCAGCGGATTGGTGCCGACATCAGAGGATACAAATCCGGCTTCTTCCAGCTGGGCTAGTGCTTCGGAGATGTGTCCGCCCTTCGTGTTGTCGAGCAGGGCCGCAATCTCGGTGACCGTTCGCGAGCCGTCCACGAGACAGTCAAGGACGCGAGCCGTGGATTTCGGCTGCCGCGTGATCACGTCGTTGAACATTTCGTCGAAGTCCATCCGCAGCGGAGATCGCGGTCGAAAGCACAGACGGCGCATGTTTTCAGTTACGGAAAGAGCGGGGTTGACTTCTTCAAGGTAGCGGGGGACGCCTCCCGTGACGGACATCATGTCAATAATCTCGCGCATGTCAAGTCGCTCCCGTACCGGATCCCAAAACCTGACGCATTCGCGTAGCGGCAGTTCAGGCACAACAACATCAAGCGAACGGCGGCCCAGAAACTGGCCGTCGTCGATGATGTTTTCCCGAATCCAGGTTGAAACGCTTCCGCAAACAACGAGAATCAAACGCGGATGTTTTTTAAGATGGTTGTCCCACGCCATCTTGAGCGTTCCGGCGAATGTGGGATCATAATAACCCATCCATGAAACTTCGTCAAGAAGGACGACCGTTCGCTCGTCATCTGAAATTTCACGGGCAAGGCGGCCAAATGCCGTGAGCCAGCAGTCTGGCAGACTTCTCTCGGCACTCGACTGGTCTGCCAGTTGCCGGGCAAAAGCCCGCAGTTCGTCCTCATTCGAAAGTTCTTTTTGTGGACGCAAACCTTCAATCTTGATGAAACGGGCCTCTGACCTTTTGGCAAACTGCTCGATAAGGGTACTTTTCCCGATGCGGCGGCGGCCTCGGCATGTTACCAAGGATGAGACCCGCTTGCCCCACAAGGCTTCTAAATCTGTCAACAGCTCTTCACGGCCATAAAACATGATAAAGGAATTCCTTTTATGTGTAAATCGGAGTCAGTTTATCACATTTTTTTCGCAACGGCAACAACAAACCGTCACCTATTTGCGAAAATCAAAATAGGTGACGGATTTTCGGCTGCCAAAAACCGTCACCTATTTAAAAAATCACGATTAGGTGACGATCTTCTGTGGCGGGAATATTTTTGCGACTGTCTCGCTGAAACCACAGTTTCAATCAACATTTGCCACAAGCCTGAAAAACCTGTATGCCGGCTTCTCGTCGGCTGAAAGCAAGTTGTAATCCTTCCATTCGGACTTGTCGGCGGACGGATTCTTTGCGGCAAGCGTCGTGATCGCGCACTCCGCAGGGAGATTCGTCACGGCGGTGATGCGGGGCGTGTTGCCGTCCATGCGGATATTCGCCGAGAGAGTCGCCTTCTCGAACGTCACCGTCGCCGCACCGTTCCCCACGGCCTTGGCAAGTCCGTCCGTCGAGGTCAGCTTGCCGATTCGCGTATACGAATAGCCACCGGCCGCGCCGTAGAAGAGAACCAGGCAGTTGGAGCCGTAGAGCATCAGGTCGCCGGCTTCGATCGTGTCAAAGTACTGCGCGGCCGTCGGCAGGGAGACGCCGTAGCGGTATTTTTCGTTGCCATTCAGTTCCGTCATGTCCAAGGTGAGCGGAAGCTTCTCCATGAATGCGCGTCCCGTTGCCGTATCTTCGATCTTCGCAGCAAAGCTCTTGCCGCCGACCTTCACGACGATGAGGTGGTCGGCAGTCGTCGTCAGTGCCATCGTTGCGATGCTGAATGCCAGAAGCGTACGTTTCATTTCAGGGTTCTCCTATTGGGGTGAAAAAGAAAACGCCGATAGTATAACTTCGTTCGCGAGAAATAACAAATACCGATTTCTTATCATAAAACATAATCTAATATTATGCCATGTCGTCCATCGCCCAATAGCCAAACACATCACTATTGCAGTAAAATCATCTTGTACGTAACCATGACTCGGTAATCATGGCATCTATCATGCCATGAACGCTTCTTGCCGGATGAGGAGAATCAGATAGGCGAGGAATGCGGCAAGCCAGATGATTCCGCAGGGACGGGAGATAGTACCTGATGAGCGTGGATCCCTGATGTTGAATCCAAAGATCCCGATGGAAAGCGTGAGGAGGACCATGACGGGCAGGTCTCGAGTGAAGACAAGCGGTGAAACATCCCTGAATGGCGATATCGCCCCGCTTGTTCCGACAACTGCAAGCGAGTTGAAGAAGTTTGAGCCGATTATGTTGCCGAGCGTCAGTTCGTTCTGTCCGCGACGGGCAGAGGCAATGGCGGATGCAAGCTCGGGCAGTGAGGTTCCCGCCGCGATGACGGTAAGCCCGATCAGCAATTCCGAGACGCCAAACGAGCGAGCAAGCCCAACCGCGCCCCAAACGAGAATGTGCGACGACGCGACGAGCAACGCAAGACCGCCTACAAGCGCAAGACAGGGATGGCGACATGAAGGAGCTTCATCGGCAGAAGAGGGAAAAGCAATGCCGCCGACACCAACATTGCTTTTCCCTTTCCTGTCGATGTAGCAGTATGCAGGGAGAAGAACACCGAAGAGCGCGAGACACAACAGTCCGTCCATGCGCGAGAATCCACCACCAAGAGAGACGAACATACAGGATGCAACGGAGGCGACCAGCAACATGGGAACCGCCGCGAATGAGATGACGGGGCGAACCGTAATGGGGCTGATCAACACGGCGACGCCGAGAATAGCGGCAATGTTGAAGATGTTGGAGCCGTATGCGTTGCCAAGCGAGAGGTTGGAATGTCCCGCCATGCCGGACAGCGCGGAAACGGCAAGTTCGGGGGCGGAGGTGCCAAAACCTACGATCACCATTCCAACGATGAACGGCGATACGCCCAGCGCACGGGAGACTGCCTCGGCACCTCCGACGAAACGGTCTGCGCTCCATGCTAAAACGTACAGCCCGCCGGCCACGAATGTGAGGGCAAGCCAAATTGGAATGTCAGAATACATCAGACCTGGTCGGGCTGCGATGGCGGATTGGTGTTCTCTTTTCTCTCGCCAGCCTTTTCCTTTTTGGAGGCATCCTTGTCCAAGAAGAAGCCCATCACGAAGAGGGCGACCACGGAGGCCACAGAGACTCCGACAATAATCAGGATTTTTGTTTGCATTGTTTATTCCTTCTTTCTTTACAGACTTATTCCTCTTCCTTCCGGCGCGCCGACCTGGAACGGATGAAGCATTCACGCAGATAGCTGAGCAGTATCAAGTATGACACCTTGTCCGTTTCGTTTGTTGGAGCGTTAGAGGCCATCAACGTAGGTTTCACGTCGCTAGATGCAACGGCCGGTTTAGTGACATTCACAATTACAACACATACAATGGCCGTTATGCCGATCAGCCCAAGCATCCAGATGCGCCGTACTGTGCGCTTTCGCCGCATCGAAGAGACGAATCGCCCCTTGAATTCGTCGGAGAGGTGCGTCCCCGCCTCATAAGCCTTGAAACGTTCGGCAATCGCCGCGTCCAGTTCTTCGTCATTCATTGCCTTGTCCTTTCTGATTGGCCTTCCTCAATTCGTCTGCAAGAATCCGTTTTGCGGTAAACAGCCTCGACTTGACCGTACCCGGCGGAATGGCTAACGTCGTCGCGATCTCCTCGATGGACATCCCCGAGAAGTATTTGAGGATGACCGTCTCCCGAATCTGCGGAGGAAGCTGTCGCACCATCTCCCGCATCTCCTCGGCGGCGTCATTGTTTCCGCCAACGGGAATCTGCGGCAAGTCCTGTGGGGATCCGACAAGAACGATGTCCGGCCTGTTCTTGCGCCCTTCCATCCTGTAAAAGTTCAGAAGGATCGTGTAAAGCCAGCTGAAGAAATCGCCTGACGGCTTATACTGCCGTATTTTGCCGACCGCCTGCGCAAGCGTCCTGAACACAAGCTCTTCCGCGTCGCTGTTGTTACGACACAAGAGCGTGGCGGCGGCATAGAGCCTGTCGCCATACTCGGCAACAAGCCTTTCCGCGCCATGTTCGGCGTTTTTCACAATTTCCTGCCAGACTTCCATTTCTCGTCGGGGCACGATAGGCCCTCAATAAGAAGAGAATGCAGATTCAACGCAAAAGGTTCATTTGCGGCCGGCCAAAGTTTCGGCCATGTTGATGTAGTAGGACCGGATGCGTTCGTAGGCGTTCAGGATGTCAAGTTCGGCGAGAACGCGCACCGGCGAATCTGGGTCATCTGGGCCGACGCGATCCAGCTGGTTCCGCCTGGCGCCATGGATGCGTCTGCCGATGTCATGGGAATTCGCCTGAAGCGCGGCGAGGTCAAACCTCGGACGCGGAGACTTGATGAGCCCCGACACCGTTTCCGCAAGGCTGAAAACGATCTCATGAATGCCCAGCAATGTTTGGCAAGACTGTTCAGAGAAGTTCTGTCCACCTTTCCTAAGTCGCCGCGTAGCCTTCAGGATCGCTGCCGCCTCGTCCGAGACAGACTCCAGTTCGTCCGAAAGCCGCAGAAGCCGCCCGATCCTGTCGGACACCTCGGTCGGCGCGCGCTTGACCATGATCTTGCCGAGAAACTCCGTGATCTCGCGCTGGACATTGTCCAAAACCTCCTCGCGATGCAGGATGTGCTCCTCGGCAGATTCGGTTGCCGTCCCAGCCAACACGTCTTTGATCCCCGCCAGGAGTTCAAGGTCGCTGTCCCGCATGAACGTGACTTCAAGAAGCGCCTGGTCGCAGGCGATGACGGGCGAGATGTACGAGGACATCTTCAACGCGCTCAAATGCGGCTTTTCGGCGGGCGGGGCCTTTATGACGCGGGAGACGAAACGCGCGAACTGTCGCGTGAACGGCAGGAAGAACAACGTCGTGATGACGTTGAAGATCGTATGGACCGCCGCCATGGGCGCGGCCATGTGCGGGTACGTCGTCACGCCGTTCGTCGTCACGGCGTCCGCGTAGTGGGGGAAGAAGGACGTCGCCAGCGGAAGAATCGCGGGGACGAAGAACGGAATCAGCAGAATCGTACCCGCGACATTGAAGAGCGTGTGCGCAAGCGCCGTCTGCCGGGCCTCGGCGGAGCCGTTGAACGCGGCGAGCCACGCGGTCATCGTCGTTCCGATGTTCATCCCGAACACGGTTGCGGCGGCCGCCTCGAAACTCAGCAGTCCCTGCTGTGCGAGCGTCATTGCAATCGCGGTCGTCGCCGCCGAGGACTGAACCACTGCGGTGAAGGCGAGCGAGACAAGAACGCATTTTGCAAGTCCCCACGCCGTCGTCGCGTCAAGGGATCTAAAGGCGTCAACCACCACCGGCATGGATCGGACCGGCTCCATTCCCTCTTTCATCCAGTAGAGTCCCATGAAGATGCACCCGAGCCCCATGAAGGCGAGGCCGAGATTGTGCAGTAGCTCGTTGCGCTGGAAAAAGTAGAATGCCGCCCCGACGAGAACGACGCACAGCCCGAGCATCTTCACGTCCGGCGCAAAGGCGATCAACCATGCCGTGGCCGTGGTTCCGATGTTCGAACCGATGATGACATTGATCGCCTGCGACAGGTTCATGAGGCCGGACGAGACGAATCCGACCACCATGACCGTGATGATCGAGGACGACTGGACGATCACGGTTGTGATCACGCCCGTGCCGACGCCTGCCAGACGGTGCGAGGTCGCGAGGGACATGAACCGCCTGAGGCCGGATCCGCTGACGGCCTGCAAGCCCTCCGAGAGATGCTTCATGCCCAACAGGAACGTGCCCAACCCGCCGCCGACGATTATCAAAATTGAAAACACCTGATTCATGGTCTTTCCTTTGCCTATCCTCTAAATTACAAGCGTGAACGTCGCGCCTTCGCCAGGTTTGGATGAAACCGTAGCCTGCCCACCGTGCAACTGCGCGATGTGTTTGACAATGGCGAGTCCAAGTCCCGTGCCACCAAGCGCCCTGCTGCGGTCTTTGTCGATCCGGTAGAACCGCTCGAAAAGACGCGGCTGGCAGTCTTCTGGGATTCCGATGCCGTGGTCGATGACGCTGATTG
>CACZAK010000231.1 GCA_902779075.1 uncultured bacterium | reverse complement strand
CGAAAGCGCCGCCTTGGAGAGACGCACCTCGTCGATGTAGCCGCAGAAGAAGCACTCATGGCCCTGCGGTTCAAGACGGACGGCGTCGCCGTAGTGCCCAATCGCGAGAGGCCAATCAGAGACCGTCGGCGCAAACACGGCCCCGCGCTTCGTGCTTCCAAGGCGGCCGTTGTAGTAGATGCGAGCCTCCTGCGCCACGCCGTCATAGACCACCGTCACATACGCCCAGCCGTCATGGAAGGAATAAAGATCGCTGCCCACGTTGCCCTTTGTGCAGAACATGAAGTTCGTCTTTCCCTGTCCGCACGCATAGACGTCTTCGCCCCCGCGCACCACCACGTCAATGCCCTTTGGATGGCCCTTGAAGGGCTTGGAGGAAATGACGCGGGCATATCGGTCGCCAACGTCCTTTACAGGGATTGCGCTGTTCAGGAGGAACGAGACCGTAAGCTTGCCTGTCTTGCCGTAGGCTGTCCAGCGGTCGTCCTTTTCTATCTGGAGATATGGACCCGCAGTCGTAGTCTGCGACGAGGAGAAGTAAGATTTTCCCACAAGCCCTTCGGCATGGATGAATTTGCGCATGTCCTTGCCGCGTAGCTCGGCGGCAAGGCCGTACTTGGAATCTTTCGTAACCCCCTTCTTGAACTTCGAGAAGTGCCACACGGCAAGATAGTCGTCGTTCCAAGCCGTACGTGGCGAAGACGAGAACGTCTTCGCACAGGACACGCCCCACCGCGCCGTGATCGTAGTTGCCTTAGTCAGTTCCGGCACACGCACCCAAATATATGATGTTCCTTCGGGATCCCACGTGTCGATCTCGTATGCAAGCGGCTGGCCGTCCACGCCAAAGAAAGCCATATCGCCTCCATCAGAGGCCGAATCCCTGTAGTCGAACCCCGTCAGCCCGTCGGGGATCTTAATGAGCACGGGAAAGTCCTTCAGCGCCTCCTTGCCCTCGTAACCTGAAAACGTGAGTCTGCACGACTTCACTTCAGCACCGCTCATCATCGAAACGGCAAGCGCAAATGCGAAAAAAGCTTTACTCTTATTCTTCATTCTTCTCCTTCACTATCGCCCTGAGGTAATTCACAAACCCCTCTTTCGTGGCGTCTGCAGTTCAAGCCACTCGACCTGAAAAACCACATACCTGCAAAGGCACAATCAAGGCGGCAACAGTGGTAATTGTAGCAAAATTCCTGCCGTGCGCAAGCGTGAAATGTAATTTCCTCTTTTGAGAATTATGAGTTAACAACTCTGCTACTCGTATGTGAACACGAGTTCGCCGCCAGCGGCGATTTCCGCATGGCGCAGGAAGAGCGGATCGTGGGGCTTGCCGTTGAGCGTCACGGACTTCACGCGCCGACCGTTGGCATAGTTCACGGATCGTATTGTGAACGTCTTGCCGCCGCCAAGCGGCCGGATGACGATCTTCGGATACGTGCTTCCGTGCATCAAGTAGAGGTCCTGTCCGGCGACGGGGAAGAATCCGAACTGGATGAACACGTAGAGCGCGCACATCGCGCCGGAGTCGTTGTCGCCCGGGAGGTCCAGCCCCTTGAAGAGCGTCGCGACACGCGGGGCCCACTTCGTCGCGAGGTCGCCGCGTCCCGTGTACGCGAAAAGCCACGGAATCAGGAACGACGGCTCGTTGTCGAAGGCGACGAGGTTGTTCTCCAGCGCATACGCGACGCGGCGCTCGAACGCGTCCCTGCCGCCGCAGCGGCGGATCAGGCCGTCCATGTCGTGCGGGACGAAAAACGAATACTCCCAGCAGTTCGCCTCGTAGAAGTCGGTGTTGAATCCGCGGCGGGGATCGGTCTTCGAGAAGCGTCCGTTCTTCCCGCGCGCACGCGCAAAGCCGCGCACACCACTGGGCGCGTCGAAGGCGGTGGCGTCCCATACGTTCGTCCAGTTCCCCGACCGCGCGAGGAATTTCTCCGCCATCTCCGCGTCGCCCAGCCCGCGCAGCACCTGCGCGCAGCACCAGTCCTGATACGCGAAGTTCATCGTGGCGGACCCCGACTTCATGCGTCCGCAGTAATCCTCGCGTTCGCCGCTCGGCACGTACCCTCTCTCGCGATAGCCTTTTGTGCGTCCCGTCCAGCGGCTTCGGAGGAGCGGCGCCACGCGCGACCAGTCGATGCCGGGGATTTTCTTCGCCCAAGCCTCGGCGATCACGCAGTCCGCCTCGTCGCCGCCCTGTCCCACCTTGTACTCCTTGCCCGACGTGTAGCAGGAGTCGCATCTGCCGGTGCGCGCGAAGCGGTCGGCGAAGGAGTTGACGTTCCCAGCGAGCGTCTGCGCGTCGATGATCGCCTTGAGCGGAAAGTACGTGCGCCAGGTGTCCCAGAGCGTATAGTGGTCGTCCCAGCCGATTCCGTCCGCCGTGCGGTCGCGCGGCTGGATGAAGGTCTGCGCGAGGATCGAGTAGAAGTGCGCGCGCTCGGCGTCGTCGACGCCTTCGATTGAAATGCAGGAGAGCGTGTCGTCCCAGAGGCGCTTCGACTCCCGCGCCACGTCGTCGGGCGTGCGTCCGGCAAGTTCCGCGGCGAAGTACGCCTTTGCCTGCTCTTCGGACTTGAACGACACGGCGATGCGGTGGATGCCGGTCGCGTCGTCAACCTCCGAATGGGCGAAGCACCTGTACGGCGCGGGGTTCCAGTTGCCGGTGAACTCACCGGCGGCGTTCACGCAGTCCGCCTTCGCCAATTTGCAACGCCGGTCGAGCGGAAGCGTACGCGGCACACCACCGGTGGGGCGAGCCGTCCCCGGCGAGCCGTCGCGGACGCGATAGACGGCGCCGTGGGGCGTGGCGGACACGTCGACGAGCAGTCCCGACGGTTTCAGCCTGACTTTCAGAAGGTACGGATGCGCCTCGAGTATCTCCATGTTCTGCGGATCGCACACGTAGCGGAAGATTCCGTAACTTGGCGTCCCGCCCGTCCCCTGCGCGTGGAGCTGCGAGAACCCCACAACCTTGTCGCCCGGCCACCACCCGCTCGTCGGCGCGCCGAAGCCGTGATGCGATCCCCTCGCCCGCTGGTGCGGCGTCGGCCAGAGCGAGTCGGGGGACGGATGGGCGGATCCGTGCGGCACGCACGGGCCCAGCACGTTGCTCCCGAAGGCCCGCGCCGTACCAAGGCGCGAATCAGCCCACTCCGCCGGCGAGGGCGCGACAGATTGTCCTGCGCCCGGAGTCGGAATCCGGCATCCCTCGGTCTTCGCTTTTTCCACGATCAATGCAAAACCGCCGCGGGCGGCGGCATCGACGGAAAGCACGTCGCCCGATTTCATACGCCGTGCCGAAACGGCGACTTTACCCAGTCCCTCCGTAAGGGCGGGATCGGCGTCCATGAAGATGCGCACGTCGAGGTCGCCTTCTCCGACGAAGTCGAGCGGGATTGAGAAATTGCGCCGCGCAAGCCCGTTCAGTCCGCCGACGAACCACTTCTCGCCGACCCGCCGCGCGACAACGACGTATTCGCCGATCTTCCCCTGGAGAAAACGCGTCTCGTCAAACGCGCACGGAATCTCGCGCCAGAAATCGAGCGCGGGGTATTTCTCGTTTATCTGTTCCGGACGCGAATACCAGAACAGGAACTGCCAGCCGCTCGTGTACACGCAGGGCAGGGCGAGCTGATGGGCGAGCGTGTTCTTCACCCGCGCCTGATTCCAGCACGGCGTGTAGTCGCCCGGACCGTCCAAGAAGCGCGTGAACGGGAGCGCGCAGTCGTGCGCGGCGTTCGGCATTTCCTCGTTGCCGCAGATGCCCTCCACCGTCATTACGTTCGGATACGTCTTCTGGATGCCCGTGAGACGGTACTCGTCGTGGATGTCGACCATGAGTCTCCGCTTCGCGGCGGCCTCGATCGCCTCGGTCGCCCATTTGCGCCACGCCTGGTCGCCTACGTGCAGGAATCCGTACTTGATTCCTTTGACGCCCCACGAAGCGAGCAGGTCGAGAATTGCGTCGCGGTTCTTCTTGAGCGGGTCGCGGTTCACGTAGAGGATCACACCCACGCCCTTGCGCGTCGCGTAGTCGATGATCGGCTTCACGTACGCATTTGGCTTCATGGGATCGCCCGAACGCTCCGGGCCGTACCATCCGGCGTCCAGCTCGATGTACGGGATGTCGTTGCGGACCGCGAAGTCCACGCAATCCTTTCCGCACGCCTCGTTCAACTTCGCGACGCGAAGTACCTTCCCCGGCTTGATCCAGGAGGTGTCTGCGATGCGCGACGGCACGTTGAGCGCGTCCATGAAGCGGGGCTGTTCGTTCGCGAGCACCACGCAGTCCTTCGCGCAATGGACGTACCGCCAGGGGGTGACGTATGGAAGCGCGACCGTGGCGGGGCCTTCAAGGACCGTCTTGAGCTGTCCGGGCTTGTCGCCCGAGGCAAAACGGATCCGTGCATAGTCGATCACCCCCGCATCGCCGAGCGCGGCCACCCAGCCGTTCCCCTCGACGACGAGCGGACTTTCTGCCGTTCCGGGATAGGTGCGCCAGTAGTTCTGGGTGTGTCCCTTGCCGGCGGCGATGGCCGCCGCGCCGGGCATCGGTTTCATCGTGGCGATGGTCGAGAGCGTCTTGGGGATATATTCACCCTGCGCATGGCTCACCGGCCAGCAGCGGAAGTCCTCGCCAAAGTCGAACGTCCATTCCTCCTTCTCGATGGTCCGCTCGCCCGTGCCAGTGAAACGCACGCGCCACGCGACGCCGCCGGTCAAGTTGGTTGTCTCAAGAACCGCCCCCGCGCCATAGTCCGGCGGTGTGACGGTACAGACGGCAGAGCCGTCAGGCGCAGCCACGCGAAACGTCGCGGCGGATGCCACAAGTGATATGGTTGCAGCCAGCAGTATGATTTGCTTTCTCATAATCCTACCTTTTTTTCGTTCATTCTGTCCTTTCAGACTTCGCGGGACATTATATCACTTCCCCGCTTCTGCCACAATTCCCCGCTTAGGGTTAGGGGTTGGACATTCATTTGAGTGTGTCACTTTGACACACTCACCTCATCTCCCTCGCGCGCGCGTCCTTATACATAAGGAGCCCGTCATGCCCACACTCGCGAGGTTTTTGCATACTGGCTCTATTATTCTGTTGCCCCCAGGGCTCGCCATTATTGTATTGGCTCGACTACGACCTTGAAGAAACGATGCCCGGGAGTGAACGGCTGCCAACCAGCGCTGTCGTTCAACGAGTTGCATCCTTTTGGCACGTAGCGGTAGCCAATCGCCTGGATGTTGGCGTTCGTGTGGCTCCAGCCGAAGACGGGCGTGTTACCGTTCATTGTGACGGTCGCGGACAAGTGGCTTGCGGCGCTTGTGGGATCGGTGCCCAGCAAATACTCCTGCCATGCGGGGAATCCGTCGCCGTCAGAGTCCGCGTTCGCCAGCGCCTCATACGCCGCCGCCGAGCCTCCCTGGTTGGGATAGTAACCGTCCAGCCACGTGTAGGGCACCGGTACATCCGTCGTGGATGTCTCCGCATGCGTCTCCGTCAGACTCCCGGACCAGATGAGAGTAAAGGAACCCTCGTAACCAGCATTTGCTGTTCCCCCGGTCATGCCAACAATACGATAAACAACGCCTTGCTCTACATTCAAGGTCACAGTGGTCGCATAGTCATCATCTCGTGTTTTAGAAAAGGCCTTGCGAGAAAGAGCCGTCAAGATATCGCCTGTGTAAACAGCGACAAATGTCGGATAGCGCGTTGTACTGTTCCCAACGGTTTTGCTTGCCTTGGTCGTAAAACTCATCGCCCCTGAACCTGGTGCTATCCACTCATACCAGATTGTATGGTACTGATAAGAGTATCGTCCATTCTCTAAAGTATGCTTCGGTTCGCCAGACTCAACCGTATAGGCGGAGTTGTCGGCAATCGTGCGCGAACCGTTCGCGCCAGTTATGACAATGGGATCGGCAAAGTAGTCGCCTTTGGGCGCGCCTTGCGCGACATCATAGGTGTAAGTTGCCGTGACGACCACGCTGGGATTCATTCCACTCTTCCACGCGCGCGCCTTGATCGTCACGTCGTCATTGACTAGAATCGCGCCCGTGTAGAGCGTACTGGATTCGGTTGGATCGCTCCCGTCAAGCGTGTACCGGATCGTCGCTCCGGCCGTCGCGCAGCTGATGGTCACGTTCGTAGACGGATAGAAGAGGCAGGACGACGGCGTAAACTGCGGTTCGGCCACGCTCGCGAGACTGGAAAGAACAAGATCCACGCCCCAACGGTTATTGACTTCCGGCGTAGGAGATTTATAGTACGAGCGAGGCAATGAAAGTCGCAATCCAACATTTGCCGTCAACTCAACCGCATCGACGACAGAAGCATCTCCGCTAGAGGCCGAGATCGTGTAACGCCCCGGCGCAAGGGTGAGTGCATAGATGCCCTTCGCGTCCGTCATGACATATCCGATATCGTTCCCGCTGATAATGCCATTATTGCCGACACTACCACCCTGCCGCGAATAACTCACCATCGCATTCGCCACAGGCGTTCCGCCAGCGGCAAGGACACGTCCACTGCAGATGACGCCGTTAGGAATCCCTGTTGGATAGATATTGTAAACGAAACCGTCAAGAACGTTGAAGTTATAGCTAGTGTCTGCCCATCAAAGGCTTGTTTTGGGCGCGGGCGCGGACTTTCGCAGCGCGCCCGCCGCCCTGCGGCGGCCTGAAAGTGCGGGGCTGGCGGCTT
>CACZAK010000230.1 GCA_902779075.1 uncultured bacterium | reverse complement strand
GCGTGACTTTCGAGCGGGCGTCGTCGGTGGTGGACGACGCGTTGTAGTTGAGGTCGAGCGTGCCGCCGTCCGCAACGACGATGGGCGACGTGTCCGCCGACGCGCCGAGCGCATGGTCGGCGAGGTTGTCGCCGACCTTGAACACGCCGTTCGAGACGATGATCGGCTGCGCGTCGAGTCCGCCCGTCGCGTTGAACGTGAACGTGCCCTCGCCCTTCTTGTAGATCGTGCCGGGGCCGCCGAGCTTGCCCGCGCCGTTGAGCGCCACGTCGCCGTCCGCGGAAATCGTCACGTCGTTCGCCGAAACGTCGGCGGGAAGCGCGATCGTCGCCGCGTCGGCGACCGTCGCATTCGCGTAGGGCGCGAACGAGACCTGTTCGCCCGCCGCGTTCGTCCAGGCCGCGACGGCAGTTGACCACGTGGCGTCGCCAGCCGGATTCCAGAAGAGATCCGCCGCCGCGCTGCCGCCGGACGTAGCCGTGTAGGAAAGAATGCCGCCCGAGACGGAGAACGAACCCGTGATGCCCGCAGGGACGAGCGCCGAGAACTTCGCCTCGTCGCCTGCCGCGACACCCGTGAGGAGCGGCGTCGCGACGCCGTTCACGAACGTGAAGCCCGTCATGTCAACCGTGACCGTTCCCTCTTCGGGCAAAACGAGCGTGCCGGAGGAAAGGTCGAAGAATGCGTTCTGGGCGGGCTTGAGAGTTGCACCCGCATTGAGCGTGAGGGAGGAGGTGTCGCCAATGGTTACCGCATTCTCGAGAATGCCGCCGTCGTTCACGACGATCGGATAGGCGAACGAGAGCACCGTGTCCGCAAACCGCAGCGTCGCGCCGTCGTTCACCGTCGCCGTGCCGTAGCCGAGCGCCCCCGGAATCTCCACGGTCGTGAGGCCGCCGTTCAGGACCGTGCCGCCCGTGTGCTTCTTCTGGCGGCTCCGCATGATCAGCTCGCCCGCACCCTCCTTGATGATTTGGGTGGCGCTTTCGCGGACGTAGGAGTCGAACGTGACGGTATGGCCTGCGGTATCGACCGTGAAGGTGTGGCCGTTGAAATTGAATCCCCAGTCGTCGTCCTTCTGGCCGTCCAGAGCCCCGGCGTCCGTATGGGGCTCGTAGATCGTCAGGTTGTCCGTGGCCGTGAGCCGGGTGTCACTCTGGAAGTTCCACATGTAATCCCTGCGGAGCATGCCGAATCCGCCCGCGCCGACGACGAAGTTCGTGACGTAGCAGGTGATGGATCCGCCGCCTGACGCGCTCTTGTAAACGCCATGCGCCTCGATGATGCCGGTATTGGGCTGCGCGTAGTAGCCGAAGTCGCCACCGCCGCCGGTGCCGTTGAACAGGACATCCCCCGTCGCACCGAGACGTCCGCCGTTCAGCCAAACGACTAAACGCCTGTTGACGGAAACCGAGTCGAACGTGGCGACCGCGCCCTCGTCGATGCGAAGGTCGGGCTGGCCTGCGCTGTACGTTTCCGCCGAGAGCACCTTGCCCGTCACGACGGAGTTTTCCGTAACGATGAACGGCCGACCGGCCGGCTGGAGCGGAATCGTCCAGTCCTCCGTGAACGTGAACGTGCCGTTCAGTATGTGGGAGGGAAGGTTCATGTCCGTCAGCGAGGCGTCGGGAATCGTCGCCGTCGCGCCGCCCGCGAAGAGCGGCGTCGTTGCAGCGTTCTCCACGATGTACGTGCCCGCGAACTGCACGGGGCAGCTGAACGTCACGAGGTCGTCGGAGAGCGTGATGATCTTCGTAACCGTGAGCGTGCCGGAACCGCCCACCGTGACCGGGGCGGAGTTCTGGAAGATGATCGTGTCGGTCGATGCAGGGGCCGTCGCGGGAACCGCGCCATCGACGAGCCAGCTTGCGGGGGCGGACCAGTCCGCGCCGCCCGCGCCGTTCCACACGTACGCGCCCGTTCCTGCGGAGGCCCTGGAAAGAACGCCTCCGGCAACGAAAAGCGTATCCTCGCCGCAGGAGAACTGCGCGAGGTTGTTGGCGTTCACGCCCGTGAGGAACGCGAACGCGCCAGTGGCGGCGGTCGTCACGTTGACGGTCGCGACGGATGCGACCTCCACCTCGCCGACCGTCCACGGAATGTTGCCCATGGTGAGCGTTACGCCATCCTCAAGGTAGAGCGTGCCATCGCCGTCAACCTGATTGGAAATCGTCACGCCACTCGCGACCTCAAGCCGCGCGTCGCGAGCGATGGTGACGGGGCCCGTGCCGAGCTGTCCGTTCGCCGCGAGGCGCACCGTGCCCTCTTCAATGATCGTGCCGTTCGCATACTGTTTTATGAATCCGGAGTTGCCGTCGAAGGTATCCGTCATCACAAGCGTGCCGGCGCCCGTCTTGCGGATCGTGCAGGTGGTGCCGGAGAAGCCGGTACCGTATGTGACCGTCTTTCCTTCCGGCACGTTGAACGTGAGGGTAACGGTACCACTACAGCCGATGCCCCAGTCGTGGAGACCGGCAGACCGATAGACGGCAAGCACCTCGAAATCGTCCGTTGCGGTGATCGTGGTATCGACTTCGAAGCGCCAGGTGTAGTCCTGGGTGACGCTGCCAATGCCGCCCGCGCCAACGATGAGATTGGGGATGAGCGACTGGGAAATCGAGTGTTCGCATTTCACGATGCGCGGTGCCTTGACCGTGCCGATGTTGCCGCTGCGCCCGAAACGCGACGCCGTCGAGCCGCCGGACGGATTCGTGCGCACAACGACTTCCTTCGTGGCCTCAAGCATGCCGTCGATGTCGATGTCGCCGCGATCCCATCCGTTCGTGGTTGTGGTGAAGCAGGCGTAGCCGGTCTCCTCGACGCGGAGGATGCGGTGGTGGCTGGTTTGCGTGCCGGAGAAATTCTGCCCGCGCACGACGGAGTTGGATGCGACAATCCACGGATAGTCGCCCACGTTGTTGACGATCCAGTCCTCAGTGAACGTGAAGTCGCCGTCGAGCGTGCGCGCGTTCGCGGTACTGGTGGACGTGCGCATGAGGGGATCGGGATACGTGGCGGTCGCGCCGCCGGGGAACTTGAGCTCGCCGATCTTCTCGACGTAGTACATTCCGGAAAAGTTGACGGGGCAGCCGAACGTCGCCGTGCCCGCGCCGGCATTGGCGATCTGGTCAACGGTGAGAGCGGCTGTGCCAGCGAACGAAACGGCGTCCGGCGAATTGATGGTGACCTTGCGGACGGTCGTGGCGGCATCGACGGTGATTTCAGCCGCGTCGTTCACGATCAGCTCGTCGGCGGCGGTGAACGCGCCGGCGGGCGCGGGCGACCAGTTCGCGGCGGTGGAGAGGCTTCCGCTCGCGCCGCCGATCCACGTGTAGGTGTTTCCGACATTGGGGCCCGCGGTGAATGAACCGGTCTGGTCATTCGTCAAGAAGGCGTTGTTGACCGTGTCATAGACGCCGAGGACATTGTCCGAAAGACGCTTCGCCGGCACGAGGTCGAGGCGGAGCGTGCCGCTCGAATTGCGCAGCCTGAACGAATAGAGGCGGTAGGAGCCGTAGTTGTTGAGTCCGTCGTCGATGTTGTTGTTGTGCGAGGCGAAGATTGCGAGCGCCGAGCCGGCCTCGTAGGAGCCGGTGGAGTTCGAGACCGTCGTCACCTGCGTGCGCGTCACGTCATTCGAGATGGTGCTGACGCCTGCGCCATAGTCGGCGAGGATCGAGTAGCGCGTATTGGCTACGAACGCTGTTGCGCTCGTCTTTTGCCCGCCCGTACCGTCGCCGCGGTCGAAGCGGAACGTGGCGCCGATCATGAAGCCCGTGAACTGCTTCGACGTGGCCGTGCGCGCACACCAGAGGTTCTGGTTGCCGCTCACGGTCGTCGGCATCCAGGTCATCTCCACCTTGTCGTTGTAGGCGGGCGTCACGCCGGTCTTGATCCGACACTGTCCGCTCGCCTGGATGTACTCAAGCTGCTGGTATTCCGCCGGCAGCGCCGCGCGCGCCGACAGCGCACCCGCCGCGCCCGCAAGAACCAGAACAACAACACGAGCGAAACTAGAAGTTTTCGCCTTCCCCCTACGGGAGTTGCAGATCAGTTTTTCCATCGTTTTTCCTCTTTGTAACTGTTGAAGATACCTTCTTGGCCAGTTGAACGGTTGTAATTGTACCACAATTTCACCGCCGCCCGCAAGCCGAAAATCCGGCTCGCGACAAGCGCGACCGGTGGGGCGAGCCGTCCCGGCGAGCCTTCTGATGATTCTGAATGTTCAAGGTTCGCCCGCAGGATAATGTTGTTCTTGAAAGTTGTCATGGTTGTTTCCAAATCCCAATACGTATGGGTGAAAAACGTAGATGCGCCCAATTACGCCGCGTAGACCGCGCGCTGGAGGGTGGCGAAGCCGGTGCTGATGAGTTTAAGGTCGCCGAGAATGCGGCTCGCGTCGGGAAGCGTGTGGTACTTCGTGACGATGAGCTGCGAGAGCGCGTCGTCGCGCGTGAACACGTCGACGCCCTCCTGCACGTAGTTGTCGAGCACGAACGTGTAGAAGCCCTTCGCATGCTCATCCGTGACCCACTGCGAAAGCCCCTTCCTCGCCGCGCCCGCGCGCTCAACGCGCTTCTGCATGGGCACCTCGAACGCCACGTACTCCAGCACGTCGAGCAGGTCGCAGTCCTCGGAGTCCATCAGCTTCTGCAGTTCCTTCAGCCGCTCCATCTCAAATCCGTTCTCGGCCAGCTTCGCGAGAAGCTCCCGGCGCGTCGCCTGCTCGCTCCACGCCTGGCGCAGCTCCTCCGCCGAGCCGACGAGCCCCGTCACTTTCGCGAACACCTTCTTCACGAACGCCTCCACGGGGACCATCTTCCCGTTGTACATGATGAGGCTCTCCCACGCGGTATTCACCTGGACCTTGCGATCCTTCCCGAGGCGGATGACGATCGTCTTCTCCGTCTTCTCGCAGGTGCAGGGGAGATTGCCGCAGATCGGGCACGCCTTCGGGCCGTCGCCCCCTTCACCGCCGCCCCTGCCCTTCCCGCCGCGCGTACACACGCACGGATCGCACCCGCATTTCGGACACACGGGCGGACCGTCCCACGCCGGGTCGTCGAACTTGTCGCTCGCGCCCACGAAGTCGTAGATGGTGAAGTAGTACTTCTCGTCGAAGAGACGCGTTCCGCGCCCGACGATCTGCTTGAACTCGACCATCGAGTTGACGGGCCTCATCAGCACGATGTTCCGCACGTTCCGCGCGTCGACGCCCGTCGAGAGCTTCTGCGACGTGGTGAGGACGACCGGGAACTGCTTCTCGTTGTTCTGGAACTCGCGCAGGAAGCGCTCCCCTTCCTCGCCGTCGTTCGCCGTCACGCGGCGACAGTAGTCGGGCGTCTTCTCCGCGAGCTTCTGGAACTTGTTGACCATGGACATGATCTCCATGGCGTGCGGCTGGTTGTAGCAGAAGATGATGGTCTTGTCCATCGGGTTGATCTTGTCCAGCAGCTCCCGCACGCGCTCCTCGTCGCGCTCGCGGATGCGGATGCGCCCCCGGTAGAAGTCCCGCTCCTCGTAGGTCTTCTCCTTGTCCAGCTCCTCTTCGCCGGAAACGACGGTATCGCAGTCGTCGTATTCGTAGTCGTCGATCGTGCAGGTCGCCTTCTGGACGCGGAACGGCGTGAGGAAGCCATCCTCGATGCCCTGCAGAAGCGAATACTCGTAGACCGGCCTCCCGAAGTAGCGGTACGTATCGGCGTTGACGTCGCGCTTGGGCGTGGCGGTCATGCCGAGCTGGTACGCGGGCTCGAAGTATTCGAGGATCTGACGCCACGTGCTTTCGTCCTTCGCGCCGCCCCGATGGCATTCGTCGATGATGATGAAGTCGAAGAAATCGGGCGCGTACTGTCGGTAGAACTCCCGGCCCGACTCGCCCTGCATGAGCGTTTCGTAGATCGTGAAGAAAACGGTCGCGTTCGTCGGCACCTTGTCGTCGCGCTTGTGGATCGCTTTGGGCGTGACGCGGGCGAGCGCGTGTTCGTCGAACCCGCTGAAGTCGATCAGCCCCTGGTTGGCGAGGATGTTGCGGTCGGTGATGAAGAGGATGCGCGGCGTCCGCGCGCCCGGGCGTCCGTCGCCCGCCGCCTGGAGGTTCCACCTCGCCTTGAAGAGCTTCCACGCGATCTGGAACGCGATGAACGTCTTGCCCGTGCCGGTGGCGAGCGTGAGGAGGATGCGCCGCTGCCGCGCCGCGATGGCATCGGTCACGCGGTTGACGGCGAGTTCCTGGTAGTAGCGCGGGCGCTTCACCGCGTCGAACCAGAACGGCACGAGGGAAAACGCCTCGACCCATCCCTCGCCGCCGCCGAGCCCCATGAACGACCACAGCTCCTGCGGCGCCGGGAATTCGGACACGGGATTCGCCCCGCCCGTCGCGAGGTCGATCTCGAGAATTTCGCGTCCGTTCGTCGCGTACGCCACCTGCACGCCCAGCATGCGCCCGTACTTTAGCGCCTGCTCGTAGCCCTCGATCGCCTGATGCTCGTCGCCCTTCGCCTCGACCACCACGAGACGCCGCCCGCGGTGGCAGAGGATGTAGTCGGCGCGGAGCGGCTTGCCGCGAACCTTCCCCACGCGCCCCGGCGCGACGGTCTGCTCCACCAGCACCTGGCAGTCGTTCTCCTCCGTCCATCCCGCCGCCCGAATCGCGGGATCGATCAGGTTAAGCCTCGTCTGCGCTTCGTTCATGGCAATCACTCTATCCTTTCACATAGCAGTTTGTTTCTGACGACGTAGTGTTCATTTTGGTTCATCCTTCGTCATTTCCGGCGGCAATTCGCCTAGCTTTGCTTTGATTTCACGACAAATATTCTGGCGTTGCTGTGGTGTCAATCTTTGGCGGCAAGCCTCGTACATCCACCCTATAGTACAAGTGTATGCCTCTGACATTGACATCATCTCCCGTTTGAACATAAAGTAACGCCTATGCTTTCGGTGTTGAATGGAATTGTTAACATCCAATCCCTCCATTGCCTTTCCTGCCACCGTTGCAGCTTCTCTGTATTTTAGAACGACGTTGATTAGCAAGTTCCATCCCTCCAAACTCTCTGGATGTCGAAGGAAAATAGAGTGTGCCGCCCATTCCGAAATGTTCCACAGATTACGCAATCGGCTGTCGAGCCTGCTGTTCTCCTTTTCATCGCCCTTCGCCATGTTTTCAACGTCAAACTGGATCGTCCTGACAGTTTGAGCATATATACACGCCAATTCATCACGGCATTCAGGAATGGAGGTTCCTGTAATTGTCTTAAACAATGCATTAGCCGATTGCCTGAAGTGATATTCATCCGTGTCTATTCGTCTCGCCAACCCCGTAACTTCTTGGCGAAATCGTTCCGCAAACGCCTGCTCCGCAGTAACTGCCACTGTCGAAGATTCGCCACCACCTTCACAGCCGACCATCATCAACGCCAGAGTTGGCATAGCACAGCAGACCACGAGCTTCAACATGATTGCCATAAGAGTATGAACTGTCATTCCACGAGCCTCCCTGTAGTTATCTGGGTGTTTGTACCGCGAAGAACATAATGCCCCGCCTTTACAACGCCCAAGGTGCCTTCTGAATTAATCACAAATCTCTGTTGCTCCGGTACGGCATTTGTCCGTACAGGCAGATCCTCTTCATCCATGTTTCTATTGTTCCAACCAAGTGGTATTGACCATACTATGCCGCCTTCAATCCATCCGAACGATATGTCGTTCGTTAACGTTCCATCTGGCGTAACAGGAGGCAAATCCCCTTCCAGAATAGCTTCGTCATTAAGCATGAAAAGATTGTCACTTCCGACATTGTGCCACTGTCCTGCTCTATTGTCACGCGTATGGGCCCACATGTGCGAGAAAGCGTTATTGAGAAAATAGCCCCACACCTGTCCAGTATCCGTAGGCACCTCCTGAAGCGCAATATTCCCAAAAGAGACTGTTAACGGCTTAATGTACAGTTCAAGGCTCATGCCCACCCCGCCGGCGATGTTAGTACCGAGACCAGAATCTATTGCCGCAACTCTTTCACAATAGAACTTTTCAGGCTCAACCGTCAAGCAGTTAAATTGGAAGCTTTCACTTCCGGCCGTCGCCACGATAGTACATCCTCCACCTCGTATTGGTGCTTTGAACCATGGGAACCCGCTTGTAAAATCTATAGATCCACCTGCGCTTGCACTCCAAGTAACTGGCAATGACATAGGTTGCCATTTACATATTACCAACTCATTAACACCATACGTGTGCCTATACCTATTGCCATTGCAAGGTGCTCCGTATTGAGTCTCCAATAGCACTTTCACCACAGTTGTTGTCGCGGACGCACTGACACTTCCCCCACCGTCACCGGGCGTTATCGAAGCCGTTACGGTAATGTCCCCCTCAGAATCGCTGTGCGTCTCCGCCTCATATTCAATCGAAAACGACATGCCGCTGTTCGGCGGGACGAAAGCCGTGTACGGGAACGTAATCGCCTTTCCTCCTGTGCGGACAAGTTTGCCGATGTTCTGATCCGAAACGTAAAGCATCCTGCCATCCTCTCCGCCGTACGCGAAGACGGTAAGCGTCGTATTCGTAGAGTGCTTGGCGACCACATCGTTAGGCACGTTCGTGTAGGCATCCTCGTAAAACACCACCGACTTGTCGAACGATGCGAAAACGGGAGGCATATTGGTTAAGCTCGGTCCTACTCCAGGATAAAACGGATTGTAATGCCAGCACCCGCACCAGACATCAGGGAGGTCGAACGAAGTATCCTCCAGCACGGCCTCTCCCGCAACCGAGCAGCCACTACATCCGCAGTTCCCGCTCCAACAACAGCTGAATCCTATCCAACCTCCATCCGTCGTGTAGTTGCACGTAACGAATCGCATCGGCGTTGGCCACTGGAACTCACATCCGGGATCGTATGGTACGGCACTAACTCTATAGCCGATTCCGTCCGTCAACACGTTGAACTCCAGTGGCCAGCGCACGTTGTAGTTTGAAACGCCGTTGGTGGTAATTGTGGCGAAGCCTTCGTAGGGGATCGAAATGGAGATTGGCACGGTGGAAGTGACGGCATAGTTGATGCCGATGAGGAGTGGCACGCGGTTCGTCTCGAAGGCACGTGCCACCACTACGGGATTGCCGAGGCGAGATTCGCGGTCGCCCGTGAAATAGATCGGCGCGGGGCCGTTCGTCGCAATGACATCCACAAAATAGTAGGCGTTGGAATTGACTTCCTCACGCCACGACAGGGTAGGGCACGGCGTCCCCGACGCGCCGCCATCCCCTGCGACAGTTTCCAGCACGTTTGAGCAAACCGTGTTGTACCATTCCGCGTTCGTGCCGTGCGCGTCGGGACCGGCGACGAGCGGATCGGGGTCGACGGAGTTTTCAAGCCCGTCGTCGTCAAGATCGAACGGCCACACGCGCACGTGGCGCACGGTGCGGTCTTCGTAGCGGTAGTCGAAGCCACCGTTCGTGTACAGTTCAGCCTGGAAGCATACTGGATTTGTCGCTTCACGCCCGAGCGCCGCGTTCCACCATGTGGCAAGCAAAGTGTTGGATGGCGAAGCCCCGTACCAGAACGCGCTTTCCTGCCGACCTTCTGGGAGCAGCGACCAGTTGAAATTCGGCACGAGCGATAGGTCTTGGTCAAACGCGGGCGGGAAGTCATGGGCGCGGATGCTCGTGCGGATTTCGCCACGCGAAAGAACCGTAATGCCCGAGGCATACGGGTACGACCAACCGTCCGCAGGGATGCGGAAGGCGTCATCGTGTGCGCCGCGCAGACGCCACCGCTCATTCGTAACCGCGTTCGCGGGCGGCGGCGCGAACGCCCCGACATCGGACACCTCCGCCACGCGCCAGCCGTTTGAAATATTCTCCGGCGTGACAGACTGCACCACCGGCGGATTGAACTGCATCAGGTACATCCCCCCGACGCCGTTCACGCCGTTGGTGTTCTTGCCACACAAAGTAGTGCAGGCAATCGCCAGCGCAACAAGCCCTGCACAGACTGCCTTGCCGAGGCCACACCTCGGGGAAGCGGCGCTCTCGCCGCTTCCTTTTTCCGCAAAAGTGAAGCGACAGGAGTGTAGCTTCCCCGAGAAGCACTGGACGAACAGCATGATTACCCAAGCCACAACGCACGCGCCGAGCAACGGCGCGAAGATGCGCAAAACAACCTGCGGCACTATTTCAGCAAACGATTCCACGCATCACCTCAAAAAATGCGCCCCCTCGTCTTCGCTTCGTTCATAGTCTTCCCTCAAATGCTTCCCGCAAGATCGCCTGCCGCATCTCTGCGCAGTCGGCAACCTGCCGCGCGTAGTTCTGCTGGAGGGTTTCAAGCTTCTGTGAAAGAAAGTCCAGCCGATTGACGATTTGCTTCTGCTCGGCAAGTGATGGAATACTAATCACCTGTGATAAAAGAATTGGCTGTGTAACATTATTGATCGTAGTTGCATTCCGTCCGGAAAGCATCGTCTTGCGAAAGCTTTCAACCGATACGATGCGAGCAAGATAATCTGGATCAATGCACTTATCTTCAATTCGATAGCGGATGCAAAACCCACTGAAAGTCAAAGGCCTTTTTGCCTTGATTATAACCGCTCGACCAACAAGTGCCTTGCTGCCATTCGACCGGACAAAAACAATATCATTTGGCTGAAGATACCATTCGTGCTCGGGTAACTCTTGCAATGTCAGCCGTTCAAGTTCCGTCGCATCATCCACCACGAGACCTTTTTTGAAATCACCTACGCCAACAATATCTATCTTTTCGCCTTCGGCTGCTCGCTTAAAATTAAGGCCATTCTTGCAAGAGCCAATCTCCCCCAACCGCTTCTCGACCCAACCCTTGGTTCTTCTCGGCGTTGGCCTTCAGCCTGTCGATCTTCTCAAACGCCGCGTCGATCTTCGCCACGATCCGCTTCTGCTCGGCGAGGGGTGGGATGGGGATATCAAATTCTGCCAACTGTGAAAACTTTAGGTTATTGATGTTTGCGCCGTCCGTCAATCGTTGAATAAACTGGCGATAGTTTTCCGCGGTCAACACGTAATAGAAATATCGTGAAAAGACAAGTGAAACATCGGGAACAATCAACCCCATAAATCCGCCAAAGGCAAAGTCATATTCCTTATCGATATAGGCAACTTTCCCCAGATGGGCCTTACTCCCACTTGCAGTACATATTAACACGCAGTCCTTCTCGAGATACTTATCATCTGGTATCTCAAAATCATCACGAATAAATTTTAACTCGTCAAAGCAAAGCTGATTCTTTTCAAGTGAAATGTTATTCGCGCGTAAAACTACTTTACTTGAATGTTCTACTTCATCACCTTTTGAATACGTAAGTCCACGCCTAAAGGTGCACACCTCGCCCAGTTTCTTTGTGGTCCAGCCGCTCATTTCCACATCTCCTCATCGATGACGTGCTGCTCTGCGATGGCCTTGCGAACGAAGTCGGCCTCCTCTTTGGATACGCTGCCGCAAACCGACTCCAGCTGCGGGCGCAGGGCCTTCAGCATCCTCGGCAGGAGAAATGCGCAGAACCACGGGAGCGTCAGGACTTCGCGCGAATAGCCGACGTTCGCGTCCGCAAACTTGATTCCCCATCGGATGTCCGCATATCGCGGAGAGTCGATCAGCTCGCGAAGCGATTTCGACCGGCTGTTGCCGGCCTTGACCTCCACAGGAACGAGATTGTCTCCGCAACGGACGAAGAACTCCTCCTCCAGCGGGGATTCGTCGCGCCGCCAGTAGTAGAGTCTCTGACCCGCCTTCACCAGCGCCTCGGCCACGATGTTCTCGAAGATTGCGCCTTTGTAGATGCCCAGGTTGCGGTTCGCGCGCAGATCTTCCTGCGCGTCCTCGTCCAGCATCGAGACCAGCAGCCCCGTGTCGCCCATGTACAGCTTGTACTTCGTTTCGTCGTAGTTGCCCTTCAGCGGCAGCTCGGGCAGCAGAAGGCAGTAGCAGGGATTCACGATCCCGGCGTCCACAAGCCACTCTACGCATCCCCGGTAGTCGCGGAACCGCGCACCATGCGCCACTTTGGATATCTGGAACTTTCTGTTCTCCCTCGCGAGCTGGACCGGTATGTGATCGAACACATTCAGGATGCGCGCCTGGTCAAGACCTTTCACGTACTTGCGCACGTCGCCGCGATAGTCGGCCACGATCTGCGACTGCCGCTCGTATACACCTGAAAACGAGCCTCCGCCCTCAATGTAGCCGCGCACCACGTCCGGCATCCCGCCCAGCGTGCAATAGTCCATGAACAGGTTTCGCGCGACATCCCACGTCACGTTTTTGATTGGCTTTCGCGCACTCATCGCCTCAAGCAATTCACCGACGAAATCATCTCCATATCCTTTTGCCCACAGAAACTCCTCAAAGTCCATCGACGTCATGTCTGCGTCCGTCTTAAAACCGACGCTGTTGGATTCGATTTCCTTGTAGTGTATGCCCAAGAGAGAACCGGAGCATATCACGTCGAATCGACCGTCCTGGGCGAAGAATTTAAGCGATGTCGTTATGTCGGGGAACTTCTGCACCTCGTCGAAGAACAGCAGCGTCCGCCGCTCCGGAAAGCGAAAACCGCCGTTGATCCGCGAAATGGCGTTGACAATGTCCTGCGCACCATAGCCATCGTCCAAGATCTTGCGGTATTTCGGTTCCTCAATGAAATTGATTTCGACAATACTCTCATATCTGCCATCCGCGAAATGGCGTACCGACTCCGTCTTGCCGACTTGGCGCGGTCCCTTCAAGACCAAGGGAAGTCGCTTGCCACGGCTCCAGACGTGAAGAAAATCGTCTATTTTTCTTTTCAGATACATTTCATGCCTCTTTGCGCAAGAAAGTATATCATTTTTTAACGCCGTGCGCAAGGTGTCTGCACAAAATCATAGCGTTCAAACATCATTGTTGCACAAAATCATAGCGTTCAAACGGATGTTCTGCACAAAATCGCAGCTTTCGGCACATCAATTCCATCACCCCAGCGCTTTCAGGATGTCGGCGAGGAGCGCCGCATTCGACTTGTCGAGCTTGGCCATCTCCGCCGCGATTTCCCTTGGCGCACGCATCACTTTCTCTTCCTTCGCATTCGGGTTGCGCACGGTGAGGTCGAGCGTATCGGGGTCGAGGTCGGCGATATCGACCGTCCAGGAATTCGCGCTATCACATTTCTTCTTGAAGAGCGTGCGGAATTCGGCCAGGTCATCTTCGGTGAGCGGGTTGGTCTTGCCGAGCGTGCGGTCGAGGTTGAGCTGGTAGAACCAGGTCTTCTTCGTGGGGCGGCCCTTCTCGAAGAAGAGCACCACCGTTTTCACGCCCGCCGTGAAAACCTTCTGCGGCAGGTCGAGCACGGCGAAGAGGTTGCAGTCGGAAAGCAGCATCTTGCGGAGCGCGGTCGCATCGCCGTTCGAGAGGAAGGTGTTCTTGATCACCACGCCCGCGCGGCCGCCCGGCTTGAGCATGCGGATGAAATGCTCAAGGAACATGTAGGCCGTCTCGCCCGTCTTGATCGTGAAGTTCTCCTTGATCTCGCCGCGCTCGGAGTTCGAGCCGAATGGCGGATTGGCGAGGATGAGATCGACCTGCTGCGACGGTTGGATGTTGGCGAGGTTTTCGGCGAGGGTATTCGCGAGGAGGATGTTCGGCGCCTCCACGCCGTGGAGGATCATGTTCATCGTGCCGATGATGAAGGGAAGCGCCTTCTTCTCCTTGCCGAAGAGCATCCTCTTCTGCAAGGTTTCGCGGTCCTTCGCCGTCTTGCACATCTTGATGAGATAGGCGAACGCCTCGCAGAGGAAGCCCGCCGAGCCGCATGCGCCGTCGTAGATGCGTTCGCCGATCTTCGGCTCCAGCACGGCGATGATCGAGCGGATGAGCGGACGCGGGGTGTAGTATTCGCCGCCGTTCCGGCCCGCGTTGCCCATGCGGCTGATGCGGATTTCGTAGAGCGAGCTCATCTCGTGCTGGTCTTCGCTCGACTGGAAGCGGAGGTTGTCCACCTCGTCGAACACGTCGCGCATCACGTAGCCGCTCGTGAGCTTGCACTGGATGCCGCTGAAGATTTCGCCGATTTTGTACTGGAGGGTGTCGGGCGAGGCCTCGGATGTCTTGAACGCGCGCAGGTACGGGAAGAGCTCGCTGCGCACGAACCCGAGGAGGTCGTCGCCCGTGAGCGTCTTCGACAGGTCCCTCTCGCCGTTCTTCTTCGGCACGGCCCACGTGCTCCAGCGGTACTTCCGCTCGATGATGGGCGCGTAGGTGCGCCCGTCGAGTTCCGCCGCCGCCGCGCGGCTCTGCTCGAGGTCGTCGAGGTATTTGAGGAAGAGAATCCAGCTCGACTGCTCCACGTAGTCGAGTTCGCTTCCGCATCCGGCGTCCTTCCAGAGCGTGTCGTCAATCCGCTTGTAGATCTGGTCGTACATTTTCGCTTCACCTCAGTTGCAGACATTCTACTAAATCCCACGGTCGCCTGTCAACGGGGCATCCTTCACCGTCATGGTCGCGGCCGAAAGTCAGCGGCCGAGAAGTTCGTCCGCCGAGACGATCCATCCAAAATAGCCATCTGCCTGGACGCGCTTCGACAGATTCCCGTCGTAGACGAGTACGGGGACGACGGACACGGACCGAGACGTATTGAACTTTGACAACTTCTCCTCGACTTCGGACACCACCCATTCACCGATGGAATCGCGCCGTTTGATCTCGATCGCGTACTGCATCCTCCGAGTCTGGATAAGGAGGTCGATCTGGCATCCAGGCGTTCGCGCCGTCGGATTCTGGAAATACGGCGCCGCCGAGAGGATCAGGGCATGGTCGAGCCCGATACGGTGGATTATTTCCCGAAGGTTGTTGTAGATGAGGCTCTCGAACTGCAGGCCAAGCATGGCATCCCAGCCCGGCAGCTGCGCAAGCGACGCGAACGTGAAAGTCCCCTTTCGTATCAGCTCGCGATTGGGCTCAATGAACTTCAGATAGAATCGGGTGTAGTTATCGGAAATCCGGTAGCGGACGACATTCGACATTTTTCCCGTACATGGATTCAGGCCCGTCTCCTTGGCGATGAACCCGGCTGTCTCCAGCTCATTGAGATAGCCGGAAAGATGTCCGTTGTTCTCCAGCTTCAATTCGTCGGCGATTTCCGTGGGCGACTTCTTGCCGTCGCCAAGCGCAACCAGAATCCTCTTCTTCAGGCCCAGCTGCGCATCCAGCGCGTCGTTGAATATCTCGTCGAACTCGCCCACGAGCAACGCGCCAGGGGTAAAGCACAGCCGCTTGACGTTTTCATCGGCGGAAAGCCCAGGATCGATGTTCTCAAGGTATTTGGGGACGCCGCCTACGACAGACAGAACGTCAATGATGTCCGTAGTTGACGCCCTGCATCCGCCGCGACGCCAGAACGCGGCACATTCCCGCATGGAGAGTTCCGGAACAAGAAGGTTCAAGGACGGCCTGCCCACAAAGCCCTTGCTTTTGAGTATCTTCTTGTCAATCCAGCTGGAGACCGATCCGCAGAGCACCATGATCAGTTTGGGGTTTTTCGAAAAACGATTGTCCCAGGCATATTTGAGCTGACCCGGGAAAGTGACGTCATACTTTCCCATCCAAGATATCTCGTCTATCAGCACCACCGTCTTTTCGCGTGGATTCAGCACCTTTGCGAGGCGGGCGAATGCCTTGAACCAATTCTCCAGCTTCGACTCTTCGCACCCCGTCTGCTCCGCAAGCTGCTGCGCAAAAGCGTTGAGCTGCGTCTGGTTGTTGACTCCCGGCTGCGGCTCCACGCCCTCCAACTTGATGAAGCGCACGCGATTGCGGCGGGCGAACTCCTCAATCAGCGTTGATTTCCCGATCCGACGACGACCACGGCACGTCACAAGCGAGGCCACAGGCTTGCGCCAAAGGGCCTTCAATTGTTCAAGTTGTTCTTCTCTTCCGACGAACATAAACATTCTCCAAATGCGTTATTTGCCGAAACGCGGAGAATTATAGCATTAAAGTTGAAACACGTCAACCGTCATTCGGGCGAAGAATCGACATTTTTCATGTTCTTCGCCCGTGTTATTTCCATTGGAAAGACAGCAACACCCAATCACACGGTCGCGACAAGCGCTTCCGGTGGGGCGATGGCGCCCTTGCCACATCGACTCGTGAAACAACAAGCGTACGACAACAAGTCTTGCTGTTGTACGCTTGCTGTCACGGCTCGGCGAGACGCCTCGCCCTACCGCACGATGATGGTGATGCCGGCGGGCTTGCTGTTGCCAAGCGCGAGGCGGCCGTTCTTCACCGTAAGGGTGAAGTTCGCGGAATAGTCGCCGCCTTCGGCATCCTTCACCGTGATCGCAGCGGCGGGGAGGTCGGCGGCGGTCAAGCCCGAAACGTGGCCACCGGGAGTTCGGTGGTTCTCGCGCCCGCACCCGTCACTTCCCAGCAGTTGTGGTCGCCCGCGAACTCCCACGACCCCGCGAGCGAGCCCGTGCCCTTCAGCGTGCCGAATATCGGCATCGCCATCGTGCCGCTCGAGGTGAGCGTCGATCCCGCACCGAGCTCCAGGTCCTTGTAGATGCCGGACGGCTCCAGCACGGCGATGTCGCCCAGCGTCGCCGCAAGCTTGAGGTTCGTCTCGTTGAAGCGAAGGTTCGCCGTCTCGCCCGGAAGGCTGTAGGATACCGTCATGCCGCTGTTGTAACCGCGCGGACCCCATGCGCCGCCTGTGTCGCTTAAGCGCACCTCCCAGCGGTGCCATCCCGCCGTAAGCGTCATATTCGTTGACGGCACTTCCTTGTAGTCCGTGCTGTAAAGCACCCGCTCGCCGTCGATCTTTAATTGGGAGTTCTGGTTATACGCCATCTTGAACGTCCAAACGCCAGCCTTGTCGTCCTCGACCTTGAACCATCCCTCGAATTTGCTATCAGATTGACGCTGTCGAGACACTTGATGTGCGACCAGTTCTCCGTCGTGCTCCAGCTGCCGTTTCCGTTCTGCCAGCTCCACACGCAGGCGTTGACGGCGGGGCGCACCTGAAGCGTCAGGTCGTCGCCGAGACTCGCGCCCGGCTCGAACTTCGTGTAGTCGCCGCCCGCCGTGGAGGTGGACTCCCCGATGATGAAGCCAAGGGTCTTGCCGTCATTCCATCCGTTCGAGGCGGGCGCGCCGCAGTTGCCGGTACCGTCGTATGTGGCGACGGCGAGCTTGTGCCATCCGGCGGAAAGCGTCACCTGATGCGCCGCAAGCGCGTTGTAGGCCTGGTTGAACACCGCCGTGTCGTCGATCTGCACGAACATGTAGTCGTCGTAAGCGCCGCAGAACGTCCACGTGCCCGCCTTCTCCGCCGGCACGTAGAACTCGCAGCGCATCCCCTGCGACGGGTAGTTGCCGTAGGGTTTCCCTGTCGTGTAGCGCTTGTGCAGATAGCCCCAGGCATCCGCCGCGCCGTATGCGTAGCTCCAGTCGTTCGTCACGAGCTTGTCGCGGTTGCTGACCTTCGATGCGATACTGACGGCAAAGGGATAGAGCGTGTCGGCATACTTGCCGACCTTCGCGGAGGCGCCGTCGGCGAGAGCGAGACCGCCCGCGAACACGGAGGCGTTGCAGAGGTCGTTCGTCGTCGTGCCCGTCGTTTCCAGCGCGATCTTGCCGAGCAACGCACCCTGCCAGACGGCGCCGGTGCGGGTTCCGCCGATGTAGCCATTGCCCTTAACCGTGACCGCGCTCGCGCCGGAAAGACCCGTGTTCAGGTTCACATAGCCGCCGGACGGAAGGTTGAACTCCACCTCGCCGCCGACCGATTCGTAGCCGAAGAACAGGGGAACGCCCTGCGACGTGCCGTAGGTCGCGGTGTTCACGACCGTGCCGTTCTGGAAGTCGATCTTCGTGCAGCCGGGCAGGGCGGACGCGGAGAGCGCGGCGAGTTCCAGGTGCCCGCCATCCATGATGAACCATTGCCGCCCGTCGCCCGCGCCGACGCCCGTGCCGTACGGATAGAGAGTGGTGAGGCGGGTTACGGTCAGCGTCTTGAACTTGAACACGCCGCCGTCGTGGAGGTACGTCTCGCCGCGGACGCCGTCGAGCGTGAGGTAGGCCGTATAACCTGTCGCGTCAACCTCGCCGTAGATGTCGATCCTATGCGTCGCTGGCGCGGCCGGCACGCCCGCCCAGTAGGCGTTCATGAAACGGTTGCGGACTGTCACCTTCGCGCCTTCTTCAATGATCATGTGCCCGCGCGCGGGCTTGGAGACGACGTTGCCGCACGCGAAGTCGGTGGCGTTGAGGTCTGTCCCGCTCTTGAGATAGACCGTGCCGGGATTTGTGGTGTCGCAAACGGGCCCGAACTGGGCGGACTTGCCTGTCACCTTGATCTTGATGCCCTTGTTGTTGGCAGGGCCGTACACATAGACGTTCCTTGCCGATTCGCCAAGGGCGATCGTGCCGGGCACGTCAACCAGCGCAGACGTGCTCTGCGGCTGGATGTAGATCGTGCCGGCGGTGCATCCGTCAAGATTCAACGTATCGAATATCGGCGCGGTCGCCTCTGTGTAGAAGCGGAAGTTGCCGCCCGTCTGCGTGACGTTCACCGTGTCGTTGGAGAATCCGGTGCGCAGATAGAGGTCGCCGCCCGATTTCGTCACCGCC
>CACZAK010000229.1 GCA_902779075.1 uncultured bacterium | reverse complement strand
CGCGTGGGTCCTGCGTTCGGAGGACGCCGGCCGACAAGCCGGCGTCGTCGTTTCCAAGAAGAGCTTCCACGACGCCGTGGACCGCAACCGCGCCAAGCGTATCCTGCGGGAGGGCTTCCGCCTTTTGGCGGACGAAATGCCGGCGGACGTCGACTGGGTCCTCGTGGGACGCGCGTCGCTCGGCGGACGGCGGACGGCGGACGTGATGCGCGAACTGAGGTACTTGGCGGGGAAATGCGGACGCTGATGATAGCCTGCATCCGTGCCTATCAGGTCGTGCTGAGTCCCCTGTTCCGAGGATGTTGCCGGTTCGAGCCGAGCTGCAGCAACTATGCGATCGAGGCGATTCGCGTACATGGGGCTCTGAAGGGCTTCCTGCTGGGGACGTGGCGGATTCTGCGGTGCCATCCGTTCGGGGCGCACGGGTACGATCCCGTCCCGCCGAAGGGCCGGTGGCGGAATGATTTCAAATTAAGAATGAAGAATGATGAATGAAGGATTCTAAGAAGACATGAGCAAAACTGACAAACTGATCGTGGCCCTGCTGGGCCTGTTGCTGGTGGGCTACGTGTGGCACTCCTTCAACCAGTCAAAGAAGGAGGCCGAGGCGCAGGCGAAGTACCAGCAGGAACTCGCCGCCTGGGAGGCGGCGCATCCTGAAGAGGCGGCGCGTGAGAAGACTGCGGCGCAGCCGTCCGCTGCGGCACCGGCCGCCGCGCAGCCCGTGGCCGCGAAGCCTGCCGAACCGCCGAAGCCACGCGCGCCTGAGGCATTCGTGACGTTGACGAACGGCCAGGCCGGGGCGCAGGCGGAATTCGTGTTCTCGACGCGCGGCGCCACGCTGAAGTCCGCCACGCTGTTCGATTTCTCCGAGAAGCCCGGTGCGCAGGGCGCGGACAACCCCGCGCTCAAGCTCGACTTCTCCGCTGCGCCGGCGCTCGCGCTCTCGGGCGTGCCGGGACTCGATCCCGACGCCGACTGGGCCGTGAAGGGACAGACCTCGAACAGTGTCACGTTCGCCGCCGGACCGGTCGTGCGCACGATTACACTGAAGGACAACTATCAGCTCGACGTGAAGGAGACGTTCACGGGCGTCCCCGCCGCCACGCCCACGCAACTGTCGCTCGGCGTGATGTCCCGCACCTTGGCCAAGAACGGCACGCTTACCGGTGACCTGTCGATCGACTCCTTCCGCGCGACAGGCGAGAAGCCGGGCGTGGTACACTGGGATGAGGAGGAGCCGCTGAAGGCCGATCTCGTGAGCGCGTCGGGCGGCTGCAGCTGCTCGGGCGGTACGGCGAGCGGCCAGTCTCCCGTCTCCACGCAACGCGTCGAATCTCCCTCCAAGTGGATCGCGGTGAAGAACGGCTACTTCGTGACGGCGCTCTTCAACAGCTCGGAGATGCCGTCGGGCTTCTCCGCCACGGTCACGCGCCAGACCTCGGCGAAGGCGTACGTGCCGCAGGCCCTCTCGGCCACGGCGGCATTTGCGTCCACGGGCGCGGAACGCAGTTACACGCTCTACGTGGGGCCGAAGAAGCAGGCGATCCTGTGGGACCTTGGCCTCCGCGACGTGATGGAGTTCGGCATGTGGCGGTGGCTGTGCTACGGGATGGTGTGGGTGCTGAACCTCTTCTACGCGCTGATCCCGAACTACGGCGTGGCGATCATCCTGCTCACGATCCTCGTGCGCATCCTCTTCTGGCCGCTCACGCACAAGTCCACGATCGGCATGCGCAAGATGCAGGAGATCCAGCCGCTTTTGAAGGAAATCCAGGCGAAGCACAAGGGCAATCCCCAGCGTCTCCAGCAGGAGACGTGGCAGCTCTACCGCGAGCACAAGGTGAACCCGCTCTCGAGCTGCCTGCCGATGCTCGTGCAGATACCGGTGTTCTTCGCACTCTTCGTGGTGTTGCGTGGCGCGGTCGAACTGCGCTACGCGCCGTTCCTGTGGATCGACGACCTCTCGCAGCCCGAGGCGCTCCTCGCCGGCACGTTCCCGTTCGGCGGCCTGAACATCCTGCCGATCCTGATGGCCGCCACGATGGCGCTCCAGAGCGCGCTCACGCCGTCCGCCGGCGACAAGAGCCAGCAGCGGATGATGATGGTGTTCATGCCGATCATGATGCTCGTCATGTTCTACAACTTCGCGAGCGCCCTGTCGCTCTACTGGACGCTGAGCCAGGTGATGTCGATCGCCCAGATGTGGTGGATCCGCAAGAAATACGGCACGTCCGCGAAACCGTCCGGCAAGGACGGCGTGGTGGTGCCCGACGCGGTCGAGATGCCGCAGACGCGCCAGATGCGCCGCCACCCCTGAGGAGGTTGACATGGCGAAGAAGATACTGCTCTTGAACGGACCGAACCTCGCGCTTCTCGGCACGCGCGAGCCGCAGATCTACGGCACGACCACGCTGGCGGACATCGTCGCCGCCACGCGTGCAGCGGCCGAGGCGCACGGCTGGACGCTCGACGCGTTCCAGAGCGACGTGGAGGGTGAACTCGTGCGCGCCATCTGCCAGGCGCGCGGCGTGTACGACGGCATCGTCATCAACCCCGCGGCCTACACCCACACAAGCGTGGCCCTCCACGACGCCATCAAGGCGAGTGGGGTGCCCACGGTGGAGGTGCATATTTCCAACGTCTACGCCCGCGAAGGTTACCGCCACGAGTCGCTTACCGCGCCGTCGTGCGTGGGGCAGATTTGCGGCTTCGGGCCGAAAGGGTACCTGCTGGCGCTGGAGGCGCTCGCGTAGCCGCGTAGGGAGGGAGAAGTTCCATGCGTCCCGGATTCTGGCAGCTTGTAATCATCATCGTGCTTGTGGTCATGTTCTTCGGCGGACCGCTCGGCGCGTTCATCCGCGGAATTCGCCAGAGGTCGCAGCCGCCGCCTCCGCCGCCGCGTCCGCAACCCCCGCGCGGACGCAAGGTGCGTGCCTCCGAGGACATCGTCGATGCGGAGATCATTGAACGGCGCGACTAAATGTTGTTCAATTCACCGGAGTTCCTGCTTTTCCTCCCGCTCGTCTTCGCGGGATACTGGTTGTTGGGGGCGCATCTCCGTCTCCAGAACCTGTTTGTGGTGGCGGCGAGCTACGTGTTCTACGGCTGGTGGGACTGGCGGTTTCTTGCTTTGATTGTCTTCACAAGCGCGTGGAGCTGGATATTTGGTCTCCTGGAGTCGAACGCTGAACCGCGTTCTGCCGCCTCGAAGGCGCGTCTTGCGCTCAGCTGCGTGATAAACCTCGGCATCCTCGGAGCGTTCAAGTACTACGATTTCTTTGTCGGACAGGCGGCCGAATTGCTGCGCGCCTGCGGTTTCGAGCCTCATGTCGCGTTTCTGCAGGTGGCCCTGCCGGTGGGCGTGAGCTTCTACACATTCCAAGCGCTCAGCTACACGATCGACGTCTACCGCAGGCAAATCGCGCCCACGCGCGACCCGATTGCCTTCTTCGCCTTCATTAGCTTCTTCCCGCAGCTCGTGGCTGGTCCGATCGAGCGCGCAACGAACCTCCTGCCTCAGTTCCTGCGTCCGCGCGCGTTCGACTACGGCGAGGCCGTGCTTGGCTGCCGCCAGATGCTCTGGGGCTTCTTCAAGAAGTGTGTGGTGGCGGACAACTGTGCGGTGGCTGCAAACTTCCTTCTTAACGACGCTTCTTTCCACAACGGACTCGGCACATGGCTCGGTGTCTTGCTCTTTACGTTCCAGATCTACGGTGACTTCTCCGGCTACTCGGACATCGCCATCGGATGCTCGCGCCTTTTCGGCATCCGCCTCATGCGGAACTTCGCCTGTCCCTACTTCGCGCGCGATATCGCGGAGTTCTGGCGTCGCTGGCACATCTCGCTCACCACCTGGTTCCGCGACTACCTCTACATTCCACTCGGAGGCAGCAGGTGTGGCGCGTGGAAGCGCGTACGCAACACATTCGTGATTTTCCTCGTCTCGGGCCTCTGGCACGGCGCGAACTGGACGTTCGTCGCCTGGGGAGCGTTCCACGCCGCGCTGTTCCTGCCGCTTCTGCTGGGCGGACGCAACCGCCGCCACCTGGACGTCGTGGCGGAGGACCGCGCGCTGCCGTCCCTGCGCGAGCTCGGCGAGATGCTGCGCACGTTCTTCTTCGCGCTTCTTGGCTGGACGCTCTTCCGCGCGCAGTCGATCGGCGAGGCTGGCCGCTGGTTCCGCGACATGGTCGATGTGCGGACGTTCGGCTCGCTGCACCATCTGCCTCGCGAGACGACAATCGCGGCGGTCGCGGTCGCCGCGCTGCTGCTCGTGGAGTGGTTCAACCGTCGTGAGGCATACGGCTGCGCGCGTCTGCCGCGCCTGACTTCTATGCGATGGGGCGTGTACTTCGTCCTCCTCTGGCTAGTCGTGTTCTACACGCCTGGCAGCCAGACGTTCATCTACTTTCAGTTCTGAGGTGCGGACCATGCGACGATTTTTGAAACGCCTTATCCAGTTCGCCGCGATTCCGGCCGTAATCGCGGTTGCGTGGACGGTGTTCGTCGTGGTCATGGAGTACCGCTCCTACGTGGGCGCGCTGACGCTCGCGGAGGGCGAGACGATGGTGGTGTGCAGCGACTCGCAGACGAAGGACGCGCTCGACCCCGCAATTATTCCGGGCCTGCGCAACTTCAGCACGGCCGCCACCACGTGCGACCAGGACGCGATGCGGTTAAAGGACGTGCTGGCGGCAAATCCCGGCAAGGTCCGCCGCGTGCTAATCGACGTTTCGCCGCTCAAGATTGGCTACGACATCTCGCGTCCTGTCTCCGAGCTCAACGCCGCGCGCGTCCACACTTTCATCCACTTCTATCACTTGAAGGAGAACAGGCGTCCGCTTGGATCTGTCCTCTCGCTCTGGCGCGACGTGGTGTTCAAGCGCAAGTTCAACGAGTTCCGCAAGTCGATCCTGCGCGGCAGGCGTTGGCAGAGTTCGCTCGTAGGCGGCTTCGACCCGTCAACGGGCGTGGGATTCGTCTCGCGCAAGCTGCGCAAGATGGCCCGGTCCGACGCGGCGGACAAGGCGGCGCGCGTCAACAACCGTCCGCCAGCCACTTCGGACCTGCCGCTGCTCGGCATTCTGGAGGAGCAGGTCAAGCTGGTCCGCGCCGCCGGCGCCGAGCCGATAATCACGACAATGCCGCTTTCGGGTCCGCTCCGCGAGGCGATCGACCCAGCACGCCGCGCGGCGTTCACGCGGGAGGTGGAGGCACTTGCGCGCCGTCTCGGCGTAGTATACCTCAACTATCTGGAGTTAGACCTGCCAATTGAGTGCTGGCATGACGGAAACCACCTCAACCGCGACGGGGCCGAGGTGTTCTCGAAGCGTTTCCTACGCGATCTCTAGATTTTCCAATTGCGCTCCGTGCCGCGATATGGTAGTATTTTCGCGTCCAAGGCGGAATGGGCTTTGGCCGAGTGGCCAGTGCGGAAGTTCCGCCGGTACGGGGGCGTGCGCGCAGGTGCATGATTCCCACAAAATCAGGAAAAAACGAATGAAAACGAAAATCCTTCTCGCGGCTGCGGTCGCGGCAATCGCGGGCACGGTGTCCGCCGCAACGTCCACCCCGGCAGGATGGACCGACGACTTCGAGGCCGCCAAAAAGCAGGCCGCAGCCGAAAACAAGCTGCTGCTCGTGGACTTCTCAGGAAGCGACTGGTGCGGCTGGTGCAAGAAACTAGACGAGGAAGTGTTCGCCAAGCCCGAATTCCTTGAAGGCGCGAAGAAGGATTTCGTCCTCGTGATGGTCGACTCGCCGAGCGACAAGAAGCTCCTCTCCGAAAAGGCCGCGGAGCAGAACCCCAAGCTCGTCGAGAAGTACGATGTCCACGGATTCCCGACCGTCCTCATTATGGACGCCGACGGCGTAGTTCTGGACAAGACCGGCTACCGCCGCGGCGGACCGGAGGAGTACTTGAAGAACCTCGCTGAAATCAAGAAGTCCTCCGCAAAGCTGATTACCCTCAAGCGCGACATCGCAGGGAAGGCCAAGGGCGACCCTGCGCGCCTCGCGAAGATCGACGCCGCGTTCGCGGACGCAGAGGAGGATACTCTCAAGAAGAACTCGGACCTCATCCAGGAACTTCTCGACAACGACCCTGACGGCAAGTACGCCGCGAAGTACCCCTTCGTCAAGTACCGCATGCCGCTCGACAAGAAGCTTAGGGCAGTGTTCGCCGACCTCAACGGCCGCTTCAGGAAGAGAATGAGGGAAGTCGCCGGCGAGGACAAGCGTCCTAGCCGCGAGCAAATGGAACAGGTCAGGTCTGAAATTGACGTCTTTGCGGTCGAGTCCCTGCGCAAGCTCCTGACGGAAACCACCAAGGAGCAGGCCGCTGCGCCCGAATACGCCAAGAAGGAGTATGCTTCGTTCATCAAGCGGCTTGAATCGACCCTCAAGGGCATAGAGGGCCGCGGCAAGAAATCCGACAAGGCGAAGTAACGCCTCCGTGTAGGGAGGCCTCAAATCCCATGTAGGGAAGTCAAACCCTCCATGTAGGGAGGTCGAACCTTCGCAGGGTCTCAAAAATCCCCTCCGTGTAGGGAGATCGAACCTCCGTAGGGTCTCAAAAATCCCCCCGTCGTAGGGAGAGGCGATGCCTCTTCTAGGGGAGAAGCATTGTTCCAATCCACGCATCCAAAAGCGCGCGGAGTTTGGTATAATGTCCCCCATGAAAAAGTGTAAAGTGAAGAAGATGCCAAACGGCAGGCCTGAAGTGGAGGTGGGGGTGCAGCGTCGCAGGTCGGACATTGCACCCATGACCGTCGAGGTCGACCTTGACGCCCTCCGC
>CACZAK010000228.1 GCA_902779075.1 uncultured bacterium | reverse complement strand
TGCCCTGCGGCGCATGGACGAACTGGCAGAGGCGGAGATGCGCGTCAGCGAGAAGATGCTGCCGCTCGCCGAAGCGGATTCGCGCCTCGGTTTTCATTCCGAGGCCGAGGTTCATCTCTACTTTCCTGACAGGCTCCGCTGGCGCATTGCGCAGCTCGCAGAGACGCGCCGCCGCATAGCCGAGATAGACCGGATTCTAGCCGAGGGCGGCGAATACCCGACAAGCGCGTTCGAGGCGTCGTCGCCCGTCTGCCGCGTCGGCGAGTGGACGGAAGGACGCGGCGGCGCACGCTTTCGCATCCTTGGATCTGCGAATGGACGGGTGCGCGTCGAGGTTTCCGCACATTCCTGCAAAGGGCTTCGGGTACTGACGATGAATCGGTATTGCACCGCGCCGTATGGCGTGGCGACGATCGGAGATGGCGTCGGAACGACGGTGGTGGAAACACCTGGCGATGCGGCATGGATGAAAGCCGTCCCTCCCGGCTCCGCATCGGCGCGCTCTATCCGTCGGATTTTGGCCGCATCGTATGGGGCCATGAAAGCAGAAGTGCAGAAAACGGGGAACGAAATGAATAATATGACTGCGTGCCCGTTATAGAGGCACGGAGTAACGGCACCGACAGCGTCGCCATTCTGCTCGGCCGTGCCGCGGGATTCGACGTTTCGGCCTTCGAGCGCGACGCGTTCAGGACGAAGGTCGAGCGCTCTTCGGACGGCGCGGCGGGCAGCACGGGCTTGCCGGCTACGACTGGCTCTGGATGCTCGACTTTGCGGACAAGGCGCTTCGTAAGTAGTAGGATAAACCTCGAACTGCGCTCATTCTGGCAAAGCACACACGCCAGAAAAAGTTGTTTAACAAGTTGTGTTGCTTGCGCCGAGAAGTGATATAATACTCGCGGACAGTGGGGATGTGGCGTATAGCGGGGGTGCTGTCGTAGACATCTGACCAGTCGTGACACAATTAAAAGCGAGGTAAAGATGAAAACAAGCATCGGCAACTTCCTCTCTGGCACGACGGAATGGATTCCGCAGGTGTTCGAGCTCGAGACTGACGAGTCGTGGGGCGAGCATTCCGAGACGCTCGTCTATCTCCAGACCCGCTACGCGGCAGGCGTCGCGCACTTCGACGACGTGCGACTAGACAGGGTTTCGGGGGCTGCGAATCAGCTGCATCGCCATGAATAGACATGCCAAGCACTTCATGGCGCTGGCGGCGCTGGCCGCCGTCTCCTGCCTCGGTGCGCCCGTCCGGCTCGCCGACTGCGCGGTCGTCTGGAATCCCGATACCGGCCTCACCGCCGCCGGCCGCGCGCGGTGCGCTGCCGCGCTCGCCGACTTCACCAACATGATGTCGAAGGTGACGGGGAATGTCCCCGTCGTATATGTAGAGGGCCGCGAGCCGCAGTCTCTTGACTCGGCGGTGTATCTCGGGCGGACCAAGGCCGCCGCCGCGGCCGGATGCTCGCCTGAGGGACTGCGCCGCGGCGACTGGCGGATCAGGAGCGGGCCGGGGCGCGTGTTCGTCTACGCCGTTTCGGGCATGGGGCTCGACTACGCGGTGGCCGACTTCGCCGAGAGGTTCTGCGGCTACCACTACCTGACGCCGGAAGGGGATGATCCGTTTGATTTCGATCCCAGTCTGGAGATCCCGGCCACCGACAGCACCGTGAAGCCGGCCATCTACAACGCCTCCGTCTTCACGGCAGTCGGCGGCGCGTGGAACAGGTGGGCGTCGCGCAGGCGGCTCATGCCCACGGACGAGATGGAGGGTAGTCACCGCGAATCCTACGAAGTCCGCGACGCGGACGGCAAGACCCGCACGTGCCACACGTCGTTCTGCTACCTGCCGCCGGAGAAGTTCTTCAAGGAGCATTCCGAATACTACTCGCTGATCGACGGACGGCGCCAGTGCCGGCCGACGGGGCAGCTGTGCATGACGAACCCCGAGGTCCGGCGGCTCTGCCTCGAAAGACTCCTCGCGTTCATCGCCGAGGACCGGCGCAAGCACCCGGGGAACTATCCGCTCGTCTACGACTTCACCCAGCAGGACGACATCGGCAAGATGTGCGAATGCCCGGAATGCCGCAAGGCCATCGCCCGCTACACGCGCGGCCCGATGGAAGGGCGCGGCGAAAACTACAACGGCGGCGACGCGGGGCTGCAGCTCGAGTTCATCAACTGGATTGCCGACGAGGCGGCGAAGAAATACCCCGATGTGCTCGTCCGCACGTTCGCCTACGTCTCCACCGAGATCCCGCCGCGCCCCGGCACGATCAGGCCGTCTCCGAATGTCATGATCTGGTGGTGCGACCTCTACGGCAACTCCGAACACCTCCGTCCGCTCACGTCCGGCCCGTTCAACTTCAAGCAGGCCGGTATCCTGGAGGAGTGGCTGGGCCTCGCGCGGCAGGTGCAGGTGTGGGACTACATGCTCTACGGCAGTTCGTACTCAGGCGACTTCCCGGAGTTCTCCCCCGACGCGATCAGCGCCGACGCGAAGTTCTTCGCGGCGCACGGCCTCGACGACCTCTTCATGGAGTCGGAGCGCAAGGGCGTGATGCCGCCGCCGTTCTACGAGCTGAACTACTATCTCATGTCGCGGCTCTACACCGACCCCGGCGCGGATGTGGAATCGCTCATCCGCACCTACTGCCGCGTCTACGGCAAGGGCGCCGGCAGGATGTTCGAGGCGCTGCGGTTCCTCCGCAGGATAGAGGCGGAGAACCCCGCCCAGACGCCGCGCGAGTGGCACCAGCGCGTGCTGCCCTGGCGTACGCGGGAGAACTGGGAGAGGTTCCGCGCGCTCGTGAAGTCCGCCTACGACGCCGAAGGCCCCGGCCCGGCGCGCGCCCGTATGGCGCGCGCGATGGCGTCCGTCTCGCGCGAGCTCGTGCGCATCTACGGGCAGATTCCGTCCGCCAAGGCGGAGCTGGAGTCCGCGAAGGGCGACTACTTCGCGTACGGCCGCGAATACGCCGCGGCGGCCAGGATGCCGGAGGACGCGCGCCAGAAGATGCTGGAGGGAATCCAGACCGAATTCGAGCTTCTCAGCCTTCGGTTCAGGGACCTTCCGGCGGAAGTCGCGGACGCCCCCGCCGACGAAGTCCGCTGCGCGGACTACCATAGGTTCTCCGGCGCGGTGAACGGGCGGCTTGTCGAGGACGCCGAGTCGGAGACGGGCCGGGCGAAGGTGTGGAAGCTCGGCAAGTCGGATGCGGAGCACCGCGGCTTCCCTGTGCCGTGCGGCATGTACGACGACCGCACGAAGATGAACTGCACGTTCTCGATCACCTCCGACATGGCCGGCGCGGACGAAAAGTACCACTGGATCCGCCTCGGAAAGGGCTGGGTCGGCTCGGAGGGTCTCTTCTGGATCCCCGGCGACTGGCACATGTCGTTCCGCTTCGGCGATTGGTACATCCAGCGCGACGGACTGGCCGTGGACCCGAACTGGTACGATGTGTACCTCTCCGTGAAGTTCACGGGGCCCGCCTACGTGCCGGGGTCCACGCGGCCGAACGGAATCTGGATCGACCGCCTCGTGCTGCGCCGCACGGCGCCGCCCGGAGGCGGCGAAGAGGCCGCCGCGCTGCCGGATACCCGCGACGAGGGGCTTTTCCCATTCACGTTCACCACGCCGGCGCACCACACGGTAGCGGACTTCAGCGACTGGTTCGCCGCGCCGGCGGGCGCGGACGGCTTCGTGCGGGCGAAGGGCGAGAAGTTCGCGACCGACGCCGGCGAGATATTCCTGAACGGCGTCAACCTGACGGGGGCGGCGTGCTTCCCCACGCACGACGAGGCGGAGGCGCTCGCTGTGCGCCTCGCTCGGCTCGGCTTCAACGCGGTGCGGCTGCACTACGTCGACTCGACGGGTCTCGTCAACTTCAGGTTCAAGTCTCCCGTCGGGCTGCTCGACCCCAAGGGGTCGACCGGGATGGAGCTTCGCCCCGAGATGCTCGACCGCTACGACTACCTCGTGTACGCCCTGGAGAAGAACGGCGTCTACGTGGACATCAACCTGCGCGTGGGGATGACGCTCGACGGCCGCCTCGGCTTCCCCGAAGGGCCTTCGCTCAACCGCGGCGTCTGCGCCATCGACCCCAGGCTCCTGGAATGCGAGAAGCGGTACGCGAAAAAGCTCCTCACCCACGTCAATCCCTACACGCAGCGCTCTTACGTGGACGACCCCGGCGTGGCGATCGTGGAGATACGCAACGAAAGCGCGCTGCCTGCGCACTGGGCGAGCGGACTCGTCGATGACCTCAAGGAGCCCTGGCGGTCGCAGTTCCGCCGCGCGTGGAACGACTTCCGCCGCGCCGAGGGGGCGATGGATGAGATCGACGTCCTCGCCGCGAAGAAGCCGGGCCCGGCGTTCCCCGAATCCGTCACCAACCAGTTCGTCCGCTTCCTCTTCGACCTCGACGAGAAGTACTGGCGCGCGATGGCGCGCTACCTGAAGGACGACCTCGGCGTGAAGTGCGTCGTCGTCGGCACTTTGCTTGGGTATTCCACGCCGTACATGCATGCGCGAGACTGCGGACTCGACGCCGTGGACGAACACCTCTACTGGAGTCATCCCGACGGCACCGGCGGGGACGGATGGCTCTCAGTGCAGACGGCAGAGGTGAACTTTCCGGAGGACGCCTTCTACAAGGCCACGCAGCGAATCGCCGGCAAGCCGTTCCTCATGACAGAGACGAGCGAGCCGTTCCCCTCGCTCTATTCGTCGGAGCACTTTCCGCTCGTGCACGCATACGGCGCGTTCCAGGGGTGGGCGGGGATATTCGCCTACACGTGGAACCACTCGACTAACGCGACGCCGGACGCTGCGGAGTATTTCTTCAGCCACGCCGGAAGGGTTGACACGCAGGCGCACTTCCCCGCGTGCGCCGCGATAACGCGCGGACGCGCCGTGCGCGAATCCGCGCACAGGGTCGTCGTCCCCGCGCCGGAGGGGAAGTACGTCGAGCAGGTCGTGCGCCGCCGCCGTCTGACCCTTCTTGCGAACGAGGCGCTCGGCACGGACAAGATGCCGCTCTGGAACGAGAACATCCGCCACGGGATAGCCGTCGATCTGACCGGGACCGCGTCCGCGCCGACGGTCGAGCCAGTGCCGGCGGACAACGTGTGGCGCGCCGACACCGGCGAGCTCGTATGGGACTCCTCGCGCCCGCGCGAAAGTTTTGTCACGTGCGACACGAAGAGCGTCAAGTTCTTCACGGGCTTCGCCAAGGACGGCAAGCGGGTGGATTTCAAGGATGCGACGCTTGAGATCGGCAAGACACGCCTCGGCTTTGCGACCGTGACGATGCTCTCGCGCGACCGCGGCGGCTTTGGCGCGGACGGGAAGCCCGCCCGCATCCTGGTGGCGGCCACGGGGCTCGTCAAGAACTCTGGGCAGGAGTTCACGCGCGTGCCAGGTCTGAAGGGCGCGTGGCACGACCCCGACGGTCTCTGGACGACTATGCGCGGCGACAAGTGGGGACATGGTCCGCAGCTCTGCGAAGGCGTGAGCGCGACATTGACCCTAAACGTGCCGGTGTCGCGCGTACGCTGCTGGGCGCTCGACGGCGCAGGGGTGCGCAAGGGCGTTGTGCCGGTTGCCGCGGACGTCGGGGGGCGCGCGCGGATTGCCTTAGGCAACTCATACAGAACTGTCTGGTACGAGGTGTCCGTAGTCGAGGCCGCGAAGAACCCCGACACCGACTGGATGATCGGCAAGCTCGGCGTGTTCCTCCATTGGTGGCCCACGGCGGAGAATCCAGATGCCGCCCGGGACTTCGACGTCGAGGGTCTTGTGCGCGACCTGAAGGAGATCAAGCCGGACTTCTTCTTCTTTACGCTTGGGCAGAATTCAGGTTACTACAACGCCCCGAACGAGACCTACGAGCAGTATGCGGGCTTCGAGAAGGGGTCCCGTTGCGGACGCGGACGCGACCTACCGGCGGAGATAATCGCCGCGCTGAAGGGGTCCGGGATCCGGATGGGGCTCTATGCGCCATGCCAGCCCGCGTTCGACGAGCCTGCCGTGGAGGCGAAGTTCGGCAACCTTGCCCGTGCAGAAGACAAGAACTACTATATGACGGACGCCGGAGTCGACAGATGGGCCGACGTCGTCCGCACGTGGTCGCGGCGCTACGGGGAAGACGTCGCCATCTGGTGGTTCGACGGCGGCTTGCGCCACATGGGTATGACCGACGCGAAGGCCGCGCGGCTCGCGGCCGCCGCGCGGGCCGGGAACGGACACGCGCTCGTCACGTTCAACTCCGGGCTGCTGACCGGATCTACGCAGGTCGTCAACACGGCGTCGTGCGACTATACGTCCGGCGAAGTCACGCGCGGGCCGTCCGTCCCGTGCCGTTCGCGCACGGTGGACGGGGCGCAGTGGTTTGCGCTGACGCACTTCGGCAGCTACTGGACGCGCAGCGACTTCAACCTGCCCGACAAATCGGTCCGGCGGTGGCTTGGGGACGTCGTGACCCACGGCGGCGCCGCGGCCATCGACATGGGGCGCGACGCTCGCACTGGCCGGCTCGACGCGGAGCAGAAGCGCCGCCTGGCGCGGATATTCGCCGCCGCGCGCACTTTGCGCGAAGACGAGGTGGGGCGGCGGTAGCGTATAATACAGCACTGCAAGGACAATCAGAAATAGCTTTAATGAAAGTGAGGTCGAAAAATGATTAAAGAGATTATCGGACGTTTCATGAAAGTGTCGCTTGCCGCCGCAGGCGTATTCCTTATGGGCGGCGCGTCCGCCGACGTGTACACGTGGACGGGGAACGGCACTAGCAACTATTGGACAGACAAGGGGAACTGGTCGCCTGAGCCTGCGTCAACCCCAACGGATGTCGTGTTCCCGGCGGGGCAGGACTGGACGGTCACCTGCACGTGGACGGTCAGCTACAATTCGATTGAGCTGCCGGATGGCTCCGGAACGGTGACGTTTGTCAATCCGGCCCCTAACAAAGGCGGAGTTGTGTCGTCGGCCGGCAGCATCACGATTGGCGCCGGGCGTGAGATTAAAGTCGATGGAATCGAGTTGCAAGTCCGGGACTGCTACACGACCGGTTCGTCCGACGGCACGCTGCGTCTCACGTCCGGCGCTATTTCCCCCGGAACAACCTCCCCGTCGTTCTTCGGCGGCAACGTCAATGTGATCGTCGAGGACGGGACGTTCGGTCTCGAGAACAGCACGCTGAATTTTACGAACAATGCCACCTTGACGGTTCATGAGGGGCTGGCACAGGCTCAAAAATGGCTTTTCTGGAGTCCCGATCCGCCCCGCGAGTCCATTACGCGCGTTC
>CACZAK010000227.1 GCA_902779075.1 uncultured bacterium | reverse complement strand
CCCCTAGGATTTCTTTGCACATAGTATAGCACATCCAGACGCATAATGCAAGCGTAAGTTTGGTGATTTTAGCATTTTAGATTTAATGGGCAGACACTAGCTAGAGGTGCCCAAAGCTGGCGGCGCATACCAAGCATCGTTGCTGCCGCCCCAACCCATGTTAAAGTGGATGTAGAGCGTACCGTCACTATAACCGTAACCATCTCCGACGATGGCGTGTCCCCCAGCCCCATCAACGCTCGCCAGTACCGGCAGCCCAGCGTCAAAGTTCGAAAGCAAAGCGTTCTTCATTTCATCAGACTTGCTCAAGTCACCGTCTTTTCTGTATGCCAGTGCATTCGCGTAGCCGAAGTGATTCGTCAGGGCATGTCCCATCAGATAGTCCCCAGTGCCACTGCCGCCAGAAGCGTATTTCATGCTACAGCAGATTCCGACATCAGATGTCAGCTTACCAATGGCCATCCGCTGATTATCGGTCAGAGAGGAATCTGGCACAAGCGGCATTTCATCCCAGTTGTAAAAGCCTCCTTGAGTCACCAAAGTCGTCGCCGTGCCGTTAACCGTACAGAACGGATTCGTGTACTGCGGCATCGACGCCGTCGGATAGCGGAAGTAACGCATGATCTGCGCACCAGCCGTCGCCACGCAGCCGCAAACATAGTTGTTGGGCGTATAGTAGTTGTAGCAGTTATCATTACCGACCTTTTCCTGGTTCCACTTTGACTGCACGAGCGGCACCACACGCACGTCGGATACGGACGCAACGCCCTGCGCGGAACCCAATCTCTTACCGCCACCCAGCAACTTGGCCCATTTTGCCTCGTTCGCAGATTCCACAGCCGATGACGATGCTCCCATAAGCCGTTTCCCTCCGCCGGACGATTCGCCCTGAGTTCTAATCGCCAAATCCCTCTTCAAAAGGGTCCACAGCGGATTGGCATCGTCCTCAACCAGGTCCGCGCCTGACGAGAACGCCACAACTGGTGTACGGCGCGTATCTGCGGACGTCACCACGAAACCGCCTGCGGCCAACTTCACCACGTGGAAACTCGCACCGTTCGTTGGCGTACAGGTGCGTACCTCGCTCACAGTTCCTTGCAACGGACACCCCAGCGCAGAATCGTCACACAACCATCGCTGCACGGCGGTCTTCGCCTGATTTGCCGTCACAGTCTCCGCCGTTACCGCAGCACAAAGCGACAACACCATCAGAAAGGATACACGCATTAACTTTCTATTCGTATTGTTTTCCATGTTCTTCTTTCTCTTCACGAGGTCATTGAATGCAGCTTTCACCGTAAAAGTATACCAAACGGATGCTGAAAGCGCAACACTGCGCCCGCTTAAAACTGAAATCTGAAAAGAGCTGAAAAGAGCCTTGCAATTACACCAACGGGGCCCGGAATATGCTATACTAATTCCGCCCATGAAAGAAAAGAATCCATATCGGAGGCATGCAAAAAAAGCATTCCTCCGCCTTGTGGCGATGATCTGCACGGCGGCCATATCCATGGCCGCCGTGGGTGACGACGTTCGCCCGACTGGATTCCGTCCTCCGCCACACCGGATAAAGATAATGCGCGCAGATGGCGCGAAGACATCCCCCAAGCGACTGAAGTCAACACCCCTTCCATCATCATGGAACTCCCGCGATTACGGATGGGTGACGCCGGTGAAGAACCAGAACCCATGGAATACGTGCTGGACTTTTGCCTCGTGTGCCGTCATTGAGACGCAGCTTCTCAGAACCAATCTTGGCACATGGGACTTGTCCGAAAAGAACATAGCATCGCTCTCTGGCTTTGGTTGGAATGTTGATGACGGCGGCAACTTCGATATGGCAGCCGCATACCTGCTGCGCTGGGGCGGCGTAGTGACTGAGAGAAACGACTTCTACCGGTATACTACATCTGAATGGGATGCGAATCCCAGTCGGACTTTGTCCCCTGTGCTGCACATACAGAATGTCGTGTGGGTGCCCGAACTCGACGGAACAGAGCAGACACGTCAGGCCATGAAGTCTGCCGTCATGACTTACGGTGCAGTGGCAGTACCTGTGCAATGGACTTATTCCTCAAAAAAAGGCTGTTCCGCGTATTACAGCTCGTATTACTGCGACCATGCGGTTACGGTGATCGGATGGGATGACAACTGGCCTGCAAGTAACTTTGCCTCTACGCCCCCCGGCAACGGCGCATGGCTCATCAAGAACAGCCATGGCACAAGTGATGGCACGGCCGGGGGCTACTGGTACGTTTCCTACTATGATAAAAGCTTGGGAATTTACCATAATTCCGTATTTCTGCCGGCGACATCCAATGAAAATTACACGGCAGTTTACGGCTACGACAAGCTAGGGGCCGTTTACGAACTGGGCGACACCTGGCGCGACTGCACTTTGGAAGCATCGGTGTTCACGTCCGCCTGGAATGAAGAACTAGCAGCGGTTGGCGTATGGTCTTCAATCGACGCAAATCCCTACACGATCACAATCTACACGAATGTCACACGAGGTACATCTTCCCCCATCGAGGGTGGTAGCATCGCACTCACACAGGACGGAACGCTTCCGCACGCCGGTTACACGACCATTGCCCTTCAGGACGCCATCCGTATTTCAGACAATTCCAATTTCACGGTCGTGTACGAACAACTGGGAACTTCTCCTTCCCATCTGGTGCATTGCAAGGTGCATGATGACATTTTCGACTGCCAATATGCAGACGCAAACCATCAGCGGGGGTGTACGTACATTGGCCGCACGAACGCAGGTATAACTGAGTGGCGTGATCTTATTGACGAAAAAATCTCTTTCAGCGATACCAACGAGGGATTCTCTTACGAAAATCCTGCCGCGTTCTGTATCAAAGCATACACGCGCTCGACAGTGCCTATGAAAGCAGGCGACGCGCCGGGTGAAACGGCAGATGGCACAGAGGCGCTCGAGACCCTCGCAGCCACTAACGCCCTCGCCTACGCACAGCACGGCGAGACATTCGGCGCGTTCGCGAACATCGTCGGCGCGAACGGGCGCACGCTCTGGGCGAACTGGCTCGCGGGGCTTGACCCCTCGAATCCAAATGACGACTTTACGCTCTCCATCGCCGTCACGAACGGCGTTCCATCGCTTTCATGGACGCCCGACCTAGGCACGGCACGGACCTACACGATCTGGGGATGCCGCGATTTTCCGCCCACAGGCGGATGGAGCGAGGTGCCGAAGGACAAACTCTCCACGACGACCAACAGGTTCTTCAAGGTGACGCTGAAAAATTCGCAGCCTTAGCGATCAAAGAGCATGAATCTTTGATGCGACGGCATCCGCCACAAGCGCCGCCCCGAATCTCTCCAGATACTTGGCGTAGCCCTTCACGCCGACGCGCGTCGGTTTGAGCGTCACGCCCTTCGCGTCTGCGAAGATTCTCTTCGCGAGGAAGTCCTCTAGCGTACATGTGGCCTTGGCCGACTGGCGCGCGTGCGCGTACGCGGCAAGAAGCGCCATGCCCCACGCGCCGCCTTCGCCGGCCGTCTCAAGACACGTGGCCGGGGCATTCACCGCATCCGCGAGAACCTGCTGCGCCACGCCGGGCGTCTTGAAGATGCCACCGTGTCCAGTAATGCCCTTGAGCTTCAGCCCCTCGTCGAAAAGGATCCCGAGGCCAATGCGCACGGCCGCAAACGCGGAGTAGATGTGCGCGCGCATGAAGTTCGCGAGCGTGAAGTCGGCGTCCGTCGCGCGCGTGACGAGCGGACACCCCGCGCAGCCGCCCATCGCGTCGCCCGGATCCTGCGTCATCCCCACCACGGGCTCGCCGCCGAAGAACGGCACGGACACCACGCCGCCGCAGTCCGGCGCGCCTTTGAGCGCCTCCTTGAAGAGCCGGTCGTAGTCGCCGCCCAGAAGCGCCACCCAGGCGTTGATGTCGCTCGTACACGTGTTCGCGTGGCTCATCGCAACCTGCGCGCCGGTAGGCGACACGCACACGTCAATCTCGGGATGCCTCTTCGCAAGAGGCTTCGCGAGAGCGACGACGGCGAACGCGCTCGTGCCGGCTGAAATATTTGCGGTGCCGGGGCGCACCGTGTTCGTGGCGGCCATGCCGGTCTGCACATCGCCCTCCGGCGGCGCAGCGAGCGCTCCAGACGCAAGGTCGCCGGACGGGTCAAGAAGACGCGCCCCCGCCTCCGTGAGCGCGCCCGCGCATTCGCCGGCGGGGAGCGGACGCGGCAGCACGTCCAGCACCTTCCACGGGAGCTTGCCCTTCTTCGCCGCGAGGCGGTCGAACGTGCGCGCCATTTTCGCATCGTAGTTCTTAGTAGCGGGATCGACCGGGAACATTCCGCTCGCCTCGCCAAGGCCGAGTACCTTCTCGCCCGTCAGCTTGTAGTGAATCCACCCTGCAAGCGTAGTGAGGAACGAAAGGCTCTTCAGCTCCACGCCTCCGTCGAGGACGCGCTGGTAAAGGTGCGCCACGCTCCAGCGTTGCGGGATCGTGAAGTCGAACGCCTTGGTGAGCTTTCCGGAAGCTTCCGCAGTAATCGTGCAACGCCACGTGCGGAACGGCGCGAGCTGCTTGCCGCGCGCATCGAACGGCAGGTAGCCGTGCATCATGCCCGAGATGCCAATCGCGTCAAGAGAGTCTAGCGTCTTGCTCGTCGCCTTGCGGTATGCGGCCTTCAGTTCCGCGTATGCGACCTGCATGCCCTTCAGCGCGTCCTCGAGCTTGTAGCTCCACACGCCGCCGGACAGCAGGCGGTTTTCCCAGCCATACGATCCGGACACGAGCACCTTGCCGTTTTCGTCCGCAAGTACGGCCTTGATGCGCGTTGACCCGAACTCTATTCCAAGCATCTTCTTCATGTTTTCCTCCAGACTTATTTCACAACGATGAAAGCACTTCCCTAGCGGCGCGGATGCGCGCGGCGTCCGTACGCCACACGGAGAACTCGTTCATTCCGGGTATTCCCATGGGCACACCCTCACGACGGAACTTCATGCCGCTCTCAAGCGTTACCTTCCCTGACATGTGGAAGCTGCTGCATCCAGTGACGGGACGCAGCTCGCGGATGGCTGCGGCGTCCACGCCCGCGCCTACAAGGATGTCTATGCGCCCCGCCGCACGCCGGTGCAGTTCGCCTATGAGCGCGGCACCAAGCCGACAGGACGACTTCTGACCGGACGTCAGGATAGTGTCAAAGCCAAGCGCAATCGCCTCCTCAAGCGACTCAAAAGGGTCGCCGCTGACGTCAAATGCCCTATGGAGTGTGACGCGCATTCCCCCGGCGGCTGCGATGAACTCGCGCAGAAATCCAGAGTCGAGGCGTCCGTCGGGCAGCAACGCGCCGACCACAACGCCCTCAACGCCCAGCGTACGCCACGCGGACGCCTCTGCGAGCATCGTCTCCTTTTCGAAATCCGTGTAGAGGAAGTCGCCGAAGCGCGGACGCACCATGGCGCGCACCGGCAACGCGACGCGACGGCGAATGGCCTCGTAGAGCGCAGCCGTGGGCGAGACGCCCCCGATTACAAGGGACGAGCAGAGCTCTAGCCTGTCCGCTCCGCCTTCTTCGGCGGCGATAGCCGATTCAACTGAATCTACGCACACTTCAAGCATGTGGGGACCTCCTTTTTGTCATTCGTACCTAAGGCAGTCGATGGGATTTAGACGGCTTGCGCGCCAAGCGGGGTAGAAGCCGAAGAACATGCCCACGAACGCCGAAAAGAGGAACGCCCCGATAGCCGACGATGGCTCCACGAGGATCGGCCAGCCCTGGAGGTTGCCGATCGTCTGGGCACCCGCGACGCCGAGCGCGACGCCAAGCGCGCCGCCGAGGGTGGAGAGCACAACGGCCTCGAGGATGAACTGCCCGAGGATGTTGGCGGGAGTGGCGCCGATGGCCATGCGGAGGCCGATCTCGCGGATACGCTCCGTGACGGACACGAGCATGATGTTCATGATGCCGATGCCGCCCACAAGGAGCGAGATTGCCGCGACGGCCGCGAGGAGCACGGTCATCGTACTCGAGACGGCGCTCATCGTGGAGGTGATCTCCGCCATGTCTATGATACGGAAGTCGTCGTCATCGTCGTCCGCAAGGCGGTGCCGCTGGCGAAGGAGCAGACCGATCTCGCGCTTCGCCTCGTCAAGCTGGTCCATCGAGTAGAGCGAGAGCTTGATGTGGCGCACGTTGTCGGGGAACTTGGAGGCCTGCAGCACGCGCTTCACGGTGGTGTAGGGCGCGAGTACGGCGTCGTCCTGATCCTGTCCGAAACCTCCCACGCCCTTCACACCCATCACACCCTTCACCTTGAACGGCATGTTGCCGATGCGGATCGTGCGTCCCACGGGGTCGTCGTTGGGGAAGAGGTTGGTGGCCACCGTCCGGCCGATCAGGCACACGCGCGCGCACTGCTTCTCCTCCAGTTCGTCGAAGAAACTCCCCTCCACCACGTCCCAGTTGCGGATCGTGCTGAACTCGGTGGAGCAGCCGTAGACGGTCGTGCTCCAGTTCTTCTCGGCGTAGACCACCTGCATCTGCGTGCGGACCTCCGGAGTGACGGCCTGCACGAGGTGCGAGAGTTCGCGCCTGATGGCGAGGCCGTCCGAAGCCGTGAGGCTCTGCCCTTCGCCGGCCGCGCCGCGTACGCCAGCGGCGGCGTGTCGCTGCTCGGAGAAGATCATCACCATGTTGTTGCCCATCTTCGAAATCTCGGCGACCATGTTGAGTGAGGCGCCGCGTCCGATCGCGAGCACCACGATCACGGCCGCGATGCCGAAGATGATGCCGAGCATCGTGAGGGCGCTGCGCGTCTTGTTGCGCCAGATCGCGCGCACGGCCACGCGGAAGATCATGAACACGTTCA
>CACZAK010000226.1 GCA_902779075.1 uncultured bacterium | reverse complement strand
AAGCACGTGTCGTTCAGCAAGGAGGCGCGCGCCCGCTTCCTCAAGTTCGCGCTCGCCCCCACCACGCCCTGGCACGGCAACTTCCGCGACCTCAACGCGATGGTCGTACGCATGGCCACGCTCTCCGATGGCGGACGCATCACCGAGGACGTCGTCATAGAGGAAATCGCACGAATGCCGTCGGGTGGCGCTCGCGATACGGCGCACGCTACGGACAACAATGCCATCCTCGCAGAACTCCTCGGCAAGGACTACGCCGCGCGATACGACAGTTTCGATCTTGCGCAACTCGCGCACGTCGTCGCCGTCTGCCGTGCCTCGTCATCCACCGCCGACGCCGCGAAGAAACTCTTCGCCGTGTCGCGCCAGGCAAAGAAGTCTAGCAACGACTCTGACCGTCTCTCGAAATACCTCGGCCGCTTCGGCCTGAAGTTCAAAGAACTGCTCCGCGAAGGGTCTGATGCGTAGTTATTTGGCTGGCGAAAGGAGAGGGGCAAGGAGCGCATCGGCTTCCCGCAGACGCGCGCGTAATTCCGCAGGCGGTTCCCCGCGCGCAACGGCGAGCAGGAATTTCCTGTACGCCTCGCCCACCGCCATCAGCTCCTCGCCGCGTCCGACCACGTACATCGGCATCTCGCGCGCCTTCTGAGCGGCCGCAACGCGAACGTTCCCATCCGTTGCCGACAACTCTATGGCCTCTGCGAAAGAGCAAGACATGGCGCTCGTGCCAAGGGTCCGGTCGAACGTCGCCGGATAGAGATTCAGACGCGAGGCGAAGGTCTGTATATCCCATGCACTCGCACGGCCCGGCGAAAGCACTGCGCGCGACAAGCGCGCCAGCCGCTCGTCCGATACGCGGTCCTGCTCGACGGGGTCCTGTTCGCCAGTCAGCTGTTCAGCTAACCACGCGCCGTTCCACGCGGCACCTGACGCAAGATATTCCAAGGTCTTCTTGAAAACGTTTTTCTCGCGGATGTACCCCACCACGTACCCCGGCAAGGCTGCGGCGGGGCCCTTCACAACGCGGAGATCAGAACAAAGAGCAGGGAAAAACGGCAGACGGGCCGAACTCCAGAGTCCCAGTACGAACCGTATGTCGTCATGGGCCACTTCAGTGTCGGCGGCGCGCAGAGCGCCCTGCACCACCCAGTCCGGTAATTCGCCCGGCGTAACGCCGCTCGGCGCGGCGCGGTCGATCCACGCGCGCAGGTAGGCACGGGCGATCTCGAAACGCAACTGTTCCAAATCGGAAAAACCCGGCGACGGCAGCCACACGCGAGTGACGAGAGTGTCGTCACGACGCATCGTGCGTACAATCACGCGCGTGTCGTTCGTACGGCCGTCCAGCGCGTGGATTACGATACCCGATTCCGCGCGGCGCGGCATTTCAAGCTTGTATGCCTTCTCTAGCGCCCGTAGGTTACGGGTGACGAACTGGAGGATTGGCAGACGGAACCCCATCGGGTCGCCCGGCACGTCCGCCGCCACCACCCTCACGAAGCCACCGGCAGACGTGACGGTCTTCGGCATCTCGGACGGCTTGCGCCGTGCGATGACCAACTCGCCCTCCTGCGCACACGCGACACAAGCGAGAAGAATCAAGTATGCAACCAGCCTTTTCATCGAAATGCCGACTTTTATTTTTTTGCCACAAAGAACACAAAGAGCACAAAGTCTTTGTGACCTTTGCGTTCTTTGTGGCTAAATCTAATCAGCGGACCTTCAACAGGAAGTGGTTCTTCTTGCCGCTGCGGAGAACGGCCACGCGACCATCAACGAAGTCGGACTCCGCAAACGCGCGGTTCGCGTCGATCTTCGCGCCGTTGAGCGAGAGCCCCCCCTGCTGCGCCATGCGGCGCGCGTCGCCGCGCGAGTTGAACATGCCCGCGTCCGCCGCGACCATGAAGACGGGCTTGCCAGTGCAGTCGGCCTTCGCGAGCTCCGCGCTCTTCACGTCCTTGAAGATCGTCTCCAGCTCGTCCGCGCTCTTCCCCTCCACGGAGCCGCCGAAGAGCGTCTGGGTAGCGCCAAGTGCGGTCTTGAGCCCTTCCTCGCCGTGGACGAGACGCGTGATTTCCTCCGCGAGCGCCTTCTGCGGGATGCGCGCCTCGGGGTTCGCCTTCATCTGCGCCTCGAGCTCGGCGATCTCGTCGAGCGGCCTGAGCGAGAACACCCTCAAGTAGCGGATCACATCCGCATCGGCCGCACGGAGAAAGTACTGATACCAGTCGTAGACACTCGTCATCTGTCCGTTCAGGAACAACGCGTTGCCCTCGCTCTTGCCGAACTTCTTGCCCGTCGAGTCGAGGAGCAGCGGGAACGTGAGGCCGTATGCCGTCTTGCCGCGCATGCGGTGGACGAGGTCGGTGCCGGCCGTGATGTTGCCCCACTGGTCGGCACCACCCACCTCGATGGAACAGCCGAAGGTGTCGAAGAGGTGGAGGAAGTCGTTGCCTTGGAGAATCTGGTAGCTGAACTCGGTGAAGGTGAGCGCGCCCTCGCTCGCCTCAAGGCGCTTCTTTACGCTCTCCTTCGCGAGCATCTGGGGCACGCGGAAGTTGATCGCGATGTCGCGCAGGAACTCAATCGCGCTCGTCGCCGATGAGGCCCGTCGCGCCGCCCACGAGGGCGATCACCTTGTGCCCGGCCTGCTGGAAGCGGCGGAGCACCATGATGGACACGAGGTTCCCCGCCTGTAGCGAAGCAGCAGATGGGTCGAAGCCGCAGTACACCGTCTGCGGCGTCTCGAGCAGTTTCTCGATCTCGGGGTCCGTCACGGCCTCAACGAGTCCGCGCGCCTTCAACTCCTCGAACAATGTCATCTTTTTTCCTCTTTCTTCTCTTTTATCCATTTTCGCGTTGGAACGAATAGTATATCATATCTGACTTCGCCATTTTGCCATATTATCCTCAATCTTGGGTAATGAGGTTATGGTGGTTATGGGGCCTTTCACAAAACGTGCGTGAGGCGGGCCGCCTACGGTCGCACGGTCGACACGGATGGTACGAACTGGACACTCGACGGGTCTTTCCAGAGATCGGCAAGGGAAATCCCCTGCTTACATGCCATTTCTACGGCCCCCCGAGCGTAGAAATAAGCACCCGCGTCGCGGACGTGTGCAGCATCCTGTTTGCCTTTGGGATAGTTTGCGTATTCACCCGGCTTGACATACATGTAGAGCGCCTTCGCCTTTTCCAGTCCCATCTTCGGGAGCTTCTCTTCTGCATAGCGGTTGAGGTCAAGGAGCGGCACGCCGAGTTCGGCGGCGGTCTCGCGCATCGCCGCGACATACGGCCCCAGCCCCGTCGCGCCGCCGTCCACTGACATCGCACCGTCCTTCTCGCGGAACCCGGACGAATGCGCAATCGACGTCGCGAAGGCGATGTTCGCGCCCTTCGCCCGCGCATCGGCTGCGAAGCCCCTGAGGAACGCCTTGTACTCGTCAACTGTGGAATAGTCGTTCTTCGGCGGCTTGTTGCGACGCTTGTTCATGTCGTTGTGTCCGAACGATACGATTACCCAGTCGCCGGGCTTGAGCGCGGACGCGATGCACTTCTCCCAACGCCCCGACTCGCGGAAACGCCGCGCGCTCCAGCCGCTCCGGGCGAAGTTGCGACTTCAGGGACTGTCCCCAGCCATACTGCGGAAACCAGTTCGGCGTGTATTCCGTCATGATGGAATCCCCCGCCATGTAGAGCTGCGGTCCGGACGCGGCCTCGGCGTTCACGAACGACTCAACGTCACGCCGGAAGGCGGAGAAGTCAAAGGCGTTATGCACCGCCCCGCGAAAACCGTAGGGCGCGGCCAGCCGCTTGATTTCCTCTTCCCTCTTTCCTGTTCCCTCTTCCCTCAATATCCTCATCTTCTCGGCGGCGACAACGCCCGCACGGAGCGAAATCAGGCGCGCGGACAGCTCTCCGCCCGGATAGACGAGGAACGTATCGCCCGGAACGAGCAGGGATTCCGTCTTGTACGAGGCATCGGCGTAGGGATCTTTCGGCCAGGAATTCGCCGCCCAGCGGAGGAAGCCGTCGAAACCGATCATGACTGGATACGCGCCGAGCCAGAATCCTTCGTCTGCGGGACTGTGCATGAACGTATTGGGGTGGGCCGCCGAAAAACAGACGTAGAACGTCGTCTTGTAGCCCTTCTCGCGGCGCGGTTTGAGTTCCGGCAGGAAGTCGCTCCGAAGATGGATGAGCCCCTGACAGAAGTTCTCGATCTTGATGCCATTGAACGCGGACGGCTTCGTCTTGCCGCAGATGGCGATCTTCATGCCGGGTGCCTTGCTCTGGATGAGGTCGGCGATTTTACGCACGTCATCCGGTCCGCGCTCGTCCATCGCGATGTAGGTGTCCTCGAACCAGCCCTTCTCCTTGAGGTGCCGAGCAAAGTCAACGAGGAACGGTCCCCAGTAGTCCTCAAACGCAGGCGTTCCCGGAAGCAGCTTTTCACGATGATACGTCCCGTCAGCATCCTTCCACGTCATCCTGTATCGCCACGGACACATCGAGTAGCAGGCGATGTCGGGTCCGAGACCGCATTTGCGCCCGAACGCGACGTATTCGTCGAAAAGCGTGTAGTCGAAAACCCACGAGCCATCCGCCTTCTTCACTCGGCCAATCATTGAATAGTAACCATCGTAGCACTGGTGATTCCATGGAAGGTCGAGAAGCGTCACGGTGAGCGCCTTGCAGCCGCAGTCCGCAAGCGCGCGCCAGATCGGTTCCATCCTCGCGTAGTGCTCCTTCGAGAACGGCTTGACGTTGAAGTAGCGCGAGACGGCCCACGGATGCTGCCAGAGATCGAGAAAGTATTTCCATTCCCTCACCGGCGGCAACATGCGATCGACAATCGTCACAGCGAATGAATCATCACCTGTCTTGTCCAACTTGAACATCCTCTTCACCGGCTTCGCATCTGGCCTGACAGCAACCTTGATCATCGTCGGCTTCGATGTGTCGCCCGACTTCCACTCCCTGCACACGTCGGGGACAGACCCCTTGCCGGTGATCTTGCGGACCGTCTTGCCGTCTTTGTTCTTGGTCAGCTCCGACAAGTCGTACTTCACTTCGTCGAAACGGAGACGCGTGAGCGAAATGTCACCCCCAGCAGGACGCCCGTAAAGGACGGAAGCTTTGTCCTGCATCGCTTCTGGAATCTTGACATACGCCGTTTCGCCGCGCCACACGGCAGTCTCAAACGCAGCAGACCATACACTTACCGAAACGAGGCAACCTGCCAATGCACAAAAAACATTTCTCATTTTCCCTGCTCCTTAATATGCTGACGACGTTGTAGCTGTTCAACGCGTGATTTCCACGGCGCTGCGATCGGTGAGGACGCACGGCGAATCATAGACGGGTACGTCGATGAAGACGACGCCGGCGGGCACGACGATCTGGTTGCTCTTCGGGAACGCATACACACGCCCCGTAAAGAGGTCGATCCAGACAGGATCCTTGAAAGGCTTTCCGCCGGGATACTTGAACACCGCTGGCCGGGTCTCGAACGAGTCGCCGGGACGCGCATACTTCGGCTTCAGGGCCTTGGTTTCGTCCGCATGGGTCCAAAACACGAGAACCCGCCGCCCGTCGGACTTCTTGTATTCGTAGGTGGAGAGGGTCGTGTCCCTCGTGCCGAATCGAGAACCCTTCACGCGTTCCAACGTGTCATCAAAGACGCTGGCCACGTTCTGCACGGCATAATACGCCCGCTTGACGGCGATGACCTCCTTGTCCCAGTTGATGCGTAGAAGTCCCTTCAGGTTGATTTCCCGTCCCCTGTGGTTGAAGTCGCAGATAGTGAACACGCTCGACTCCACGTCGTGTCCGAGGTCCCCGAGCATCCGCCGCATGTCCCATTTCGCCTGTGAGTATTCGCTCCAGGGAATGCCGCTGAGCGCGAACTTCGTGGCCATCTCGCTTGGACATCCGTTCTCGCCCTGGCGCATCTTCGCCTTCGGGTTGTACTTGGCGAGAACCTCCTTCTGCTTCTCAACGTTCTCGTAAGACGATTCCGGAGCTGGCGCGTAACCGTGATAGATGATCCAGTCGAAGAGCTTCACGTCCTCGCCCATCGCCTTGAGGCACTTCTCGAGATGCCCCGGATTGTTGCCCGCGAGGGAGAGCCCCGCAATGCGAGAATCGGGGATGATGCGCTTGATGATCTTCGCCGTGCGGATGTTGAACGCTGCAATCGACTCCGGCGTCTTTCCCCCGCAGTCCGGTTCGTTCCACATCGCCCAGTCGCGCACGCGCCCCTTGTAGCGCGTCGCCATCGCCTCAACCCAGCGGTCCCAGCCGGCAAGCCCCTCTTCGGACGTCGGGAACCCCGCGCCGAGGTCCCATCCGCCACCGCCCTTGTACACGGGATTGCCATAGCCGGTCTCAAGCAGGACGTTGATGCCCTGCGAACAGGCGTAGTCGATGATGCTGTCAAGCCATCCGAAATTGTATTTTCCCTTCTCCGGCTCGCACTTCGCCCAACCTGCCTGAAGGCGGATTGTCTTGATGCCAAGCGGGGCAAGAAAGCGCTTGTACTGCTCGAAGTCGGCGAAGTCGCGGTCAAGCGTCTCGCATCCAAGCGTCCAGTTGGAACCGTGAATTTCTTCCACGCCACGCGGACACAGCGTCCCGATGCGCTCCATGTCCACCTTCAGCGGCGTCCTCACGCGATCAGGCGAAATATCAAGCTTCACCTCGTATGCACTGGCCGTCGCGCAGACCGCAACCACCGTACCCACGACCATCTTTACTGCCACTTTTCTCATAGTTTATTCCTCTTGTTTGTCAAGCTCAAGGCTTCCTAGCGAATATTATAGCATAATCCCCATTATCACAGCACCCCTCCGACCACGCGATAGGATGTTGTATTTTTCGTTGGCGTGAGCCGAGTACACCTGGACAGGCATCGCTAAATCCGCCAAGGAAGAGCTTCCAATCACTTTCCGTGATCCGTGACACCTAGGTGTCAGTGGGTGTGACACCTAGGTGTCAGTGGGTGTGACACCTAGGTGTCAGAGGGTATGACACCTAGGTGTCAGAAATTGGGGCTCTATAGGCCATAACAAGCAGCAAAGCAGTTCAAAGGCAAAACGTCTTGCTTTCGCTGCTGGGAGTTTCGGAGTCTTGGAGGATGGAGGGGGTAATCTTTCGCGCGCGCGTCCTTATATATAGGGTGCCCATCGCGTCCGCACTCGCGACATGGACGTTTACATACGCAAGAGTGTAAAGGCGATTAGTTTATCAAACATTTGACGGAGAAGAAACGCCTTTCCAGCAGCATTCGTACGATTTGCGCGGAGGCCGGGGAATTTGGTATAATTTCGCAAACCCAACGACAAGAAGGAGATGAAGGCACATGAATGGAATGACATGTTTTCTCGCGGAGCTGGTGGGAACGGCGATTCTCATTCTGCTCGGCAACGGCGTGGTGGCGAACGTGCTGCTGGAGAAATCCGGTATGAAAGGTGGTGGCACGGTGCAGATCACCTTGGGATGGGGCCTTGCGGTCCTGATGCCGGCCTTCATCTTTGGCGCGGCGTCTGGGGCGCACTTCAATCCCGCGCTCACGCTCGCGCTGGCGGCGGACGGCAGCCTTGCGCCGGGACTTGTCGGCTGGTACATCGCCGGACAGATGCTCGGTGCCATGATCGGTGCGTTCCTCGTATGGGCGCTCTACTACACGCATTTCGCCGCCACCTCCGATGGTTTGGCCAAGCGCGCCTGCTTCTGCACCACGCCCAGCATCCCGTGCCCGCCCTGCAACTTCTTCGCCGAAGCCCTCGGCACGTTCGTGCTGGTGTTCGCGATCAAGGGCATCGCCCAGGTGCCTGGCATCGCCGGCGGCGTCAACTACCTTCTCGTGTTCACGATAATCGTCTCCATCGGCATGTCGATGGGAGGTCTCACCGGGTACGCGATCAATCCCGCCCGTGACATCGGTCCGCGAATCGTCTACTCTCTTCTGCCGATGTCGAACAAGGCTTCGGCGAACTGGCGCTATGCCTGGGTGCCCGCGCTCGCGCCGTTCGTCGGCGCGCTTGCGGCGGTCGGCCTCTACAAGGTCTTCCCTTGGCCCTCATGATTGAGATGAAAGGAAAAATGATGAACTCAAAGTACGTATTGGCGCTAGACGCGGGAACGTCGTCGAGCAGGGCGATTCTCTTCGACCACGCAGGGCACATTGTGTCGGTCTCCCAAAAGGAGTTCCGCCAGATCTACCCGAAGCCGGGCTGGGTCGAGCACGATCCCATTGAAATCTGGGAGACGCAACGCGCCGTCGCGCGCGAGGCGATCAAAAAGGCCGGCGCAACGCCCGCCGAAATCTCCGCCATCGGCATCACCAACCAGCGCGAGACGACAGTCGTGTGGAACCGCGAGACGGGCAAGCCCGTCTACAACGCGATCGTCTGGCAGTGCCGCCGCACGAGCGAATACTGCGACGACCTGAAGCGCCGCGGCCTCGCAGACTCCATCCGCGAGAAAACCGGACTCATCCCCGACGCGTACTTCTCCGGCACGAAGATCCGCTGGATTCTCGAAAACGTCCCCGACGCGCGCGCGGACGCCGAGGCGGGACGCCTCATCTTCGGAACAATCGATACATGGCTCATCTGGAACCTCTCCGGCGGCAAGGTCCACGCCACCGACTACTCCAACGCCTCGCGCACGATGCTCTACGACATCGGCGCGCTCAAGTGGGATGACGACATCCTGCGCGAGTTCAAGATACCCAAGTCTATGCTTCCCGATGTGCGCCCGTCGAGCGGCAGCTTCGGTGAGACCGCGCCAGATGTCTTCGGCGCGCCCCTTCCCATCGCGGGCGTCGCGGGCGACCAGCAGAGCGCGCTGTTCGGCCAGACCTGCTTTGAGGCCGGCGATGCGAAAAACACGTACGGCACCGGCTGCTTCATGCTGATGAACACGGGCGACCGGCGCGTCCCTTCCAAGAACGGGCTCCTCACCACCATCGCCTGGGGGCTTGACGGCAAGGTGTCGTATGCGCTCGAAGGCAGCGTATTCACCGCCGGCGCGGCGATCCAGTGGCTACGCGACGAACTGGGGTTGCTTGCCCGCGCGTCCGATTCCGAGGCGATGGCGAAATCTGTTCCCAACGCCAACGGGTGCTATATGGTACCGGCCTTCACCGGACTAGGCGCGCCGTACTGGGACCAGTATGCGCGCGGTGCGATCCTCGGCCTCACGCGCGGCGTCAACAAGAACCACGTCGTCCGCGCCACGCTCGAGTCGCTTGCGTACCAGACGGCAGACGTCCTTGAGGCGATGAAGAAAGACGCCGGAATCGCGCTCAACGCGCTCCGCGTGGACGGCGGCGCTTCGGCAAACGACTTCCTCATGCAGTTCCAGAGCGACGTGATCGGCGTCCCTGTCGAACGACCGAAGTGCGTGGAGACGACAGCCCTCGGCGCGGCGTACCTCGCCGGACTCGCCACTAGCTTCTGGAGCGGGGCTTCAGAACTGAAGGCCAACGTCGGGGGCTTGAAACGCTTTACGCCCGCAATCGGCGATCTCGAGCGCGCAGCAGCACTTTCCGGTTGGCATGCCGCCGTCGCCCGCGTAAAAAAGGCCGGAGCGTAAGCCCCGGCCTTTTCTGTTTTGCTTTCGTTTTACAGGCCGAAAGCGTTATGCCTTCGTGACCTTGCCCGACTTGATGCAACGGGCGCAGACCGTCTTGCGGCAAGTATTGCCCTTGCCGTCGGAGACGCGCACCGTGTGCAGGTTAGGCAGGAAGCGGCGCTTCGAGATACCGGTCGTGTGCAGACCGATGCCGCCCTTGTACTTCGGCGAACCCTTGCGGACGATGTGACGTCCGGCCGCAGGCTTCTTACCGCAGATTTCACATACTCTGGACATGGTTCATATCCTTTCGTTGAGAGTTTACTTGTCTGATTCGCCAGGCTGCCACACCACGGACTGGGACTGGAACGCGTCGTCGAACGCCGCGCCGAGGCTGCCGAAGTCCATGTCGCTGGATGCCGAGCTGGTCGTCTCGGAGGTAGGCTCGGCCTCGGCCTCGAGGGCCTTGACCTGCTCCTCCGTCATGTTGACGGCCGTCATGGACAGTCCGATGCGGCGGTCCTTCCGGTCGAGTTTCACAACGCGCGCCTCAACCTCCTGGCCTTCCTTCAGGACGTCCTTGACATGCGTCACGCGCTCGTCGGAGATCTGCGAGATGTGCACCAGGCCGTCCACGCCGTCCTCGAGCTCGATGAACGCGCCGAAGGAAGCGATCTTGGAGACCTTGCCCTTCACGAGCGCTCCGATCGGGTACTTGGACGCGATTTCGGACCAAGGATCGGGGTTCGCCTTCTTGAGGCTGAGGGAGATGCGCTGCTCCTTCGGATCCACGGCCTCGACGATCGCCTCCACTTCCTCGCCCTTCTGCAGGCACTCGGACGGACGGTTGATCTTGCGAGTCCAGGACATGTCCGAGATGTGGATCATGCCGTCGATGCCCTCCTCGAGCTCGATGAACGCGCCGTAGTTCGTGAAGTTGCGGACCTTGCCCTTCACGCGGCTG
>CACZAK010000225.1 GCA_902779075.1 uncultured bacterium | reverse complement strand
GCGTCCGCGATCCGATGAAGGTCTGGCAGCATCTCATGTACGGCGTTCTCGTCGTCGTCGTCGAGCAGACGATGCGGTCTGCCATGCTCTGCTGAATGGAATGCCCGGAAATGGGCATGAAACCCAAAGGCGTCCCCGACGGGTCGCCAGCCTTGTCATACCCTTCGGCGGCACCCTTTGCTACAAACACTGGAAAATGGCTTTTTTCAGTTATGGCACAATGCCCCTTCATGCCTCAACTGATGCCGAACACGAGTTTATGAATTGCCTCCAGTCCTCAAACTTGGTACAGGCGCAAGCGCGGTCTGGGGCGAGGCGGATTGGCAGGTCGGCGGCGAGAGTACGTCCGCTCCGACGTCCGGCGACGCGGTCGTCGTGCTTTCAGGCGACGCGACGGTTTCGCTCGACAGTGACGTCGCCCTCGGTTCGATCCGCATTTTCGGCAACGGCACGCTGACAATTGCGCGCGGATCCCATTCGTATTCTGCCGCGTCGATCGTCGCCGATTCGGAGGCTAGGCAGCTCGTCACGCTTTCCGACTGCAAAATCGTGTTCGAGTACAACGACAGCGGCGCGATACAAGAACTGTACATGAATCCCGATCCGGGCGAGACGCTGACGCTCGACGATGGTAGGCTCAACTTCGCCGCCGGCGCGAAGATCGTCCCCGGACAGGGCGGCGACGCGGGCGGCAAGTCCGTGATCGTCGGCGGCTTCAACGCCGCTGGCGCGCTTGAAATCTGCGGCGTCACGAACATGACTTGGACGGGGGGGACCTTCCTCGGCACGACTTCCGAAACGCTCTATCGAAACGCCAGAGTTGAGGACATTGTGCCTCTTTACTGCTATGGCAAGGTTGGCACGGGTACTAATGTCACATATACCGATGGGTTCCTTTACTACCCATACAACATTGAGCGTGACGGCGACACCATGCGATTTGAACTTCAGAAGTGGGACGGAACGCACACAAAAGGCTTCTACATGGAATTTAAGCAGGTCGGCAACGACATCACGGGGCGGAAGCTCACCTCCGGATACTTCAAGAACCAGAACAAGCTTGGGCAGCGGATGTTCAAGTACGAGAACGGAACGGCGTCGCTCCTTTCCGGCGTCACGACTGCATCGTACTACCAGCCCAAGAGAATCGACATCGGGCCGAGGAGCGGGTCGAAGAGCAAGCTGACGTTTGACATCGACGGAACGCAGACGCTTCCGGCAGTTTCTGGCAAGGGCGTGGAAGTGACGTTCGATGCCAACGCGCGAGGAGAATCGACGGTGGTGTTCAAGTCTGGCAACCTCGCAAAAAACGACAACTGGCAGACGCTTACGACGGAATATTCGTTGAGCGAGATCGTGTTGCGCTCCGGGTATCTTCAGGGGACTTATTGCGGCGAGGTGCCCGTGATTGCGTTTGGCTGGACGAACGACAACACGACCGCCGGCTGCCAGCTGCAGTATAAGATGGCAGACAATTCCTACATGCGGGCAGTTGACGTTGTGCTACGCCAGGGCGACGGAAAGGTCGAGATAAAACGTGTCAAGGCGCTGTACATCTCGAAGGGGTATGCGTTGAACGGCGCTGACTTGACTGCCATCTATGGCAACAGGTACCTGCTTCCATCCGATACATCTTACAACTCCGGCAACCTCACCGCTACGAGGCAGTCGCCGCTGTGGGTAAGTACAAAGGCGACGAGGGCGACGGCGACAGTCAACGCGAGCGGCGCGAATACGATGACCGACAGCACGTATGTCATCAAGTCCGACGGGGACGACGTAACCCACTCCATGGTGTTCAATGCGGCGAACAAGAACGCTCTTGCCGACAAAACGACCGACTGCTACGGTAACACGGAGCTCAACCTGACCGCCGGAGGCGGTTACACTGACGGCATCAGATGCGAGATGATAACCATGCATCCCGGAACTGCTCTCTATTCAAAGAAGTCGTGGACGTTCCATCATTCCGCACAGACGGTGGTGATCGATGCCGCGACGCTCAACCTAGACTACAGCTCAAAGTACATCAACAATCTCGTATTGACGAACGGCGCGGTTGTGACGGAAGGCGCATCCACGCGTGTCGGACACAAGGTAAATCCTACTTGGCGTATAGTAGGTGAGGGCGTCTCGACTTGCTCCTGTAACCTCAGCATAGTTGGAGAAACGAAGACGGCAAGCGGACCGTTGCGCACCTACACGGTTGATGTTGCAGATACGGTGTCCGGCGAGGCGTCCGACTTCATCATGCAGGGCAACATTACGAACGACGGCACCTATCCCAACGGTGCTCTCGCGAAGGCCGGTGTCGGCACGATGGAGATGCAGGGAACGCTTCTCGCATCCAACAACGCCGTTCGCGTGACGGCCGGCACGCTGCTGCTCGGTGTGGACGGCGCCGTTTCGCCGAACGTGCCGTTCACGCTTGAAGGCGGAACGCTCGCGTGCGCGGCGGGGACGGCGAACACGACGGCGGCGGTCAATGTGACGGCGAACTCGACACTCGCGGTCGGCGCGGGCGCGGCGCTTACGCTGGCGAATGTTACGGTCGCGGACGGCCAAACGCTTGCGATAGAGAGTGCGGACGGCGCTTATGCCAAGGCGGTGAAGGTGAACGCCGCGCTCGACGCGGCGACGCGAGCGAAAATCCGCCTGAACGGACGTCGCCCAAAGCAGACATCCAACGGCTACCTCACAATCGGCGGCTTCGCGATGATCGTCAAGTAGCCCGTCGCCCGCGAGGGCAACCTTTGAAAGGAAAACCGACAATGAGCATGCGAAAACTGATGGCAGTCGCGGCACTTGCGCTTTGCGCGGGGGCGGTGTATGCGCAAAGGACGATTTCGGAAAACGTGTCGCTCACGGCCGATGCCGACTGGTCGGCTGACGGCACGATTACAATCAGCGCCGGCAAGACGGTCGATTTGGCGGGACATTCCCTCAAGGTGTGCGGTCTCGCGGGCGAAGGCTCCATCGTCTCGACGGACAACGTTCTTCCAAACGCGAGCTTTGAGAACTTCACCGCGACGCCGTCGGTAAATAACGGTAACTTCGAAAATTATCCGCTTGTTTCATGGACTTACATCGCCGGTTCCAACGCCACGGCGGGATGGTGCAAAAGCAAGGATAATACGTGGAGTAAAAATCTTAACGCCAAAGATGGGACGTATTCTGTTTTCTTCTGGTGCAGAAACGCCTCAAGCGGCGGGGCAATGGTGTCCAACACCGTGAACATTGCCGTGGCTGGTCGGTACCGGCTTTCATTTTGGACGGCGGCAAGGCCGGGAAACAATGCGTACTTGAACATGCGCTTGCATGCCGACGTTGACGGCACCTCGCGCGGATACGCCGTATGTTCGGCGACATCGTGGAATGAGACCGCGATTCTCATCGACTTTTCGGCGGGTGAACACACGATTGCGTTCCGTTCGGACGGAACGGGCGGTGGAAGCAATCCGTGTGGATTGCTCGACAAGGTTTCGCTGAGCCGTACCGTGCCCTTGCGTCTGGCTCACGACGCGGGCGCGACGTATTCGTGCCAGTCGCTCACGCTTGGACCGTCCGTCATCCCAACGGCGGAGACTCAGACGCTGACAAGCACCGTTGACTGGCGCGGACTTGGGACGGTGACCGTGGCGGATGGCTCGAAAATCGACCTTGCCGGAAACGCGCTCTACACCGATGGACTCGTTTACGACAAGTTTGCAAGCAACATGTTCGGCGTTGAGATGATAACCAACGGCAACCTTGAAGAAGTCGTGGGTACGCCATCGGGCGATTATGGCCATTTGGACGAGGATGTGCATTTCAAATCGTGGGACTGGGCGCGGACGCAGGGATCGTCGCATGTCATGTGGGCGACCAACAACAACAAATGGTGCTCGAACAGCGCGGACGGCAATTACTACGTGGCCTGGTGGATCAATGCGAACAATGCCCCGTCATCCATTTCGCAGACGATCAATGTGCCGGCGGACGGAACGTACTGCCTGTCTTTTCGCGCGGCGCTGAGAGGTAACTATGCCGGATTACGTATCCACGCGGACGTCGATGGGGCGTCGCAGGGATACGTTGACGTTGCCAGCAAGACATGGACGGACAAGACCATCGTCCTGAACCTGACCGCAGGCGAGCACGTCATCTCCTTGCGCGGAATCAAGGGCGGCGGAAGCAATCCATGTGGCGGAGCCGACAAGATATCGCTTGTGCGCGTGCGCAACGCGGCAACCTGCGTGACGAACTCGACCGAAACGCTTTCCGAACTGCACATGAACATCGCGTCGGGAACGCTGCGCAATGACCATTTGCCGATTGGGGGCAACTTGAAGCTCGTCAAGGAGGGTTCCGGCACGTATGTTTCCGGAATGGTGCAGACTTATTCCGGAGGGACGCTTGTCGCTGGCGGAACGGCGCAGCCTCCGGATGGGACGGGCGCGAACGCCACGTACAGCGGGACGAAGTACAGGGCGTTCGGCACGGGCGTGCTAACCGTGTCGGAGGGGGCGGTCTTCGACCTTCGCGGCAATTACGACTACACCTACATCGTCCTTGACGGCGGCACGTTGAGGAACAGTGGTTTCCACATGACCCAAACCTCCTGGGGTGGAGCATCCCTGGTGGCGTTGACGAAAGACTCCTACATCGACATGAAGGTGAAGATCGTGTTTGGAACCGGCATCGATGCGGTTGACCTCAACGGGAAAACTCTTTTTGTGAATGCGACACCAGGCGCTGTTCTTACTGTAAGATGCCAGAGCATCGAAAATGGGACGATATCGTCTTCTGGCGGGGGATGGCTGGACGTTTCCTGCCACGACATGAGCGGTGTGCGACTTGAAGTGGCAAGTTCATTCAACCTGGTTGGAAACGTCGAGGTTGTTGACTACACGAGTTCATACTTGTTGAGCAACTATGATGGTGCGGCTGGCAACAATGGAAGCGGAGTGATTGGCGTTGCGGGGGTGTTCAAGCCACTGACGGACTATTGGCACGCATGCGAACTGCATGGAGGCGCGACAATCGACCTATCGGCGAGGACCAGTGAACTGTCCGCCGTCTCGTTCTTCAGCAAGGGAGCGAAGAATATTGCCTTCACGACCGGTGCGCGGGTGAACGTGAAGTTGGGTGCGCGGTCCGTTTCCGCTGGCGAGAGGATCATCGGCTGGACCGAAGACACGAAGCCGGCCAACGTCGGCACGGTGAAGTTCGTGCGCGGCGATGCGGATCGCAACTACGGGTTTGTTGTGAAAGATGACGGTCTGTATATTGCCAAGGGCATGATGGTAATTGTCAGGTAACCCGTGTCCAACATCCCGATCTTCGGCGGCGGAAGTGCGCCAGATCCGTTTCGCGCCCATTTCCGGACATTTCGGTCAGCAGAACATAATCGACTGCAGTGCGCGTTGTAACAGTGGGGGCGAGCCGCTCACGATTCCCCCGACCTGATGAAGGCCCATGCGCACCTCGACTCGCTCGTTGGAAGAGCTTCCAATCACTGTCTGTGATCCGTGACACCTAGGTGTCAGGGGTTGTGACACCTAGATGTCAGAGGGTATGACACCTAGGTGTCATAGGGTGTGACACCTAGGTGTCACAAATCGGCGCTCTAAAGGTCATAACAAACAGGAAAGCAGTTCAAAGGCAAACGCAAAGGTCGCAAAGTGCTATTGGGGAATTGGGAATTGGGGAATTGGGAATGGGGAATGGGGAATTGGGAATAATCCAGACCTATAACTTCATTGTGAATTCTCTTAGTTGCTTTCGCTATTGCGAATTTCGGAGTTATTTTGAGCCTAGACCAAAGCGGGGGTTGTCGGCTGTTGGGAAGGTACATGACCCTTATCTTTTACGTGAACTCATCATACGGAGCTGATTTTGTGATATTCGGCGATAGTCTGCCTGTTTTGTTATTTTCGGCTTTTCATGGATTCACATTCGTTTCACATTGGATTCACATTCGTTTCACATTGGATTCACCATGAGTTCACCATGGATTCACAATTGAGAAGGCTCGGCGGAGAATTACGCGAATGCGTCCACAACAAGCCGCAGGCGAGACGTCCGCCAGGACAGATGGATTCAGGTGTTGCTGAAGAATTGGAACGAGGCGTAGGCGTCTTGTCCGTGTTCGACGGGGTCTAGGCCAAAATGATGATGCGGATGTTTTCCGCAGCGCACTTGAACTCTTCATGAACGTCCACGCCCCAGCTGATGTTGCCAAGACACCAAAGCGATGGTCAGTTCCAGTATGCCGCCCGACAGGACTTGTCGCTGACCCGTTCGCCCATGAGGACTGGCGCGTACTGATTTATGAGAATCGTGACGAGTGAAGGGGCTGACGGTTGCCTATCGCATTCGACAACACAGTGCGCGCGATGGTCTGTTTCTCCGGATTTCTGCTATCCACAAAATAGACGAACACGTTGGTGTCCAAGAATTTCATGCGTACACCGTTTCGGGTTCGTAAGCATCGGCACGGTTGAACTTATACGCCTCTCCTGTGAGCCGCGCGCCTGTTCTTCTTGTCAGCTCATCTAATTTTGACATGACTTCGTTCGCCTCACGCCGTCGTTTCAGCTCAGCTGCAAGATAATCAAGGAACATCCGCTCAAGCGTCGTGCCATGAACGGTCACATAATCACAAGCCTCCTGTGCCATCGCAGGGGGGAGATCGATTGTTATGCTCATGTGTGTAGCTCCTTTCTTTGTCAAATTTCTTTTTTGTTCCGGTTGGTACGTCCTGACGTTGGCACACACCCGTGTGTGCGGCAGTTGTTATTCGTCGACTCCTCGCGGAACCTGGAAAAGCATATCAAAACACCGCCGTTGCGGCAAGCAGGAAATCGGCAGAGGGGGATGCCGGGCGCATCTGCGAAATTCACCGCCTGAGAATAGATGGATAAGATGCGCGGGCGAGTTAGCCCGCGCACCTCTCTCAAAGTTGTTTTTACCAGTTGTTCTGGTTGTTTCCAATCTCAAAACGCAGGGGTGAAAAACGCAGATGCGCCCGGGATGCCTAACGGAACTTGACCTGCGTGAGGAGGATGATGGCGACGGCGGCGAGCATGAGCGCCGAGACGAGCTTGAGGCAGGCCGTGGCCTTTGCAGAACCGAGCAGGCGTGCGCGGAAGAAATCGGCGGCGAGGATGATCGGGAAGTAGATGAACGGTACGAGCGCGCAGAAAAGCGTACCGAGGAACAACACCTGTACTGCGGGCGGGAACGTGGATTCTTGCTGCGTGAAGTTCGGCAGGAACGCGAGGAAGAAGAGTATCGTGAGCGGATTCGACATCGCCATGAACACGCCGCGTCCCACAAGCCGCCAGCCCCGCGCCGTGACGCTACCCGCGAGACAGGACGCAGTCGACTTGAAGCTCGCCCACGCCTCCCGGAACGCGCCGACGGCGAGGTAGGCGATGTAGGCCGTGCCCGCAATCTGGACCGAGAGCATGACGGCGGGATGGTGCGTGAAGACAGTGGCAACGCCTGCGGCGAGAATGAGGATCCACAGCCAGCATCCGAGGATGAGGCCGATCATCAGCATCGTGGCGCGCGCCTTGCCGTCCGCGAGCGCGGTGGCAATGGTGAACGTCAGGTCTGGTCCTGGCTTGATGATGAGCGCCAGCGAACCGATGATGTAGGTAACGAGCATGAGGGATTTGGAAAACCTGTATGGCGAAACATCGTGCAGCAATTAGGATTCTGGCTCGGGAGAAGAGAGATGGCGTATAATGGCGCGTGCCGTGTATTCATTGATTTCAGAATGGCGGGGAACAGCCTCAACGGCACCGGTAATGACATTGCGGTAGATGTCATGTGCTGAACCGTGCCGGGCGAGGACACAGCCCTCTTCGCGAAGTCGTTGAAGAAGAACAACGCGTTTCACGCGAACTCCATGACTCCGGCATGGCGAGGAGTCTCGTTGAAAACACCTTCGTCAATGAAGGTACGCAGGTCACGAAGCATGAACTCGAGTTCCTGTAGATCATGGCCCTGGGTCGAATGGTCAGGGTAGTCATTCCAATAACCAACGTACCATCCGTCTGGCGTTGTCCAGTAAGTATAAGGTATTTGTTGCATGGCTTGTTTCCGTTTGCGGATAGTATACCACAAAATCGGTGTGTGAGGACGAGGAACATGAAAAAGGGTGGGATGTGAAGAACGACGCGACCCCTGCCGCGAGAAGCCAAATCCACAGCCAGCAGCCGAGCACGAGCCCGGCCATCAGCGTGGAGGCACGGGCCTTGCCGTCGGAGATGGCCGTGGCAAGCGTACACATCAAGTCCGGCCCCGGCTTGATGATGAGCGCGATGCACCCGATGATGTAGGTCGTCAGCATTACTTTCCGTTGTGTTTATGGCCCATTTGGAGGGGACGCACGAGGTTGTAGGCCATCATCACGGCGAGGAACGCGGCCGATGCCCAGTGGACAACTCCAAGGGCATGGCGCGACGAAGCGGCCGCAGCCGAGGCTGGCAGAGCGTTCGGAATGAGGTTGATCGCAATGCCGCAGAGAATCGCCCCAATGATGATCACGGTCACGTATGCGGCGGCGGCCTTGCGTCCGAACAGCGCGGAAACGGTCGTGAGGGACATCGCGTTCATCGCCGGCCCCACCATCAGGAACACGAACACTGCGCCGGGCGAGACGCCTTTCGCGACGAGCGACGCGGCAATCGGAATCGACGCCGTCGAACACACGTACATGGGGAACCCGACAAGCGCCATGACGGGCATCGCAATCCAGTCGCTGCCATGAAAGGCATCCGCGAAGAAGTTGTCGGGCACCAGTACCGTCACAAGCGCGGAAATCGCAAGCCCGATGGCAAGCGGTTTCGCGACGGAGCCGAGAAGCCGCCTGTACGCCTGCCAGAAGATCGCCTTGATTCCCCGGGAGGCAACGGGGGCGTCCTCCACGGCGGCGGACTCCGCATCTTCCCCTCCGACGGCGGCAACGACCACGCCCCCGACAATGCCCGTGAGCGCGGCAGCGATGGGCCGCGCCACGGCGAACACCGGCCCCATCAGGGCGTAGGTCGCAAGGATCGAGTCGATTCCCGTCTGCGGCGTCGAGACGAGCAGCGCCGCAGTGGGCCCCTTGCCGGCGCCGTGCTTCCGCAGCCCGGTCGCAATCGGCAGCACGCCGCACGAGCAGATCGGCAGCGGCACGCCGATCGCGACGGCGCGTAGGACACCGCCAAAACCCGAACGCCCGCCCATCATGCGGTTGACCCAGTTGCGCGGTATCCACACCGCGATGACGCCCGCCATGAGGAATCCGAACACGAGCCACGGCGCCATCATGGCGAACACGTGGCCAAACGACTTGGCTATTTCCAGCATTGTCCTTTTCTCCTTTGTGAAATCATGCCATCTTCGCGAAGCTCTCGAGCGCCTCGGCGAATGACTCGATCGTCTCATCGGCATTGCCACTCTCAATGCCCTCGCGGACACAATGCCTGAGATGCCCGTCGAGTATGATGAGCGACAGGCGGTGGAGCGCCCCGTTCGCCGCATTGATCTGCGTGAGAATGTCCTCGCACGGTGCATCCGATTCGAGCATCTTCTGTACGCCGTTGAGCTGCCCGACGATCTTCTTCAGCCGCAGCTGGAGCGCCGTCACGTCTTCTGTACGTCTTTTCACCGGTTGTCCTCGTTGGTCCAAAAAACGCGCGTATTATACCATACCCCCGCAGGGTATGTCAAGACGGCACGAAACATGTACCGCTTATTCCGGATTTTCCGGGATAACAGGTCTGTCCTGCAATGAAACCACAACGCCCGGCTTTACTTGCCAATCAGCTGGCGCGACCTGACCAGATGCTTGAGATACGACTTCTCCGTCTCGTTCACCAGCCGTTCGTCGAGAATCGGGAACATGAAGAACCCGTCGCCGCCGGGCCGTGCCGCTTCAAGTACCACGTTCGTACCCTTCATCCCCCTGAACCCGATCCTCATGCTGGTAATGTGCGCCGTGAAAGCGCCGGGGCACTTCACGGCGATGCGCCGTGCGTCCTTGCCATGCACGGCGTCGCTGTACCACCACGCCCAGCAACTGTCTAGGACGCTCCGGCCGGCGAGAATGAAACCCACGTCGAAGTGGTCGCTGTAGCAGCAACGGTAGATGTTGGAAGCTAGGTCCATGAACCCCACGTTGTTCGGTCCCTGACCGCTGAGCGGATGGATATTCTGCATCAAGTTGCCGCCGCCCGTGAGCTTCACGCCGATGTTGACGCCGCAGATACGCATGTTGCTGAGGGTGTTGTCGTGCGCCTCGATGAACACGCCGATCGAATTGGGGGCGTTGTTGCCCACGATGTTCACGTCGGCGATGTCGCAGTCGGACGAGTTGGAGTTAGCGCCGTGCTTGATGTGCAGACCCACCAGCACGTTCTTCATGGAGACGCACCGCACCTTCGTCTCGCGCCCCGAGTCGATGGAGATCCCCTTCGCCACGCCGCTGCCGTCGATGATGCCGCCCGAGAGGGAGTAGCAGCTGCCCGGCGTGCGGATGTCGTTCGCGGGATGGATGCCGCCGAGGCGCACCATCGCCTCGGTGCCGGACCATCCCGGCGCGGCCTTGAGGACGGCGTAGTTCGACAGCTGCAGGTCCACGCTTCTGCGCGGCGCCGCTGGGGTGGCGATGGGCTTGGCGAGCAGATACGTGCCGTCGGGGAAGTAGAGCGTGCGGTTCGGATTCGCCTCGATCAGCCCCTGGAGCGCGTCGGAGACGTCCGTCCTGCCGTCTGCGGCCACGTAGTCCGTGACCACCACGAAGCCGCGCCGATGCGGCGACTCCTGCGGCGGACGACCGGGAACACCGTCTGCGGCGGAAGTGCCCGCTGCGGCGGAGGTGAGAACACAGCTCGCCGCACAGGCAAGCGACAGGGCGCTAAACAATGTCTTTTTCATGGCGGAAAAGTATATCAAACCCCGTGCGCACATGCAATTGCCGAGTCCACGACGGCCTTCCGCCAGTATTGAGCTCGGCGACCATCACCGTAGGGTGGGACGTGAAGAACGACGCGACGCCCGCCGCCAGAAGCCAGATCCACAGCCAGCAGCCGAGCACAAGCCCGGCCATCAGCGTGGA
>CACZAK010000224.1 GCA_902779075.1 uncultured bacterium | reverse complement strand
CAACCGTGTGGTCGGCCTTTTCGCCGCAGACGAGCGTCATTCCCGTCGCCTCGGCAAGCCCGCCCAGCTCGCCGCACCGCGGAAGATAGAGGAACGTGCGCTTCGCGGACGAAAGACGGCGTATCAGATCCGCACGCGGCGCGTCGACGCGGCGCATCAGGTTGAAGGCAACCATCCTGTAGGGTTCGAGCAGCGCCGGATTCACGAGAACGTCCTCAAGGAGATAGCTGTCGAACGGCACGCCGGAACGCGCAAGCAGGAACAGCTGGTCGGCATAGCTGAAGTCCGCGGGACGCGGCAGGAACTTCATGCCGTCCGCCCAGCCGAGAAGCCCCGCCTCGTCCACGACAAGCGCGACGCCGGGTTTCCAGTCCGTCAGCCCGGCACGCCGCCCCGCGGCATCCGCCTTGAGCGCTGTTGCGATGTCGTCGACGATTTCCGGCGCGGAAAACCAGCCGTTCGCCATGTCGTAGAACCACCAGCCCATGCCCTGCGCGACCATGACGCCGGCATCCTTGCGGAAAATGCTCTGCCACATGCCGAAGTCCGAGGCCTGTCCGAGGCCGATCGCCGACGACGGACCGGACCACGGCTCGACCATCGCATACGTGCGGAAGTCCAGTTCCTCGAAGAAGAACTTTCCGTGCAGACGGAAGGACGCCGCGGGAAGCCGGTTCGCGCCGGTTATGCCGGGACGACGCCGTTCGTAGTTCGGCTGTGCGACGAGGATGTCCATCGCGTCCGAACGCAGGAACTCGCCGATGTTCCACGACGTCGCGGCATTCGCGCGGTGCGGAGACTGGCACCACATGATCGAGACGACGTCCTTGCCCATGAGACACCTGAACTCGCGCGCAAACTCCTCCTGCGCCCTGAGCCCCGTCTGCTTGCAGAAGAACTCGTAGTTCGTCGAAACGTGACCCCCTTCGTGGCAGAAGTCCGCGTACTCCGCCTTCGCCGGCGCGGAATAGTCGGGATAGCACACAGAGAACTGTCCGTCCTGATAGCCGAACGTGTGTATTCCGACAATGCGCTTGTCGAGTCCCTGCGCCTTGAGTTCCGCCACAAGCGACTTCAGGCAGCGCTTGACGCCGTCGCGCCAGGCGCGCGAGGAATACGACGGCCAGGGCCAGAGCTTCGCGCCCGCCGTCGGGATGACGTACGAGGCGACGCAGCTGCCGCTGTTGCCGAGCACGACCTTCCCGTCCTTGTGGCGCCAGGCCTCGTCCGGATGCTCGCTCTCGGCGAATTCCGGATAGGCGTTGCAGCCGATCGCAAGGACGAACGGGACGTCCGGCACGAGGCGCATGGAGTCCTTGATTTCGCGCACGGCACCCTTCGCGTCGAATCCGTCCTTCGTCCAGTATCCGCGGCATCCCGGCACCCGGCCGAGGCGGATGTCCTTCACCATCAGCGGAATGTGCGCGTTGGTGACGGTGTGTCCGGCAAACAGCTCCGGCGGCGGAATCTGCTCAACAGAGCAGTGGCGTCCCTTGTAGATGACGGGCTGCACGGCGCGTCCGTCGACCCGGAGTTCGGGTCCGCACTTCCCCTTCACGACCTTCGCCGTATGCTGCACGTCCGCAGCGAGCCCTCGGTCGTAAGCGGCTTCGTCCATGCGGTCCCGTTCGCGCGGCACGCCCCAGGTGCTGTACTTCCTGCCCCAGGCCAGCTTCTCCGCCTTGAGCGAGGAGACGGACCAGTTCGACCAGACGCTGACCGACGGATTGCCCGCGACGACGATCGCCGGCGTCAGCACGCCGTCATGAGCAACCTCACTCGCGTACTTGCGGTACGTCTGGCCGCACGGCGAATTCGGGAGGCCCAGCGATTCGGGAATGCCTCCGCCCGCGTAGTCCTTCTCGAAAAGTTCGGAGATGCCGTATCCGGGCTTCCTGCCGTGCGCGCGCAGAAAGCCGTGGCAGTAGTCGCCGTTCGAGCCCGTGACCGCCACGTCCGCCAAAAGACGCACGGACTGGTCGGGTTCCGCCGTCGCGAATTCGGGCCCCTCGACTATCAGATAGCCCTTTTCGTTAGTCTTGACGATCCTGACGACGCCGTTTTTGACCTCGACGCTTCCTTCGGCCCCGCCGGCCCTGATTACCGAAAACGCGGCATCCGCGCAACCCGCTGCGCGCCAGATCACACCTTCCGTCGGAAACTCCTTGCGATCCGGATCCTTGTTCTCCCAGCCCGCCGTGAGCGGACGCGGATCGAACAGTCGGCACGGCGCAGGAGCGCCGGCACGATGGACCTCCCGTCCGTCCGCCCAGACGGAGAATCCCGCGCCCTTGCCATACCGGCGGCCGGTGCGGTCCCAGTAGAGCGAAATGTTACGTCCGCGCACATGCACGTTCTCGAGGCACGTGAAATCCCAGGAGTCGGGAATGAGCGGACGTATCTCAAGCGCCCCGTCAAGCTGCGGACGAAGGCCGCAGAGCCCCGAGATCACAAGGTCCGCAAACGTCGAGTGGTTGTAGTCCTCTCCGCGCTCGTCCTTCTTACCCTGCGCGTGCAGTATCGCGCGGGAGAGCCACACTCCCGTGAACGGATCGAGATTCTCGTCAATCCACGGAATCGCCTTTCCGTCTTCGGTCCTGCGCACCTGCTGCGCGGCATACTGGTGAAGGAGCTTCACGTATGTCTCGCGTCCGACGTCGCCGGACGACCCCTCGGCGATCGCGTTGGCGAGCCCCGTGAGGACGATCGACGTCGCGAACGGCCAGCTCGGTCCGTTCCACTGGCAGGGATGCCCGTCGTACGCGATCCTGAATCCCGGCGCGCGCCGCTCGGCGAAGCAGAGTCCGAACGGCGCGGCGAAACCCTCTTCGCTTTCCACCTGCGCCCAGGCATCGCCGAAGCCCGCGAGCGGCATGCCGAAGTACCACGGCGCATAGCCGTGCAGCTCGCGCACCGTGCTGCGGGTGCCGTTCGTGCGCACGGTCGTGAAGAACGAAAGCTCCGGATCCCAGAGCTTTTCCCGGATTCCCCTCCCCAGGGCTTCCGCCTTGCGCGAAAAGCGTGCGGCGATGTCGGCGCGCTTCGCGAGGCGCGCGATTTCGGCGATGGCCTTCGCCTCGCCGTACATCGCGCTGTTGAAGAGCGGACGGTATCCGTCGCGTCCGAGCGAGTATTCGCTTCCCTCGCGGTCGTCGACGGACGTGAACATGCCCTTCCCGTCTCCGCCCATCGGGAACGGCTCGCCCTCGGGGCAGGTGCGGTAGACAATCGGCTTCGTCTCCCACGATTCGTACAGCGCGACAATCGGGTCGAGAAGTTCGACCGCGGTGGACGCATCGCCCGTGACGCGCACGACATCGATGAGAGACGAGCCAATCCAGGTGCAGTACTTCACGCGGTGCGCGCCGTTCGTCCCGAACCAGAACCGCGCGTAGTCCGACGCGACGGACGTGTCGTGCATCCACCGCGCCTCGCGCAGGTGGTGCCCCGCCGGGCAGACGATCGTGTTGTACTTTCCCGCCCAGGGGACGTCGGGAAGGAACTCCGTGACGACCCAGCCCTCGGGCGTCTTCACGCAGTGGCGGCCGAAGGCGCGCCAGCGGAACTCGTACGTGCGGTTGATGTCCGCGTCCGGGCATTCGAACGAGGGTACAGCTCCCGCAGGTGCCGCGGCGAGCGCCGCGGCAAACAGTGTTGCCGAGATCATTTTGGTTCCTTTCGGGGAGTTAGTCGTTCACCGTGAACGCGAGGCGGAAGCCGTATGCCGTCCAGTTGCCCTGGTGTCCGTTGCGGCCGGCGGATGTGCAATCCGTGTTGTTCAACGAGAAATATCCGCCGCGGATTACGTTGCGGTTGTAGGTGTTGTTCTCCTCCGTCTTGGGAGTGTCCGGCTGGACGGTATCGACGCACGGATCCGTGACAGAGGCTCCGTTCGAATACCCTGGAACGTTGGACGAAGCTGTCCAATAGTCCGCACAGGCCTCGTAGACGTTGCCGATCATGTCGTAGAGCCCGTACGCATTGGGGAGTTTCTCGCCGACGGGATGCGTCGTGGAGCCGGAGTTGCCGCTATGCCACGCGATGGCGTTCAGATTCTCGCTGGTCAGGCTCTTTCCGGTATATAGCTCGCTAGTCGTCCCGGCGCGGCAGGCGCACTCCCACTGAGCTTCGGTCGGATAGTCCACCTTCTCAACGGCGCCGAGCAAATTGGCGGAGATCGAATTCGTGACAACGGAGCGGAACACGGAATACAATGCGCTCTCGACCGGACGGCCGTCCCCCTTCGCCCCGCTTCCGTCCCAGACTCCGCGCGTGAGCTTCTTGTACTGCATCTGTGTGACGGGAAACACGCCGACAAAATAGTCCTTCGTAAGCGTGACGTCGTGGACCTGCGCCGCATTGCCGCCGGCTCCGAACGCGCCGCCGGTCTGGCCCATGGAGAACGTGCCCTTCGGTATCTTGCGCATGACGAGTTTCGTCGTCTTCACGCCCGGATAGTTCGTCACGCCAGTCCAGACGAGAACGTCCGGAAGGTCCGTGGAAAAGCCGGCGCCCACGGCCGAGTAGGAAGTCTCGAAGTCGCCGTAGAGTCCGTTCTTGATGTCGGCGCGCGTAACGTCCCTGCACGGGAATGTGCCCGTTTCGGCCGTGAGGTCGAAGATCTTGTAGATCACCTCCGACGCGTTCTGGTCCGAATCGCTCAGCGTGAGCTTCACCTTGAAGTTCGCGAGCGCGACCTTCTCCGTTCCGAACGCCTTGACGGGATCGATGAAGAACTCGCCGACGCCCGACTCGCAGATGCCGTAGCGGGATCCGCGCATTGACGACTCAAGGCGCGTCGCGTCGAGCTCAACGCTGCCGTTGTACGCCGTCACTCCGATGTTGACGGGGTGCTCAGCGTCGACTCCGGAAATCTTGTATTCGACCTTGATGTCCGTCGACCAGGGCCACTGCTGGCGGACAATCACCTGTTCGATCGCGGCGGCGTGCGAAGCTGTGGCCGCGAAAAGGGAAAGTGCGAAAAATGCGAATCTGTTCATTGTCTTGTTCCTTTCTGAAATTGATTACCGCATAATTATCATCATGCCCGCGCCGCCGCCGAGGATGGATGCGGCGTAGGTCACTTCGTTCGCGATCAGCGACAGCGAGTAGAGTTCGCCCGGCTTTATGCGCAGCGCATACCAGCCCTGCGCGCCGTCGAGCCCCGTCGGCGTCTCCACGCCGTTCACGGAAAGCGACGTTGTTCCGTACGGAATCGGCAGGACGGCCTTCTTCGATGCCTTGCCCCAGAGGTTTCCGCTCGCCGGCGCAAGGCAGCGAGTCGTGCCTTCCGCGTCGGGTGAAAGCCCCTTGATGAGCCCGAGCTTTGCCGTACGCACCGTGTTCGCGTCGTCGTCGAACTGAAGCGCGAGGTCGTACACGCTCTCCGTATCATCGCTTTCGGCAGGCGGAAGCTCGAACGTGAACTCGCCTTCGGCGACGTTGTCGTACGTCCTGTTGTAGGCCACGCCGCTGACGTACAGCCGCGCACTTGTGGCGCTGGCCGGAAAATCGACCGGCACGGTCATCGTGTTGTTCGTGGCCGTGTGCCAGAAGGAGCTTGTTTCTGGCCTCAGGAAAACAAACGTCGGTTCGCTTTCCAGTTCCGTCGCGCCGACCGCCAGCGTCGTCAGCGCGGCGCCGACTATGCCGGCTGTCTTTCGTCCTATCATGTTCACCCCGCTTTCCTTTGTAATCGCCTCCGTCTCCTCGTCCACCCGGATTTCGGCTACGGCGGGCTCTTCGGGCACAGACAGCGACTCGACGGCGAACCATGCCGCGAGGCCGGTGAAAGCCGCAACCGCCGCGATTGAGGCCGCGATCTTGAGCGAACGCGGGAAGCGGCGAAGCGAAGGCTCCACGGCCCGCGCGCGGGCATTCCGTATCGCTGCTATGCAACGCGCCTTGAATCCGTCCGGCGGCTTCGGCCACCCGTCCGGATCGCCGAGCGCCGCTTCGAGGCGATAGGCCTCGGCGGAATCGTCGCTAAGCTGGAATTGTCGTTCTGTCACTGTCTTGCACCTTCTGAAGATTTGATGCCTGGCGCCTCGAAAACCTTGGAAAGATAATTTCGAATCCTCAAGCGGGCCTCGTGAAGACGATAGTAAACCGTGCCTTCGGGGGACTGAATCGTCTTTGCCATCTCCGGCACGGAGAATCCGTTGAAATAATGCATCACGACGACGAGCCGCAGGTCCTCCGGAAGCCTCAGGACTGCCCTGCGCAGCGCGGCGGCCTCGTCCTGCCTTGAAAGCGTCTCGCCTGGATCTGGCTTCTCGTCGGGCACATCAAGCCTCTCCTCGTCGAAAACGAGCGAGTTCGCGGCCTTCCGCCGGACGTCCATCCGGCGGTAGTTGACCATGATCGCGCACATCCATGTGAAAAAAGCGGAATCGCCCTTGTAGCTTCCGACGCGCTCAATTACGCGCACGAGCGTACGCTGGACGAGGTCTTCGGCTGCATGCGCGTCGAGGCAGAGCCGGAATGCGGTGGCATAGAGGCGCGCGCCGTAGTCCTCGACGAGAACCCGCGCCCCCTCCTCTGCGTCTTTCGCAATTAACTCCCAAACTAACATCTCTGAATGCTTTGATGCCGCATCAGCCTCAATCCTTTGGCAAGAACTTCAGAATTCTGAAGCATCCAGAATTGTTTCGCAGACGCGTTGTTGAGGAATGGTTATTGAGTGAAGTCAGGCAAGCCCGCTACGTTTGACGGTGCGCCGCGTCGCGACTGCGGTGAACGGGTCCTCAGGCCAGTAGTGCTTCGGGTAGCGGCCACGCATGTCCTTTCGGACGAGCTGGTACCCTTCTCGCCAGAATCCCGCAAGGTCTTTCGTTATCTGGATCGGCCGCTGTGCAGGCGAAAGAAGCGTCATCACGACAGGGACTTTCCCGCCCGCGACCTTCGGCGTTTCCATAAGCCCGAAACATTCCTGAAGCCGCACTTCGCACGTCGGCTCGTCACCCTCGTAGTGAATCAGCATGTGGCTCCCGCTCGGGACCTCCATGCGC
>CACZAK010000223.1 GCA_902779075.1 uncultured bacterium | reverse complement strand
CAGCTTGTCCTTCGGGAACTCCTTCATCGCGCGCAGTTTCGAGAACACCCAGCCGTGGACGGGCGGCTTGACGGCGAGCCAGAATATCTGCTCGTCGGAAACCATGTCCGGCATCATGCCCTCCGGGGACATGAAATCGAACATGCAACGGAACTGCTCCCACGCGGCGTCCTGGTCGTGGTAGCCGAGACTGAGCGAGTTGATCGCGTGGTCCCAGCTCCATGTCTTGTTCATCCAGTTGTTGCTCATCAGCATCATCGGACGCTTGAACATTCCACGCGGGCCCGCGATTGTCGTCCAGAAGACGATCGCCGCCTCGTGCCGCGCCCACTCGAACTCCTTGGGCACCGAAGGCAGAGAGGCGTACATACGCTCGAAGCTCGCCTTCTGTTTCGCGACCGCATCCTCAAACGTCCCCTTCACCTCGTTTCCGTCCCAGTCGCCCGTATGGATGTCGAGAATCGCCACCTCGATTCCGTCCTTCGACGGATGGACGCGGACGGCATTGCCCCGATCGGGATCTCGCACACCCCTGCGCGTGTCCATCAAAATGCGGTCGGCGTTGAAGTGGAGGTAGTCGATGGTGCGGCCAAAGGTTGACGGGAAGTCATACTTCTGGCGCGGATGCTGGAACTCGAAGCGAACATCCATATCGGGCGACTTCGAGCGCACAAGCACGACGTCGGGGCGCAGGTACGCAAACTCGATTGCGCCTTTTGCCGTCCGCGCTTCAAGCCATCCCTCGCGCATCACGCATTCCGTCACCTCCACGTCCTTGCCGCCGACGGACGGCACGAGACGGCACACGTCCTCGCGCCACGCGGTGCTGACGTTGCGGATCCAGAGTCCCGACGCCGATCCGAAATGATACTTCCCCTTCTCCTGCCGGCTCACGGTCAGGAACGAACCCGGCACGCTGTACGGGAAGCCGGGGTTGCCGACGCTTACCGGTACTGCGAACGCCGACACCGCAATAGCCGCCGCAATGGCGGCGGACAGCAATCTTTTCGTGTAGAGTAGAGACCCACGCCTCGGCGTTGCCGCGCACACGCTTGCGCACCCTTCGGGTTGCCTCCGGCAATGTACCCTCCGAAGCGAAGCTTCTGCGGTGCATAATGCGACTTCCCCCCCGTCAAACCGTATGTGCGGATTTCCCGCATACGGCTTTCCATTGAGTGCTTTTCCTGTTGTCATGGCTTTCTTCCTTTCTTGGGCTGCTGAACGTATATTATCGGTGGAACAAAAAATCAGGGATCCGTCGTCAGTTCGCTAGGCGGACGGATGCAAGGCCGGCGGGGCCGAGCGTCAGTTCGTAGAATCCGTCCACGACTTTGCCCGTGCCGGGCTTGCGCGCGAAGCGGCAGCCGGTCTCGAGCCCGTTCGGGACAAGCGTCTCCGCCGCGACGATCTTGTCGCGTCCGCCCGTGGGGATGCGGAACGTGCAAGGCTCCACGGTCGAGAAGTTGTAGAACGTCATGTAGCGCGAGCCGTCCGGCGCGTCGGTGACAAAGGCATTGTCGGGGAGGGACGGGCTTTGTCCCGTCCGCGCCGGAACGCCGCCCACGTGCCCCTTCCAGAGGCGCATCGCCTCGCCAAGCGACGTGAGGTGGCTCTCAAACGGGCTCACCGTTATCGCCTGCTCGTTGATCGCCTGGAAGTAGCACACGCACTTGAGCCCTACCGCCTCCCAGTTGCGCATCATGCCCGTCAGCATCTTCGCCGCATAGAGGCCCTCGACAATGGCCTCCCGACGGTACCACATGTACCAGAGATTCCATTCGTCGTAGGATATTCCAATGTTCCACGGAAGGCGCGAACGGAAGGCACACAGCGAGTCCATCGCCCTGTCAACGCACTGCGACACGGTGGCGAAGAGCCTTTCCGTGCTTTCGGGCGTGGTGTAGTCGTAGAGACAGCCGTTCCAGATGTCGTAGCGGTGGTAGGAAATCACGGGCGCGACGTCGCTGAGCGCCTTGGCGCTGTTCTCGATCCAGTCGTCCCCACCGCCCGGGTACAGACCCGACGCCGCGATCTTGAGCGTCGGATCGACCTTGAGCATCGCCTCCGCGTGAGGACGAACCATGTCCGTGTAGCCCTTAGCGCCCTTAGGCCCCTCCATGTGGCCATAGCCCATCTCGTTACCGAGCGACCACAGCTTCACGCGACCGCTGCACGCCTTCACCCAGTCGGCGGAGTCCTGCGGACTCTCCCACGTCGCGTTGAGGGTGAAGAACGGCTGCGCCCCGATCCGCTCGCAGAGCGCGAGGATGTCCTCCATGCCGATGTCGTTCTGGTCGTAGCCGAGGCTATGGGGTTGAGATTCGATCTCCATGTAGCTCTGGAGCGGCGCGCGCTCGTCGGGGTCGGCGATGAGCCCGTCGCGCCAGCGGTACTCGCCCGCGAAGTTGCCGCCCGGCCAGCGGACGATCGAAGTGCCGATGTCGCGCAGGTGCTCGATCACGTCCGCGCGCATCCCGCGGAAGTTGTCCGACGGCATCACCGAGACGGCGCCCACGATCCCGTACTTCCTTCCCTTCACGCCGATGGAAATCTCCGCCGTGACATCCTTCTCCACCGTGAAGTCGAACGCGATGCGCGTCCAGTCGTCGCGTTTCTTCGTGTTCACCGTGAACTCGCGCTCGGCGAGCACCTTTCCGTTCGCGGCGACGCGCAGCGCGAAGGGCGTATCGACGGGATTGAGCGTGCTGACGACGGCCCTGAAGTTGTGCGCGACTCCGCCGCGCAGTCCAATCCCATCCTGGCGGATGCCCGCCTCGCCGTTTTCGTCGAGGCCCCCGATCACCTGCGAGGCACGCTCGTTCTTCCGGAACATCCGGCTGTGCTTCGCATGGCGCGTGCAGGAGAGCCCATCTGCCTGGTGATATAACGCCTTGGAGCCGTAGGGCTTCCACATCATCGCGACGCCGGTGCGCGAGGGCTTGCCGGCGAACTTGCGGTTCCTGACGAGCTGCGCGGAAAGTCCGCCCTGCACCGCCGAGCGCGTATGCTCGATGTTCTGCCCGAAGATGAACGCGGGGACCGGCTTCGCGCCGCGGTCCGTCGAAACCGACACCTTCGCGGGCGACGCGTCATCTCGAGTCTCCGCTGCACATACGGCACACGCGGCACATGCGGCGACAAACAGCAATCTTTTCGTCATGTCTATTTTTCTTTAGTGTCTGTCATTTCTCAGCGGCATTTCCGCCGCGCTCGTGCCCGCAAGTGAGCGCCATGAAGAATATCGAGAGCAGGCAGGCGGCGACGAGAAGCAGGAACGTCCAGCTCCAGCCCGCCGCCTGCGCCACCCATCCGACGACCCAGTTGGCGAGGATGAACGTGCCGAGGAAGTAGCCGAAGAAGCCGGTGAGTCCCGCAGCTGTGCCCGCAGCGTTCTTCGGGGCGAGATCAAGCGCCTGAACGCCGATAAGCATGACCGGCCCGTAAATGAAGAACCCGATACCGATGAGACTGATGATCACGACGGCGAGATTGTCGATGAAAATCCAGTACAGGACAATGAACACAAGCACGAGGAGCATGAACAGTATCGTCGGCATGGCGCGCTTGCCCTTGAAGAATCTGTCAGAGACCCAGCCGCAGAGCAGGGTCCCTGGAATCGCGGCGTATTCGTAGGCGAAGTAGGCCCAGCCCGCGCTCTTGATGTCAATCCCCTTCGCCTTGAGGATCGCCGGAGCCCAGTCGAGGCATCCGTAGCGAACCATATAGACAAAGGCGTTGGAAAGCGCGATGAACCACAGGAACTTGTTGTTGAGGACATACTTGAAGAAGATGTCCTTGGTGGAAAGCGTCTCCTCGTGCTTCTCGGAGTAGTCCTTCGGGTAGTCGTTGCGCCATGCCTCGATGGAGGGGAGAGCGCACGACTGCGGCGTGTCCCTCAAAAGGACGTAGGCGAGAAGCGCGACGAAGAGCGCAACCGCCGCCGGGAACGCGAACGTGCCGACGAGGAAGTAGAACTGCTCGTGCGCACCATAGAGCCAGCTGCCGAACCACACAGCGCCGTATGTGGCCATCGGGCCTACGAGCCCGCCGCCGACGTTGTGGGCGCAGTTCCACACGCTCATCATCGTGCCTCGCTCGTTCTGCGAGAACCAGTGCGTCATCACGCGACCGCACGGCGGCCAGCCCATGCCGTTGAACCACCCTACGAGAGTGTTCAAAACGCCCATGACGACGACCGCGAGCGCCTTGTGCTCCGCGCCGATGAACTTGATCGGCACTATCATAAAGCACATGGCGACGGCAGACAGCACCAGCCCGAGCGGCAGGAACACGCGGGCGTTAGACCTGTCGCTCACGCTGCCCATCAGAAACTTGGAGAACGCATAGCCCGCCGCGTTCAGGCCGAGGACGAACCCGAGCTCCGCCTTGGCGAAGCCGAGCGGCTCCATTTCGGGTATGGCCATCGAGAGGTTCTTCCGCACGAGGTAGAACCCGGCGTAGCCGATGAACGCGCCGAGGAACACCTGCCAGCGCATGCGCCTGTAGCGGGCATCCGCTTCTGGTCCCGTCTCGGCTGGCTTGTACTCCGGCTGTCCTAGGAATGCAAACATCTGATTTTCTCCTTCATGTTTATTTCATGCGACGATTAAGTTATCCGACCCTCTGGCTTCGGACGCGGTCAACTGCCCGATGCCAGCCATTTAGCGCAGCTTCGCGCGCTTCGTAGGACAAAGACGGCTCAAAGCGCCGCAGCCCCTCGGTGTCCGCCTTGAGTTCGTCCGGCCCGCTCCAAAGACCAGCGGACAGTCCCGCAAGGCAGGCCGCGCCGAGCGCGGTAGTCTCGATGCAGGCAGGACGCTCGACGGGCACGCCGACAATGTCGCTCTGGAACTGCATGAGGAAATCGTTGGCGGACGCACCGCCATCCACGCGCAAGGCATTCAAGGCGATGCCGGCGTCCTTGCGCATCGCGTCAAGCACGTCGGCCGTCTGGTAGGCAAGCGACTCCAGCGTGGCGCGAACGACATGATTCCGCCCGACGCCGCGCGTAAGCCCGAAAATCGCTCCTCGCGCGTACTGGTCCCAGTAGGGCGCGCCAAGCCCCGTGAAGGCGGGCACGACATAGCAGCCGTTCGTGTCGGGAACCGCCCGCGCCATCGCCTCGGAATCGGAAGCGCGCGAAAGCAGCCCAAGTTCGTCGCGAAGCCACTGAATCGCCGCGCCGGCGGTAAACACGCTGCCTTCGAGTGCGTAGGACGTCCGGCCTCCCAAGCTCCAGGCAATCGTAGTGAGCAGTCCGTTAGCGGACGGCACACGGCGCGTCCCCGTGTTCATCAGCATGAAGCAACCGGTACCGTAGGTGTTCTTCGCGTCTCCCGCCTCGAAGCATGCCTGTCCGAACAGCGCGCTCTGCTGGTCGCCCGCCACGCCGCGAATCGGGATAGAGGCGCCGAAAAGCGCCGCGTCCGACTCGCCGAAGTCGCCGCTGGACGGGCGCACCTCTGGAAGCACGGACGCTGGAATGTCGAGTTCACGGAGGATGTCGCCGTCCCAGCGCAGAGCGCCGATGTCGAACAGCATCGTGCGCGACGCGTTTGAGACATCTGTCGCGTGGACGCGTCCGCCTGTGAGATTCCAGACAAGCCAAGTATCAATCGTGCCGAAGAGAAGCTTCCCTGCTGCGGCGTCTTCGCGCGCGCCCTTGACGTTGTCTAGTATCCAGCGCAGCTTCGTGCCCGAAAAGTAGGCGTCTATCAGGAGCCCCGTCTTGGCGCGTATTGGCTCAGCAAGCCCGCGACGCTTAAGTTCGTCGCATGCATCGCTCGTCCGGCGACACTGCCACACTATTGCGTTGCAGACTGGACGGCCGGTCTCCCGGTTCCATACGACAGTCGTCTCGCGCTGGTTGGTGATGCCTATGGCGGCGATGTCGGCAACCGAGAGCGACGCCTTCTCAAGCGCCTCGCGCGCCACGGCAAGCTGCGTCTCCCATATCTCAACCGGATCGTGCTCCACCCAGCCGGGGCGCGGGTATATCTGGCGGAACTCCCGTTGCGAGACGGCGACAACGCGCCGTTCGCGGTCGAACACTATCGCACGGCTTGACGAAGTGCCTGCGTCAAAGGCGAGAATGTAGCTATTGTCCATTTCCATATCCTCCAATTCAAGTTCCCATCCGTTCAACGTCCACGCGTCACGACGCAGGCCACGGGAAAACTCTGTACAGCGCGACAGCCGCGAGAGCTCCCGCGACCGGCGCGACGACCGGTATCCATGCGTAGCCCCAGTTTGCCGCAGTCTTGTTCTTGATCGGCAAAAACGCATACACGAGACGCGGGGCAAGGTCGCGCGCGGGGTTGATGGCATAGCCGGTCAGCCCGCCAAGGGACATGCCTATTGAGACGATCACCGCGAATACAAGAAGGTAGCTAACCCCGCCGGCGATTCCCGGCACCTGCGCGATCCCCTTGATTGCAAACACGAGGACGAACGTGCCGACCGCCTCGGAGAGGAAGTTGCACGGAACGCACGGAACGCTGGGCGCCGTGCAGAAGCACGCACGCTGCACTGCGCCGTCCGGCGTCGCGTCGAAGTGCTTGCAGAAAAGCGCCCAGACCAGCACGGCGCCCATCGCCGCGCCGAGCATCTGCCCGGCGACATACCAGCCAACGAGTCCCCACGGAAGCGAACCGTCGGCGGCAAGCGCAAGGGTCAGCGCCGGATTCAGGTGCGCACCGGAAGTCCGCCCGAAGATGAACGCCGGGAGCAGCACCGCGAGCCCCCACGCGAACGTTATCTGGACGCTCCCTCCCTTCTGCATGCCGGAGCGTTCCAGCAAGACGTTCGCCACAACGCCGTTGCCGAGTAGGATCAGCATCGCCGTACCAACGAGTTCGGCAAGGAAATACTGCATGTCGCACCCCTCCCGACGTTTTGGATAATCACGTCGCCGATCTTCACGGGGAGTTGCACCGTCGTCTGGTGCAGTGCAAAGAGGACGGCGTCGATCTTGCCCTTTGGAATCGCAGTCTTCGTCTTGACTGGAAGCGGCTTGCGCATCCCCGCGACGCGCACCAGTCCCGTCACCATGCGAGTAGGGTTCACGATTTCGCTCTTCGCATACGCCTCGCCGCGAGGACAGGCGTTGCCGGTGACGGACACGGTTCCGTCGTCCGCCTTTTCCACGTCAAGTTCGCACCCCTTCGGGCAGTTTATGCATATCATCTTCATGCCTGCGCCCTCCCTTCCTTTGCGAATTCTGCCGCGCTGCGGCCTGCGATTTCCGAATCGCGGCTGACCCAGTCAACAAGGTCGTAGACGCGAACGACATTGCCGCCCGCGAATATTCCGGGGACGCTCGTCGCCATCGTCTTCGGATCGACCTTCGGGCCGCGCGTCTTCGGATCCATCTCGATCCCGGCCTTCTTCGTCAGCTCGTTCTCCGGGATGAGCCCGCAGGAGAGAACAAGCGTGTCGCAGTCGTAGTGCGTCTCGGTGCCGGGGATGGGCTTGAGGTTGTCGTCCACCTTCGACACCTTGACGCCGGTGACGTGCTCGCGTCCTTCGACTTCGGTCACGGTATGCGAGAGGAGAAGCGGTATGTCGTAGTCGTTAAGGCACTGGACGACGTTTCGCATAAGACCGGACGACTTCTTCATTATCTCTATGCAGGCGAGAACCTTCGCGCCGGAGAACGTGAGTCGCCGCGCCATGATGAGCCCGATGTCGCCCGAGCCGAGTATCACCACGCGGCGTCCCGGCATGACGCCGTCCATGTTGACGAGACGCTGGACGGTGCCCGCCGTATAGACGCCCGCCGGTCGCGTTCCAGGCGTCATCAGCGCCCCTCTCGGACGCTCGCGGCAACCCATGGCGAGAACCACGGAGCGCGTCTTGTAGACCTTGAGCCCGCCGCGTGGCGACATCGCCGTGACCTTCGAACAGCCGTCCGGCTGAGGCGCGATGTCCAGCACCATCGTGCCGCAGACAATCGGGATGCCGAGCGCATTCGCCTGGTCGACAAACCGCTGCGCGTATTCGGGGCCGGTCAGCTCCTCCTTGAAGCGGTGGAGCCCGAAGCCGTTGTGGATGCACTGCTGCAAAATGCCGCCCGGCGCGTCGTCACGCTCGAGGACAAGGACGTTCGCCGCGCCCGCCTCCTTCGCGGCACATGCGGCGGCGAGTCCCGCCGGACCCGCGCCCACGACAAGCACATCGAGAGAGTTAAGAGTCGTGAGTTGTGAGTTGTGAGTTGCGGCGGAAAGTGCTTTCGGAGCAGTTTTCCTTGACAGCAGAAACGCCTCCGGCGGAAGTCCGAGTTCCGCGCCAAGTATTTCGATGAGGCGCGGCGTGCAGAACCCGCCCTGGCAGCGCCCCATGCCGCTCCGCGTCCTTCGCTTGATGCCGTCGAGAGTCCGTGCGCCGACGCGGGCGCGGATTGCGGCGCGTATCTCGCCTTCCGTCACCTCCTCGCAGCGGCAGATCACGCGCCCGAAGGAAGGGTCGCGCTCCACGAGCTCGGCAAGCTCCTCCGGCTTCATCTCCCGCGTCTTCGGCCACCACGAGACATCCTTTGAAATAAGCGCGGGGTTTTTGCGCGACGCGCCAAGCCGCTCCGCGACCTGTCCGGCAAGATAGAGGCCTATCGCCGGCGCAGAGGTGAGCCCAGGCGACTCCACGCCGACTGCGTTGAAGAATCCCGGCGCACCAAGCGCCTCGCCAAGTATGAAGTCGCCGACAGTCGTCTCGTGCGCCCGCATGCCGGAAAACTCCGCGATCACCTTGCCGAGAGGAAGGTTCGGGTACGTGCGACGAGCACCTGCCTTTACTTTCTCAAGTCCCTCGTAGGTCGTCGCCTTGTCCTCCTTGTCCGGGACGTCCTCGGCGGTCGGACCGACGATCACCGTGCCATCGACTGTTGGCGAGACGAGAATGCCCTTGCCCATCTTCGACGGGCACTGGAACATCGTCGCCGAAAACGTGCCGTCCTCGTCGCGGTCGAGCATCAGGTACTCCCCGCGTCGCGCCGTGATGGAGTATTTCGTTGGAACCACGAGATTGCTTATCTCGTCGGAGTGGATGCCCGCGCAGTTCACGACAGCCCGGGCAACAAACTCGCGCCCGTCAGCGCACGAAACCCTGTAGGGGAGAGGCGCGTCCGACACGTAGTCGCCCGTAGGCGCGACGCGGGCGACGTTCACCACCTTCGCGTCGAAGAAGAACTCGGCGCCGTTCGCCGCGGCGTTCTCGGCGTAGCGGAAGGTCAGCTCGTAGGGGCAGCAGATGCCGCCCGTCGGCGCCCAGAGCGCGGCGGTCGCCTCAGGCGAGACGTTCGGCTCGCGGCGGCGCAGCTCGTCCTGCGGGATTATCTCCGTCGGGACGCCGTTCTGCTCGCCGCGCGCCTTGAGTTCCGCCAGCGTCGCCTCGTCTTCCGCGCCGAATGCGAGGACGAGCGAGCCGTTGCGCCTGAACGGAACTTTCAGTTCGCGGCAGACGTCCTCGAACATCCTGTTGCCGAGAACGTTGAACTTCGCCTTGTTCGTCCCCGGCTTTGCGTCAAATCCCGCGTGGACGATGGCGCTGTTCGCCTTGGACGCGCCCTCGGCGACGTCGCTCCCCGCCTCGAGGACGGCGACATTCAGGTTCCAGCGCGTCAGTTCCCGCGCCGTCGCGCAGCCTACCACGCCCGCGCCAATCACGATGACATCGGTTTTCATCACTTCAATCCCTCTCCTGCAT
>CACZAK010000222.1 GCA_902779075.1 uncultured bacterium | reverse complement strand
GGACAAGATCGGGCTCATCCTCTTCTCCGACAAGATCGTGAAGTACATCCCGCCGCGCAAGGGACGCCAGAGCGTGATGCGCCTCGTGCGCGAGGTGCTCGCCGCCGAGGACGACGCGACGGGCGGTACGGACATCGCCGGAGCGCTGAAGTTCCTCAACGGCGTGCAGAAGCGCCGCGCCGTGGTGTTCCTCGTGAGCGACTTCCAGGCCACGGGCTACGAGAGGGAACTGCGCGTGACGGCACGCCACCACGACGTGATCACCATCCCGGTGAGCGATCCCGCCGAGAGCGAACTGCCGCGCGCCGGCCTCGCCGAACTGGAGGACCCCGAGACGGGCGAGTTGCTGCTCGTGGACACTTCCGACGCAAAGGTGCGCGCCGCTTTCGCCGCTACCGCAAAGGCCGACGTGGAAGCGCGCGACCGGTTCTTCGCCCGAAACGGCATCGACAACGTGCCAGTGGCCACGGACAAACCCTATATTCAAGCCATCCGGGCGCTATTCAAGAGGAGGGCCAGCAAGCGATGAAAACGATGTGGTCATATTTTAGCCACAAAGAACACAAAGATCACAAAGAGGGCGTAAAACGACTTTGTGTCCTCTGTGTTCTTTGTGGCTTCATTTTCTCGCTCAGCGCGGAGCAGGTGGCTGACCTCTCACGCGATGGAGTGGGCATTACGATTGACGCGGAACCGCGTGCGGTGGACCTCGCGCGCGACTTCTACGTCACGGTTACGCTGTCCACGCCGTCCGGCGTCACCGCCGAGTTGCCAGACCTGCGCGACCGTTTCCAGGGCTTCCGCGTGGCCGAGAACTTCGCCGAGAAACCGAATACGGACAAAGATGGACGCACGACGACCGTCTCGCGCTGGCGTCTCGAACCCGATCCCCTCGCGCGCCGTTATCGTCTCGCGCCGTTTGCAGTGCAGTTCGGCAACGGTTCGTTCGCAACGTCGCCCGTGCTCTTCGACTCTCCCGCAGCACGCGAAGCGGCGACGGGCGAGATCGAGGTTGACCCCACGCGAGACCTTCCGCCTTTTAGCTGGAAACTAGTCGGCATCTGCGCGGCTGCACTTGCGGGATTACTACTAGTCCTTGCACTGCTCTACTTCATCTTCCGCAAGATCCGCCTAGCGGTGCGCGTCCACAGGATGAGCCCGCTCGAGCGCGCGCTCTACGAACTCGACAAGCTGCTCAAGAAGGGACTCCCCGGACGCGGCTTCTACAAAGACTTCTACGTGGAGCTCACGATGGTCGTGCGCCGCTACATCGAACGCCGCTACGGCGTGCGCGCACCGAACCTCACCACGGACGAGTTCCTGCGTGCGGCCGGCGCGGATCCCGCGTTCCCGCAGACGTCGATTGCCGAGCTGAAGGCGTTCCTCGAATCCGCCGACCTTGTGAAGTTCGCCGGACTGGAGGCCACGCCAGAAATGGCGGACGGAGCCACGGGGAAGGCGCGTAACTACCTCACTGTTGACAGCGGACGGAAGGAGGAAGTGAAATGAACTTCAGTTTTGCATGGCCGCTCTGCTTCCTCCTGTTCGCGCCCCTCGCGCTCGCCGCGTGGCGGATGCTGCGGCGTGGACGCCGTGCGGGCATCAAGTTTGCGCCTGTTGGGCGCCTTCCAGCGAAGACGGCAGGTTGGCGCGCGCGCGTGGCCAACCTGTCCCCCTGGTTCTTCCTCGTCGGCGCCGCGTTGCTCGTCGTGGCGGCCGCACGTCCGCGCACCTCGCTCGCGCGCAGCTCGCGCAGCGTGGACGCCATCGCAATCGCCATGACGGTGGACGTGAGCGGCTCGATGGAGGCTCTCGATTTCATGGCGCCTGGCTCTCGCACGGAGCGGACCCGCCTCGATGTTGTCAAGGAGGTGTTCGCGAAGTTCGTCAAGGCGCGCCCCGACGACCTCATCGGGCTCATAACGTTCGGCGGATACGCGTCAACCCGCGCCCCGCTCACGGCTGACCATGAGGTGCTGCTGCACGTCCTCAAGGGCGTGCAGGTGCCAACGGTCACGTATGACAGGAACGGACGGCCAGTCGACGCAGAGGAGACGATGACCGCAATCGGCGACGGCCTCGCGACGGCCATCGCGCGCGTTAAAGACGCGGAGATGAAGTCGAAGATCGTGATCCTTCTCTCGGACGGCGTCTCGAACACGGGCGCGGTGGAGCCTGATGCTGCTGCGGCGGCAGCCGCCAAGCTCGGCGTCCGCGTGTACACGATCGGCGTGGGCACGCATTCGCGCCGCACGCCGTTCCGGGCGCGCGATGTGTTCGGGCGCACAAGGATACAGTACGCGGACATGTCCTTCGACGAGTCGCAGCTCAAGTCGATCGCAGCCAAGACGGGCGCGCGCTACTTCGGCGTTCGCGACGAAGGCGGCCTTAAGGCGGCGCTTGAGGAAATCGACTCGCTGGAGAAGACCACGCTGGACCGCACGGTCTACCAGCGCTGGAACGAGTATTTCCCGCCGTTCCTCCTCGCGGGGGCGTTCCTAGTGCTGTTCGCGGTTTCACTACAGATGTTAGCTTCACGGAGGTTGGTATGAAGTTCGTCTATCCCTGGATGCTCGCGCTTGTGGCGATTGTGCCGGTGGCGGGCGCGCTGTGGGTGTTTCTGCGCGCGCGGGCCGACAAGCGCCTCGCCGCGTTCGTCGCGCCGTCGCTGCAGGCGCGTCTACTGCCGCGCCATCCGCGGCTCTTCAGCCTGCAGGCCGTCCTGTTGCTCTCGGGGCTTGCATTCGTCTTCTTCGCCGCGTCGCGTCCACAGTGGGGCCAGTCGGAGCAGAAGACTGAAGTCCGCTCGCGCAACGTCGTGATCGCGCTCGACGTGTCGCGCTCGATGCTCGCGGAGGACGTGCGCCCGAACCGCCTCGAACGCGCGAAGGCCGACCTCGCGGACCTGGTCTCGTCGCTCGACGGCGACCGCTGCGCGCTCGTCGCCTTCCGCCGCACGGGCGTGCTGTTGTGTCCGCTCACCACCGACTACGCTTTCATCCGCAGCGCGATCGAGGATGCCGGTCCACATTCCGCGCCGCGCGGCGAGACTGACCTCGGCAGCGCGATCAGAACGGCGCTCGGCGCGCTCGACCCCGCGAAGGACGAGCACAACGCGATCATCCTCATCTCCGACGGCGGCGACCTGCGTGGCGGCGCGCTCCAGGCGGCGGAGGAGGCGAAGAAGCGGTCGGTGCCCGTGTTTACGGTCGGACTCGGCAACGATGCGTTGGAGAGCTCGGTGCCGGACGCCTCTGGCTCGGGCGTGCAGATGTACCAGGGCAAGGCCGTGAAGACGCGCCTCGAGCACGACACGCTCGACCGCATCGCGCGCGCAAGCGGCGGACGCTACGTGCCTCTCGCGACGGCCGGCACTGCCGAGACCACGCTTGGCGCCATCTACCGCCGCTTCCTCCGTCAGGTGGCCGAGGAGGACCTTGCCGAGGAGGAGGAGCTGCGCGCGACCGAGCGCTTTGGCTGGTTCCTTGTGCCGGGTCTGTTGCTGGTTCTCCTTGCGGGGATGTTCTCGCGCGGACGCTTCGCGGGCCGTACGGCCAGAAGGGCGGCGGCGGTCGCTCTGCTCGCCGTACTGTGCGGCGGCATACATGCCGCCGAAACCAATGCACCGCCCGTGGTTGCGGAAAGCGAGCGATCCGAAAACAAGCAGGGTACGCTCCTCGATGACCGCGAGGTCTGGAACAAGGGCGTGGACCTCTACCGCGCTGGCGACTACACGAACGCGCTCGCCACGTTGCGCACGCTCATGCTCAGCCGCACGCACGGCGCCCGCGCGTCGGAACTCGTCGGCGCGATCCGCCATGCGGACAGGCTCGCCGCGCGCGCGCAGGCGAAGGACGCGCAGGGCGTCCACGCCGAGAGCGCCGCGATCGAACCGCTTCGGCGCGCGCTCGCCGCCGGCGAGGAAAGCGCCTGGGCGATGCAGCGTGCTTTGCGCGCCGCGCCCGACGATCCGCGCGCAAACCGCAACTTCACGCGCGCCGCGGACGGACTGAAGGAACTGCGCGACGAGCTGCACGTCGAGGAAGTGCTGTCCCGCGCGAAGGGAAAAAATCCGAAGGCGCAGATGTCGGAGGCCGCGCGCGAGGCGCTCGCGCTCCTGCAGGCGCAGGCGGGCGTGCTCACGAACGAGGCGGCTGTGGCCATCGCGCGCAGCGAAGATCTTGCGAAGCGCGCGGAGAGTCTGGCGGACGCCCTCATCCCACTCAAGCGCTCGGTGTTGGAGTCCGTCACTAACGCGCAGCAGGCGGCGGAGATCGTGGGCGACGTGGAGGCGACGCGCGACGCCACGTTGCGCGCGGCGGACCAGCTCGCCGACATGTCTCCCGACGCGGCGCTGAACCTTTCAACGGCAGAGAACGCCTTCCACCGCTACTGGAAGGGACTGCTTGACCCGCCCGAGGCACTGGTGGAGGCTATCCGCGCGCAGTCTAACGCCGTCCTGCGCGCGGAGCAGGTGAACGGACGAGACTGGCAGCGGGAGTCACTCGACTTCACACAGATATTCGGCACGCGTTTCGCCGAATGGGCACAGCAACAGTGCCAGAAGGATATGCCGGCTGCGAGCAACGAACCACCCTACTCCGTGCATGTGGCGCAGACGATTGCCAATGCGGCGCAGGAGGTCGTGAAGAAACAGCAGGAACTTCTGAAGGAGCCGAAGGACGCTGATGCGAATGTTGCGCTTGCCGGACTTGTCCGTATGCGCGACCGGTGCGGGCTACTCGCCGCCGATCCGCGCCAGCTGGCCGCCGCCGACCTCCTCATGCAGACGAACGCCTACGCAGACGTGTCGCGCACGGACGGCTTCGACTGGCAGAAGGACGCCTACGACCACACGCGCGTCTTCCGCTCGCGCTTCCCCGCGTGGGCGCAGGAATACGAGCAGAAAGCCCAGTCCGACACGAATATGCCGCCGTTCACGAAGGAACAGCAGGCCGAAGTCGCCGCACTCGCCGCCGACGTGGAGAAGAAACAGGCCGGCTGCATCAAGGAGCTCGTGCCGCCAGACCAGCTTGAGGCCATTCGCGAACTCCAGCGCATCATCGAACTGCTCCCGCCCGACCAGAACCAGCGTCAGCAGCAACAGCAGCAGCAGCAGCAACAACAACAGCAGAACCAGAACAAAGACCAGAACAAGGATCAAAACCAAAAACAGGACCAGCAAGACCAGGACCAGAAGCAGGACCAGGACAAGAATAAAGACCAGGACCAGCAGAAGGACGAGCAGGAGCAGCAGCAGGAGCAAAAGGAGCAGAAGGCCCAGATCAAGGAACTGGAGGACCAGAAAGAGGCCGAGGAGCTCATCCGCAAGGCCCTTGAGCGCAGCGACGAGCACGAAGCCGAGAAAAAAGCCCGGATGCAAAAAGCCCCGCTATCCCCCAACGAACGCGACTGGTAGCCCGCCTCCCGCCCCGCCAAATTTTTGGTATCCTTAAGTGAAATCCACCTTGCGCCGCAGGGTGGATTTTGATATTCTAACGGCGTTCTTAGGATTGGGCCTTGAAAACCTGTTCCAAGGAGGATGTAATGTGCATGCTGGACAAGATACGTGCGAAGCGTGATGAGATATACGCTATCGCGAGGAGGCACAAGGCTGAAAAGCTTTGGGTCTTCGGTTCTTGTGCCCGCAAGGAAGAGCGCCCCGACAGTGATGTCGATTTCCTTGTGAAATCTGGTGATTCCATGACTGCCGATGACAAGCTATCATTCAAATTCGCAGTAGCCGACATGCTTGGATGCCGTACAGATGTTGTTTCAGTGACGCAGTTGCTTGGTTGTCCGCGTTTCGCCAGACAGGTTTTGAAGGAACGGGTGCCAGTATGACCCTTGAAGAGAAACGCGATGCGACACGCATTGAGCACATGCACGACGCGATAGCCCGAATCGCCGTCCTAATGGGGACTCTTGAAAAGGAGGATTTCTTGGCGGACGAGATGCGATGCGAGGCGTTGGCACATCGTTTGACTCTGCTTGGGGAGGCGGCGAACAAGATTTCTCGCGCTTTCAAAGCCGCACATCCTGAAATCGACTGGCGCCGAACTGTTGAGTTTCGCAATGACATCGTGTACGATTACAGCGAGATATCGTATGAAGAGATGTGGCAGCGCGCGGAGACGGATGTTGTGAAACTCGGTAGGGCGATAAAGCCCCTATATGATGCGATTCCCCGTGAACCTCCACTGACGGAAGAAGAGATTGCGGCTCTGAACGGATAGTCGTTTCACGTCATCCCCCACGCCTTCACATACAATCCCTAAAGCCTGCGTTTCAACAAGGAAAACAGTTTCGCCGCTAACGGCCGCACTTGTCGCGGACAATGGGGAGTGTGAGCGTCCCCGCGAGCCGTTCGCGCAATTTCCAAAACTGTGCACCGTGAGGATGGCGTCACCGTTCTGTTTGTGGTATACTAATCGGCGTCGAAGGCAAAAAAACAAAGGAGAACTGAAATGTTTAAGATCCTGTTGAAGCGTGTGCTTCCGTCCGTTATCGTGTTGGCGCTTTTGGTTTTGGGCGCGTTGTGGCTATACGGCTTCATTGGCGTGAAGGCTGGCTGGATTGGCCCTACTGAGGTGCCGCAGCTCAATGCGGTGTCCCATCACGGCGCCGATGCGGCGGGCGGCGTTGCTGCCGCAGCCAAGGCCAAACTTGGCCTCTGAGGTCATCCCTCTCTAGCTTTAAGCGACGCGAAAGGAACTGAGGTCAAATGCGAGAGTTGGTAGTTGCGATGGCGGCGGCGGTTGCCGTGGCGCAGGCGCAGTCTTTCACCCACCAGATGCCGGAGTCGACCGGCGAGAAGCCCACCAATCCCGCATACGCGGAGATGGCGCGCGACTTCGCGGATCCGTTCGGCAAAGTCCGTACGGGATGCTACTGGTACTGGATGGCCGGCAACGTCTCGTGCGAGGGCGTGCGCGCCGGCATCGACCGCGCGTACATCGGCGACATCGGCGGCGGCGGCAACAAGCCCGGCCCCGTGAAGACCTTCTCGCCGGAATGGGAAAAGGCGCTCGCCACGGCGTTCGAGACGGCGAGCCGGCTTGACATCGAGATCGGCATCTTCAACTCGCCCGGGTGGAGCCAGTCCGGCGGACCGTGGGTGAAGCCCGAGGCGGCCATGCGTCGTCTCGTCGCGAGCGTGACGGTTGTAGACGGTCCTACGTCCGGCGTCAAGCTGCCTGCGCCGAAGTTCGAGTACGCGCCAGCGGCGGACATGCGCGACGTATGCGCGGTAGCCTATCCGGCGCCTGCTGGGTTCACGGATCGACTGGAAGTGAAGGACATCAACGATTCGCTTTTGCAGCGCAAGGGGAAGCCGCTCGTCGTGGCGCTCGAGTCCAAGACGCCGTTTACCGCGCAGTCCGCCGAGCTTGCCTTCATTGACGGCACCGCTGCGGGACGTGTGAAGGTCGAGGCTCAGGACGACGACGGCGCGTGGCGGACGCTCTGCGACATGCCGTTTAGCCGCGTGAACCACGGGGTGGGCGTGGGGTTCTCCCCGCACGCGCCCGTCATTGCATCGTTCCCGTCTTGCACGGCGAAGCGGTTCCGCGTGACCGTGAATGCTCACGCGAACCACCAGTCGCGGTTCGCGTCCGTCGCGGTGTGCGGCGCGCCACTCGTTGCGCGCGCTTACGAGAAGTCGCTCGCGAAGATGCACGAGACGCCGCTCCCGATGTGGCACGAATACCAGTGGCCGGACGATCCCGCGAACGCGTCCGGCACGGCGCTCGACCCGGCAAAGGCCGTGGTGCTGACGGACAAGGTCGCGCCCGATGGCACGCTTGACTGGAAGGTGCCGTCCGGCAAGTGGGTGATCTACCGCTTTGGCGCCGCGCCGACGGGCACGAAGAACGGTCCCGCCAACCCCGAGGCGACGGGCTACGAGGTCGATAAGATGAGCCGCGAACACGTCGCTGCGCACTTCGACGCCTACCTCGGCAAGATTCTCGCCCGCACGCCGCCGGAACACCGCAAGGCGATCAAGCACGCGGTCCTCGACAGCTACGAGCAGGGCGGGCAGAACTTCACCGACAACTTCGCCGCCAAGTTCAAGGCGTCCTTCGGGTACGACCCGACGCCCTACCTTCCCGCCCTGTTCGGCATGAGCGCGGGCAGCCGCGACGACGCGAACAGGTTCCTCTGGGACCTTCGCCGCTTCGTTGCCGACGAGGTCGCGTATTCCTACGTCGGCGGCTTGCGCAAGGCGAGCAACGCGAACGGACTGAGGACGTGGCTTGAGTGCTACGGACACTGGGGCTTCCCCGGCGAGTTCCTGCAGTACGGCGGACAGTCCGACGGCATCGCCGGCGAATACTGGAGCAGCGGCAGCCTCGGCGACATCGAGAACCGCGCCGCG
>CACZAK010000221.1 GCA_902779075.1 uncultured bacterium | reverse complement strand
CGTTCGGGCATCCCCTTTTGAATTGCTTGCTTTCATGCACATAGTATATCATATAACTCATAATAAAACAAGGAAGAAATGAGGAAAATACAAATACCCACCACCCTCAAAGGAAAAATCCCATTTTCTGCTTGCAGAGACGGCGGAGATTTTGCTACACTTTGCGCCGTGGGCTTCGTGATTGTGTTTTTGCAGTTATGCGGTGCTTTTCAGGTCAAGTGGCTTGAACCGCAAACGCCACGAAAGCGGGGTTTATGAATTACCTCTTTAATATATACGTAACGGATAATAGCACGTTATGCGGAAAACGAAAAAAAGTAGTGTGCCTTACATTCTCACGCTACCATGAAGGTATCGCCAAACGCCTACGACAAAAAATAATCAGAAGACACGCCACATGGGATTGACCCTCATAGCGCAACTTCGTATCTCGCTTTGTCTACTTTGGCGAAGTTTTCATAGTAGCGATAATACGCTGTTGTGTACGTTACCGGGGGCCTTTGGGGATTTTCCGGCTCCTCGGTTCTGGCTCTTGAACGGGCGAGACGCCCGATCTCCCAGTGCCCCGAGGTTCTGGCCTCTGTTCCGGCGGCGCGCTCGGTGATCGCGCCCTACCAAAACTTTGGCCCAGTGGCGAGTACTTGGTACCGCTTTTAGCCGCGCAATCGCGTCATGAAGCCCATTCCCACCAAAAAAACAAATATTTCACCCTTGTATGGGCAAGACGGAAATAGTATGCCATATTCCACCGCCCAACGCGAGTTGGGATTTTGGAAAATTGAAGTTTTACGCGCGGGGGCGCAGAGTTTGACGAGAGAGGCGGAGACTATCAGACGTGAGACAATAAGGCGTTGTCCAAAAATAACTTTTACACTTCGGCGAATCTGCCGTGGTGCAAGCCGTCCTTGGCGAGCCGCTCACGATCCTCTGGCGAAGCCCCACGCGCACCTCGACACGCAAGTTGACAACGCACACGGCCTTTCGCCGTGGTTCCGCGCCGTAATCTCACGAAAAGACGCAGAAATATAAGGCCAGCCCGAAGCATGATACTTACGGCATCGCTAAATCCGCCAAGAAAGAGCTTCCAATCACTTTCCGTGATCCGTGACACCTAGGTGTCAGAAATTGGGGCTCTATAGGCCATAACAAGCAGCAAAGCAGTTCAAAGGCAAAACATCTTGCTTTCGCTGCTGGGAGTTTCGGAGTCTTGGAGGATGGGAGGGCGTAATCTCCTTCGCGCGCGCGCGCGTCCTTTATATATAGGGAACCCGTCGCGCCCGCACTCGCGACATGGACGTTTGCTTACGGTGCGGAACGTGGTTTGGGGGAATTGCGGCTCGCCCGGAGGGCTCGCCCCACCCGGCTCGGCGGGACGTCAATCACGATTTTCGGACTGCATCTTCACGCGGACAATGCGTGTGGCCGCAAGGCGGCGCACGGAGAGGTTGAACTCTGTCTTGCCATTGACGGCTTCGCGCAGCGATTTGACGTCGGCGACGGGCTTGTCGTCCACGTGCGTGACAATTTCAAGCGGACGCAGCCCCGCCACGGCCGCCGGGTCGCCAGGCTTGACCTTGCTCACCACCACGCCCGGCGCATCGTCCTCAAGCTTGAAGAACCCGCGCACCTCGAACGTGAGGTCGGCGAACGCCGCTCCCAGCGTCTTGCTCTTGAACCGCTTCGCGCTCCTGAAGTGGACGGGCGTCTGCGCGAGCGTCAGTTTGGCCTCCTTCTTCTGTCCGTCCGAGACGTACCCAACCTCCACGGTCGTGCCGATGCCGAAGCGCGTGAACACCTCATTCACGCCCTTTTCGACGTCCGGCCACGGCGCGAAGTCGTCCGCGTCGAATATCTCCAGCCGACTGCCCTCCAAGCGCTCAATGAGTTCCGAGAGATCGAAACTGCCGCCAAACCGCGACGACGCCTCAAGCGCGATGCGCTCGTTCTCGCCGTCCCGCCGCGCGTAGAGCAGCACGTCGCCCGGACGAATCCCCGCCTTCTCGGCAGGCGATCCGGCGAACACGCGCCCCACGAGCGCGCCTTCGGTACGGAACGCCTTCAGGAAGCCGGCCGACTTCTTCTCGCGCGCGAGGTCCGCTGTCATGGGCTGCGTCTCCACGCCGATCCACGCGACGCGAATGCGGTCCTTGCCCTTGCGGATCGCGTATTCGGGATTGAACTTCCTGTCCCCGAGCAGCGTGGCGAGCGACGTGGACGAGACGACCGTATCGCGCGACCATTCCTTCCCGGTGCGTCGATTGCATTTTCCCATCACGAACTCCCCATCTTCGGTGACGGCGAACGGGAGGCGTCCGTTCTGGGCGTTGAGTCGTACGTCCGGCACCGCCTCGCCGCCACGTACCGTCTCGAACTTGAGGGCGCGTTCCTGCAGAAGCTCGCCTGAAAGGACGCCGTCCATGCTCCGTACGGACAGCGTGTAGAGCTTGCGGAGCATGAGGTCTTCCACCTTGCCGTTGTACAGCTTCATCGGCACGACGCCGGCCGGATGCTTGCCGTCGGGGAAACGGACGACCGCGAGTGCGTACTTGTCGAACGCGCCGACGTATTCAAGCGGCATCCGCTTGCCGTCCGGCATCACTGCCTCGAGTTTGTCAATCTCGGCGGTCATGGAGGCGTCGAGGTTCAACGGCACCAGCAGCTCGCCGTTCGGCAGGGCATAGCCCACCACGTCGATGTCAAGTCCCTTGCCGTCGTCCTCCCCGCGAATCCGGATCGAAAAGCGCGAACGACCGGAACTGCGCTTCTCCTCCTCGCGGTGGACATAGACGGGCACGAGCGACGCATTCACTTTCTTCTGCATCGCATCGAGACGCGCATCGAAGGCATACGGCTCTTCGCCCTTCCACGTCTTGGGCGCGGTGAAGCCTGCCTCGCCCAGAACGACAGGCGAGAAGAAGGAGAGCGACACGGGACGATTCTTCGCGTCGAGGACGATCACGTTCGCCGGCATCGGCGCGAGGTCTTTGCCGATTCCGGCATAGTGCCGGAATTTGAGCGCGCTACCCGGCAGCAGTCCCGAGACGAACAGTCCGTCCTCCTTCGCATGGAAGAAGAACTTGGCCTCTTCGGCGGAGACGTTCCCTCCCGTAAACGCAAGCGGCTTCGCCCCTTCGATCGGACGTTCCGCCTTGAGTTCGACAGCGGCCTGTTCGGGATACCGACGCACGGGCGCGGCCTTGTACCGACATCCGTCGAACTCAATCACGACGGAATCCACGAAGTTCGAGCGTACGGTGAGATCCTGCACCATCACGCGGTCCGGCCCCACCACATACCCGGCCATGACGAGCGGCTTGTCGTTGTCCACGTAGTCCGACAGGCTGTTGTAATGCGTCCGGTTGCAGTTCGGACACATGTAGGGGATGTTGAATCCCGTAGATTCATCGCCTTCGGGCGCCTTGAAGCGCACCTCCACGGCAACGGCCGACCGCGCATGCTCCTTCACCAGGGCGCGCGTCGCGGCGATGTCGCGCGGGCTGTCCGCCGCGCACGTGATGGCGGCTGCCGCCACCAGGCTAATCAGTACGGTCTTTACTGGCTTTTTCATTGCAGGTCGTCCTTTTCGGTGTCTTCACGGTACTTGAGAATAAAGTGCAGCTCGCGGCCCTTGCGGTCCACGGTGACGGACATCTTGTCCTGAGCGGGCAGGCCGTCGAGGGCCTTCTTGTAGAGCGCGTCGAGGTCCTCGATCGTTTCGACCTTCTTCCCGTCCATCGACTTCACGATGTCCCTGCGCTTCAAACCGGAGCTCGCGGCGTTGCCCTCCCAAGCCGTAGCGGCCACGTACACGCCGCCGGACGGCGCGAAGAACGCAAGGTCCGGTTCGTTGAAGCGGTTGATTTCCTTCGCCGTGAAGCCCCAGCGCGGATACACCTTTTCGGTGCCTTCGACCTTGCCCTTCTCGCGCGGTGCCACCGACGCGGAGAGGTTCTCGCCGCCCCGCGCGTAGTCGAACTTCACGGCCTTGCCCACCGGGAACCTGCCGAGACGCCGCTCAAGCGCGGGCATGTCCTCGGCGTTGAGCGCCGTGACGGGAACGCCGTCCACCGCCACGATGCGGTCATTCACCTTGAAGCCGGCCTTCCGCGCCGGCGAACCGATTTCCGTGCCCGCCACGATCACGCCGTTCGTGAACGGGAAGTAGGTGTTGCGGTTGAAGTCGTGGAGCGGCTGGAACTGGAAGCCGAACCAGCTCCAGTTCGCGTTGCCCTTCTCGCGGAGATAGGGCAGCACCTCCAGGATCGTGGGCGAGGGGATGGTGAACGCCTGCGCGCCCGAGAGGTTGCCGCGCGCGTTCAGGCCCACCACGCGGCCCGTCGTATCGACAAGCGGCCCACCGGAATTGCCGGGCGAGATGGCGGCGTCGGTCTGATACCACAGCGTGTACTGTCCGCACTTCTCGAGGTAGCGGTCGGTGCAGGACACGATGCCCATCGTGACGGAACGGGCGAGTCCCCACGGCGCGCCCATCGCGAGCACCACGTCGCCCACGTTCACGGGATCGGACGAGAGCGCGGCGGCGTGCAGACGCGGCGCGCCTTCCGGCATCTGCAGCTTCAGGAGGGCCACGTCCATGTCCTTGTCTGACCCCAACACCTTCGCGTCGTACGACGTGCCGTCGGAGAGGAGGCAGCGGATCTCCACCGCCTTGTCGATCACGTGGTGGTTCGTGAGCAATTCGCCGTCCTCCGTGATCACCACGCCGGAACCCGACGCGGTGTGCTTGCCGTCCTTTCCGTCGTCAAGGTCCTTGCACACCACGCGCACATACACGAGCGACGGGAACACCTTCTCCTTCGCCTGCAGCACCACGTCGCGGAAGTCGGTCGGCTGCGCCGTACGGCAACCAGTGACCGTGCACGCGAGCGCAACGGCCAGCACGCCCAACGCAACCAGCGCACATCGACTTGTCGTTGTTCTTTTCATCGCCTTTAGCTCCTGTTCGTTCGATTCACTTTACACTTTGCACTTTCAATTTTACACTCTCCGCGACACCGGCCTTGAACTGGCGCGTCTTGCCGTTGAAGGAAAGGCCCACCGCCCAGACGGGCTTGCCGGCGGCACGGTAGGGCGCGGCGTACTTCTTGCGCTGCACCTGCGACATAGCGACCTTCGGCGGCTTGTTCACCTTCAGCTCGAAGATGTAGGTGCCGCAGGGATGGTCCGCCACGATGTCCGTGCGTCCGCCCGCGTGCGACACCTCCTGCTCCACGCGGAAGCCCTGCCCCTGCAGGAGGAACTTGAGGCAACGCGCGTAGGAAAGCTCGTGTGGCTTCCCTTCCGTAGAGCCATACACCGCACCCGCGTAGAGCGCGGCAAGACCGTCGAAGAACTTGTCCCACTGCGCAAGACGGAGCATCACGCCAATGGACGCCGCCCAGCGCACATCCTTGTCCGCCACGAGACCCGACATGAGCGCCGCAAGGTCCTGACGCACCTCCTCGTCTGGAACGCGCAAGGTGAAAAGGCCGTTCTCGTACTTGTCGATCGTGAGGTAGCCCGTCTGGTAGAGCATCCCCTTCACGGGGAAGGAGCTGAGGTCGGAGACATCCAACTCCGCCTTCACCACGCTGCCCGGATCGTCGATGTCGACCGCCAGAACGTCGCCGCGCTTGAGGAAGTTCATCAGGAAAGACGCCTTCCCCGTCTCCGCCCAGTAGAGTTCAAAGCGTTTCTTCCTGTTCGCCATCGTGAGGTTGATCGAGACAGGATTACACACGTTTTCACCCTCGTCCAGCCAGAAACGGTAACCGTTGTAGAGCCGTTTGATCTCTGCGCGGTATGCCTTCGCCGAAAGGTTCATCACCTTGCGGTGCGCCTCCATGTGCTCGGAGAAGTAGCGGTCAAGCTCGTCCTCCGTGTAACCGAGCATGGAGGCGTAGTCGTCCTCAAAGGAAATATCGACAAGCGATGAAAGCGTGGAGAAGATCGAGAGCTTCGTGAACTTGCTGACGCCCGTGATCATCAAAAAACGAATCTTCCCGGAGCGATCCTTCATCTGCCCGTAGATGGGCGCAAGTGAGGAACGGACGCGCTCCGCCACCTCCACGTTCTTCAGAGCCTTCGCCACGGGGTCGTCGTACTCGTCAATCAAGATGACGGGCGGAGTACCCTTTGCAGCGAGCTTGTCAATTGCAAGACCAAAGTTGATGTATGGGGGCAACTTGTCATCATACTTGGCGCCCGCACCCGCAAGTGCGGACTTCATACATACAGGGAGCCCCTGCGCGAATGAGTCATAGTCCTCCGCCGCGCACATCCCCATGTTGAGGTGGATGACGGGGTACTTCTTCTTCCAGTCCCAGTCGGTGTCCATGATGGCAAGCCCCTCGAAGAGTTCGCGCTTTCCTTGGAACATCGCCTCAAGGGTAGATATCATCAGCGACTTGCCAAACCTGCGCGGACGCGCAAGAAAGAACATCTTCTCGCCCTCTGCCGTGGCGAGACGGTGGAACCATGCCGTCTTATCGACATACACGTAGCCCCTGCGGCGGATCTCGCCAAAGTCGTTTGAATCTTTGTTAACCGTCTGCATGGCGCACATTATACCAAAAATCTACTCACATTGCGGCGGCGAGAGCGTTGCCGAATGCGGAACAGGAAATTTCCGTCGCGCCGTCCATCTGACGGGCGAAGTCGTAGGTGACGGTCTTCGCGGCGATTACTTTGTCCATCGCGGCGATGATCTTGTCGGCGGCCTCGGTCCAGCCCATGTAGCGGAGCATCATCTCGCCGGAGAGGATGAGCGAGCCGGGGTTCACCTTGTCGAGGTTCGCGTACTTCGGCGCGGTCCCGTGCGTGGCCTCGAAGACGGCGACGCCCGTCTGGTAGTTGATGTTCGCGCCGGGCGCAATGCCGATGCCGCCGACCGTCGCGGCAAGCGCGTCCGAGACGTAGTCGCCGTTGAGGTTGAGCGTGGCGATCACGTCGTACTCGGCGGGGCGCGTGAGGATCTGCTGGAGGAACGCGTCGCAGATGCAGTCCTTCACCGTAATCGTGCGGCCGGTCTTCGGGTTCTTGAACTCGCACCACGG
>CACZAK010000220.1 GCA_902779075.1 uncultured bacterium | reverse complement strand
GACCCCAACCCATCTAGGGTTGACATCGGCAGACATTGTATCAGACTTAAGAACGTGGTGCAAGAGGGAAAATAAAAAATCCAACAGCCCTAAATTTTGAAGCACACTCACGCCTTCACTTTTTCGGCGTAGAGTTTGAAGAGGTGGGCGACGATTTCGGGTTCGGGCGTGTCGTGCGCAAGGCCGTAGGTGTCAACGGGCGGGACGCCCGTTGTCCCAGTGGGGCGGGCGGCTCGCCGGGACGGCTCGCCCCACCGTACCGCCGCCAAGATGGCGGCCTCGGCGTTCTGCGCGATCCCGATAACGTGGGTGCTGATCGCAATCGTTGGCTCGCTCGTCGGGCTGTGCGCGTACATGGCCTCCGCGACGAAGCACACGGCGGAGCTTTCAGACGAGATGTCGAAGCTCCGCGACAAGGGCGACCAGCTCCGGGCGACGGACCAGCTCCGCATGGAGCGTCTCCAGCAGCTTGCGGAGAAGGAGAACCTCTCGAACGCCGAGATGGCGGAGGCGGAGAAGCTCGCCGGGCAGCTCCAGGCCCGCTACGGCGACCTCGGCGTGTCGATAGACCGCGCCTCCAAGTCGATCACGATGGCGACGGACGGGCGAAAACCGGTCAGACCTGTTTTCGCCAAATCGTGCCGTTCACCAATCGGGAAATATGATAAACTAACGGGAACGGCGATGAGTGTTATTGAAACCATAGAGGCGTTTAAGAGCGGGCTGATGTGGATTTGCCTGTCGGCGCTGGCCGCGATTGCGGTCGGCGTCATCGGCGCGTGGTTGTGCCGTTCGGCGCGCAGCGTGGTTTGAGAAGGGGGTGTTGATAGGGTTGCTTTCATTTTGCGTTGTGTTTGGCAGTGAGAAGACGAGGAGCGGCGGCGGCGCGCTCGGTGATCGCGCCCTACCGGGCGTGACCGCAGAGGAGATTGCGCAGGGGTGGCGGCTTGTTACAGAGACGAACTGTACGGTGGATGTGTATGCGATGCCGGAGGGCGTTTCGCCAACTTTCAACTGGCACAAACGCGGGACGTTCGGGGAGTGGGCGCGGCTTGACCTTGGTGATTTCGCGTTTCCGCTTGGGACGAACAGCGGGGCGGTTACGTCGTTATCCGTTTTCAACGACGGAAGGATTCGCCCGACTCCGCGCGATGCTGCGCGTGAGATTTGTGCGGTTGGCGTTCCGATGCTCGCCATGCAGGGGGCTAGTAGGTTTTGGGTGGGGGAGGTCGCAACAAATTTCGCTCCTCCCGATTTGGTCGCGACGGAGCGCAACCCTCCCAGAATACGGTTGACGTGGGAGAACTTCTTTTTGCACGCCGACACCAACACGCCAGTCAATGCACAGATTGAATTAGTTGCGAATGGAGACTTCGTAACGCGCTCGAATGACGTGGAGCGGATATGCCGCAGGATTGAGCCGTTTGACTGGGATGGCGACGGGCTTGAAAATACGGTTGATCCCGATCCGCTTGTTGCAGGGCCAGATGCGCACGGCACGAACGCGGAATGGTACAACGTCGTTTGTTCAAATGTACTGGAGGCGGTGGGAGGTGACGGCTCGGCGGGGACGCCTCGCCCCACCTTGTCGTGGCTTGACGGCGTGAACTCCAACGCCTACTATTTCGTTGATGTCGTGACGACGAACGGACTCGTACCGATCTACTTCACCGGAGACCGAGAATCACGACTAGGCAATCCCGTAGTTGTTGCGCGCGCATACGAAACCAACCACGTGCCGTTGTTGATAGGCATCAACTACGCAGTCACGTCTCCCGTGCCGTTCTCCGTTTTGCTCACCGATGACGGTTTCGCGTCCGTCACGACCAACAGTGTTTCAGACTACGACGTGCGCTGGCCGCTGGACTTTGTTTTCACCGAAAGAATAGAGGAATCTGGCCGCGTCTACACTGTTACGGTCGAGCCATACGACCCCGGCGGGGTGTTGACATGGGATGGCGGTGGAATGCGTTCGGGGGCGTCGTCTGGATGTGGCTGTGGATGTCTGGGCTGTGTCGGGTACTCAGTCGGGTTCAATTGTTCCGCCACCTGTACGTGCCACGGGGAATGCAAGGCCGTGGGGGGGTACGCATTTGAGAATACGCTTTTCGCTGTCACGGGCGGAGTGTGCCGGTGCGGTTTCGACGATCCCGTTGAATCTGGAACTGGAACCGAAACTAACAATGCCCCTAGGCTCTCCGTGTCGTTCAGCAGGCAGGCGGTGATATTTGAGGACGCACGAGGACAGTCCCGGCGTCACAAAGCCAAGGCGCTCGTCGCGTGTGCGAATCACGGTTGACGCATACGGAGGAGAGCATGGCGGGGTTCTTTCGGTCTCTGCGGCGAACCTCGGCAAGCTTACGCCGATTGGAGGCGGTGTGACGATGCCGATTCACTACGGACTTGCATCGGAGGAGCACTTCTATGTCACGGGTGTTTACGAAGGTGCAGAGGCGAGCGGATCGACGAACGATGTAACCTTGAGCGGCACGTTTACGGAATACTTCACTTCGCAGCAACATCAGTCCGACGACAGTCTGACACACGATTACTACCGTTGTCCGCTCTATGGATGCGAGAACCCGCTTCGTGCAGAAATAGGGGCGACGGTCTATCCGTTCAACATTGAAGTGGTGGAGCCAGAGGGTATGGAATCGAAAGCTATGGGTGCCGTTGTGTACTCCAACGTCGTTCACAGAGGAGAGGCTGGCGGAATCGGCATGGAACTCTATCTGTACGTCACGCCGAAGGACGTGTCGTTTTCCGAGATTTCCGTGCAGGAAGTGCCATGTTTCACATATACGGTGGAGAGATACTTCGAGAATCCGTACTTCAACGGCGTATTTGCGCATACCGGAGGCTCGTGGGGCGCGGGGGCTGGACGGTGGTTGGACGTTGATCCTGACGGTAATAGGCTCAAGGGGCAAGATACGGCAGCATACGAAGAAAAGATACCTTGGCTCACGCCGAGCGGCACGCCTACCACGAACTCCGCATACGCTTGGACTGAAGGTCACGCTTACATGGATACTCCGTTGGGCTGGAATGTAAAGGGTACCAGCGGGAACACTCCCCCTTACAAGAGGTTCGGCGAAAGTTTACAGCAAGTGTTCAGGATTGATCGCCATGGGCGTGTCGGGGTGTTCAAACTGGATAATGAGGTCATACGAACCACAAACGATGTTGTGACGCTAATGGGGCCACGCACTGAAAGGTTACCCTAGAGAAGGAAGAGTGAAAATGAATACTATGACATTTGCAGTTTCGTTATTTGTTCTGGCAAACGTTTTTATTGCGTTGCCAGGATGTCATAAGGAAAGTGCGCGCGTGGACGATGCCAAACAGGAGATAGATCCGCAGATAAAGGAACTGGACGAGACTTTCAAAAGTATTGGAACATGGCAGGCTTATCGAGATGTATGCCGCAAAATACGTTTCTTTGGAGGTGCCTTAGACAGAAAGATCAATGACGTCAAAGACCCTGCAACGCGAATGAAATATTTCACGCGGCTATGTGACTTGGCCTTTAGCGTACCTCTTGACGCTACAGACCCCGCCACCCGTAGCTATCAGCTGACATCGTTCTTTGTGATGACCGACGACGCTAAAGGTTGTGCGCAAGGATATGACGACGTTGACAGCGAATGGAGCATCTGTCTCCGGCGTCTGAAGATACTAAAAGTGGAGCTGCAAAAGGTAGAGGCGTTCTTTGAAGGGAAAGGCAATCGCGACACGTTCAAGGGCAATCGCGACGACTGGAAGGATTACCGCGAAAAAGTAAATGGCGTGTACGGGCGTTATGACAGACAGGTGTCCACGTACTTCCGCGACTCGAGAACCGCAGACGGCCTCACCTACGAACGCTGGCATTATTTGCATTCGCAATTTGAAGAGATACTTGGACACAAGGTGGAAGTATGGCCTTGCGTACTTGAGAAATGGGAGAAGGAGAGGAAGAGACGTGCCACATTGGATAAAGGGGAGGAAATGAAATGATGGATAAGAAGAGTCCATACATTATTGCATTGTTGATGTTTGTACCACTTGCGCTCTTCGGAGCACAAGCCATGCCGCTGCCGACACTGCCGAACGGGGCGTTGCCGAACAGCGAGGTTGTCACGAACATCACGCTCAACGTGGATTACGCCAGGCTTGAAGGCCTGACGCTCTCGCTGGAATTGAATGCGAGCGCGTCGAACAGCCTTTCGATTGCGGTTGGGACTGCGAATGGAGATTCATTGTCGTTTGAGGATGCCGATTTCGAGTGGGGGTACGACTGTGGGAAGTGGTTTCGCGCCGACACGGAAACGGGCAACGTTGACGAATGGACGGAGTCTGGCACGGGGCGTGTATCGCGCTCTTTGACTGTTGATCGTAGGGACTTCAAGCCACAATGGGACCGCCTGCGAATCGTCAAGCGGGGCGTCGGTGACCTTGATGTAGATGCGTCCTATTCCAGAGAGTACACGAAGTTTTTTATCCGCCTGAGATAACCTTAGGACTCAAAGAGCCGGACAGGCGACGAGCTGAACGCGGGAGGAAAAATGAATGGAAGAGAATCTCCAGATGATCGGCAATGCGGCGCCGGATTTTTCCACCCATACGACACGGACAAGTGCATCATGGGTGGGTTTCAGAGTGCGCTTGAGAAGGACGTATTACTGGAACCGGGTCAGATCGGCGTGCGGGCGTTGAGGACGGAGTTGGAATGCGCGTGGGTGATTGCGAGGGCGAGGGCGTCGGCTGCGTCGTTTTGGGGGAGCTCGTCGAGCGCGAGGAGCGTCTTGACCATGCGCTGAATCTGGATCTTCTCCGCAAGGCCGTTGCCGCACACCGCCATCTTCACGCGGCGCGGCTCGTACTCGTACACGGGCACGTGGGCTTCCGCCGCCGCCACGATCACGGCGCCGCGCGCCTCGCCGAGGACGAGCATCGTGCCGGCGTTCTTGCCGTAGATGACGCTTTCGATGGAGAGGACGTCCGGCGCGTAGCCCGCGATCAACTCCGCGACGCGCGCGTGGATTGCGCGGAGGCAGTCCGAAAGCGGCAGCTTCGGGTCGTTCTTGATGCGTCCCGCCTCGAGCGCGCGCATCCGCGATCCCTCCACGGAGAGCACGCCGTAGCCGCTTGAGCGGAGCGAAGTGTCGATGCCGAGGATGATCATGGCGCGAACTCGATGATGCGGGCGTCTTCGGATTCGCCGAGCGTGAAGCGCACGTGGCGGGCGGCGGCGGGGATGAGGTCGCCCGCGCGGTCGGGCCATTCAACGAACAGCACCGCGCCGCGCGCAAGGTAGTCCTCCCAGCCGATCGACAGCACGTCGTCCGCGTCGTGGAGGCGGTAGAGGTCCATGTGGACGAGCAGGACCCGTTCGGTGGGATGTTCCACCACGAGGCAGAACGTGGGGCTCGTCACGGGACGCTTCGCGCCCAGTGCGGCGGCGACGCCCTGCGTGAAGGTGGTCTTTCCCGCGCCGAGGTCACCTTCGAGGCACACCACATCGCCGGGCTTCAGTTCGGCGGCGAACGCCTTCGCCACCTCCCACGTCTCCTCGACGCCGTTCACGTCGTACCGCGCATTCATTTCAGCCATCCTCCGTCGGCGAGTTCCTGAAAAAAGAGCGGCAGGTATTCGGGCGCGAACGCGGACATGTGCGGCAGGCGGACGAGTCCGGGAAGGTCCGCCGCGAGCGGGGAGTCCGCCGTGAGCGGTTCTTGCTTGAACACATCGAGATACGCGCCCGCGAGGCGACGGCGGCGGAGCGCGTCCGCAAGCGCCGCCTCGTCCACCGCGTTGCCGCGGCCCACGTTCACGAGTACCGCGCGGCGCGGGAGGGCGGCGAGCACGCGGCGGTTCACGAGGTTGTCCGTGCCCGTGTCGGACGGCAGCGCCACGACGAGCCAGTCGGCCGTCTTGAGGGCGGGCAGCAGGTCGCCGACGTTGCGTCGGCGGATGCCCGTCACGGCGACACCGAGCGCCTCAAGCCGTGCGCCGATCGTACGTCCGATCTTGCCGTAGCCGAGGATCACCGCGTGCGTGCCGGCCACGCGCGAGCAGAAGGGCGACATCTCGCCGCGCGGCCAGAGCGTGCCTTCTTTTTGGAAGTCGTAGGCGCGGTAGAGTCCGCGCGCGTGGGCGAAGATGCACGCGAGCACCGTCTCGCACATGAGCTGTCCGTGGAACGCGCCGTTCACGCGCGTGACGCCGGGCGGCATCTCCGCATCAGTCGGAAGCAGTTCGCGTCCGGCGGCCGGCGTGGCGAGGACGCGCAGACGCGGCGCGCGGGCGAACCAGGCCTTGTCGAAGTTCCAGCAGATCGCGTGCGTCGCCTCCGGGAGCGCGCGCAGGAACGCGCGCTCACTGCGTGCGACGACGAGCCGCGCGCCGACGGGGAGCGGTTTTTTGAGTGCGGCCTCGCTCCGCGCGTTAAGGCGGAACGCGCCGATCGGCCAGTTCAGCCAGACGAGGAAGAAGTTCTTCTTGGGCCGCTCTACTCGTCCAGACATTTTATCAAGTTTGTTATTTCGCAAAACGGTTATGATTATACCACGGATTTCATGTTGGGTAAAGAGCCAAGAATGTGGTATAATCACGCCGCTGACCCACCAAAGGAAACAGAACGACATGAAAAAGGCCGCGGCATTCTTCTCCCTTGCGCTCTGCGGAGTGCTTCTTGTGGCGGCGAGCGAGCTGGAAATCCTCACGCAGGAGTTCATCGCCCCGCCCGTGGAGGGGCATGTCCATGCCTCCACCCTGCTGCCGCTCACGGACGGTGGTTACCTCGCGGCATGGTTTGAGGGCACGAAGGAAGGTGCCGGGGACGTGGCCATCAAGGGTAGCCGCCGCAGGAATGGACGATGGGAACCCGTGTGCGTGTTCGCCAAGGTCAATGACGACGCCCCGCACTGGAACCCCGTGCTGTGGCGGGCTGACGATGGGCGAATCGTCCTTTTCTTCAAGGTGGGCCGCAACTGTTCGGACTGGCGCACCTACGTGCGTGAGAGCCGTGACGAGGGCAATAGCTGGACGCCCCCGCGCGAGCTGATCGCCGGCGAGGTGCGCGGCGGACGCGGCCCCGTCCGCAACAAATGCCTCCGCCTCGCGAACGGTCGCTGGCTGGCACCCGCCTCACGGGAGATCGGGCGCTGGCGCGCGTTCGTGGACATCTCGGACGACGACGGCCGCACATGGCGAGCTTCGCCAGAGTTCCCCGTGCCGGCGGACGCCCCGACGAAGTTCGGCGTCATCCAGCCGACACTCTGGGCCGATGCGTCCGGCGTCCACGCGCTCCTGCGCGCCAACGACGGATGGATTTGGCGGACGGACTCCGTCGACGGCGGCGAGACCTGGCGCGAACTCTACCGGTCGCCCCTTGAAAACATCAATTCGGGAATTGACTGCGTACGCGCGTCCGACGGAAAACTCTACCTAGTGTTGAACGGCGCAGACCCCAACGGGAAGAAAAAAACGTGGGGTTCCCGCAGCCACCTCGAGCTCCGTTCCTCCTCCGACGGCGGCAAGACCTGGCAGACGTGCTGCGTGCTGGCCGACGACGCGCCGCGCCAGCCCGACGGGCGGGGCACGGAGTTCTCCTATCCGGCCATCCGCGAGCCGTGTCCGGGTGTGCTCGCCATGACCTTCACCTGGAACCGTCGCCAGATTCGCTTCATCGAAATTCGCCTCCCGCAAGCGCGTCTACGCCGACGCAGCCTTCAGGAATGACGGCGTTTCTCGCGGGCTGGAACAAAACGACTTTGGGAAATGGTTGTGGGAGGTGGATTCGAACCACCGAAGGCGCAAGCCAGCAGATTTACAGTCTGCCCTCGTTGACCGCTTGAGTATCCCACAACGTGGTGCTCGGGGCGGGACTCGAACCCGCAAGGATC
>CACZAK010000219.1 GCA_902779075.1 uncultured bacterium | reverse complement strand
GAGGATCGGCAAATGGGCGCGGGCGAGTTAGCCCGCGCGCCAAAGGCAAGTTGTTTCAAATAGTTGTTTCCAATCATCAGAAGGCTCGGCGGTGAATTATGCAGATGCGCCCCAAAGTCTCGTCCAATGATAGTCTGGCTTGCGCGCGCGCCGCGATTTTGGTAAAATGGTGTGCCTTGAACCCGTAAGGAAATACAGATGGAATTCAATTTGAACCGCCGCAGTTTCGTTAAGGGCGCAGCCGCCACGGCCGCGTTCCTGCCGAGCTTCAACATCCTCCACGCCGAGGACGCCACGATCGGTCCGAAGGACGACCAGATCAACGTAGGCCTCATCGGCTTCGGCAAGGAGGCACGCGTCCTCTCCGAGTCGCTCGTGCGCATCCCCGGCGTGCGCGTGCGCGCCGTGTGCGACATCTGGAAGTTCCAGTGCCAGCAGGCGAAGGCGTTTTTCAAGGGGTACGGTATGGACGTGAAGTCGTACGAGGACTACCGCGAGATGCTCGAAAAGGAGGACAAGAACATCGACGCGGTCGTGATCGCGACGCCCGACTGGATGCACTGCGAACACACGTGCGCCTGCCTCCGCGCGGGCAAGCATGTGTACTGCGAGAAGGAGATGTCGAACAAGCTCGAGCAGGCCGCCGAGATGTGCCGCGTGCAGAAGGAGACCGGCAAGCTCCTCCAGATCGGCCACCAGCGCCGCTCCAACCCGCGCTACCGCCACTGCTTCGAGAACATCGTCCCAAACATGCTCGGCCGCGTGACGACCGCATACGCGCAGTGGAACCGCACGCTCGCCCCCTTCTTCACCTACAAGAAGCCGCCGAAGCAGGAGATCCTCACGAAGTACGGCTACGAGAACGCGGAGCAGTACCTCAACTGGCGCTGGTTCTACAAGTATGGCGGCGGGTCGATGGTGGACCTCGGCTCGCATCAGATCGACCTCTTCATCTGGGCGTGGGGCGTACCGCCTTCGAGCGTGCGCGCCGTAGGCGGAAAGGACGCGTTCAACCCGCCGCGCATGGCCTACGACCGCATGTACTGCATCTACGAGTTCAAGATGCCGGACGGCACGAAGAACGAGGCCATCTACCAGGTAATCTCCTCCAACTCCCGCGGCGGCTTCTACGAGCAGTTCATGGGCATGAACGCCTCGCTCACGATCGCCGAGATCTCCGCGCGCGGCAACACCGTGCAGCGTGAACTGCGCGAGGGCGGTCTTTCCGACGCCGAATGGCAGAAGTTCATCGACAAGGGGTGGATCCTCCCGAACGAAGGCGACAAGATCAAGAAGGAAGTCACGAAGGACATCGCCGTCGACACGCGCATCTCCGTGCAGGCGAACGGCAACCAGCTCGCCGTGACGATGAACAAGCCCGCCCACATGCCGCATCTCGAGAACTTCTTCGCCGCATGCCGCCACGGGACGCCGCTCAACTGCCCCTGCGAGCTCGCATACGAGAGCGCCGTCGCGGTGCTTGCGGCGAACGTCTCCGCGGACCGCGGCGAGGTCTACCGCTTCAAGCCGGAGGAGTTCAAGGTCCCGCCGCGTCCTGCGGCGCCCGCCGCGCCTGCGGCCCCCGCCCCGAAAGCGTGAGTTTCCCCAAATTTCCATGATGACGAAAATGTAATGTCATGGAAAGGTTGCGGCAATGCCTAACTGGTAAACTAGTTGACATCTGAAACAACCAGAAAAATCAGAAAGGAAGCAAAGCAATGAAAAACCGCAACATGCTGACATTCGGACTCGCCGCCGGACTGGTGGCGCTTGTGGGCACCTGCCTCATCGCAAAGGAGAAGCAGTCGGACGCCGCCGCCGACAAGGCGAAGGAGCCGGCTGCCGTCGAGAAGGCGAAGGAACCCGCCACGCGCACGCAGGTGGAGACGTCCGTGACGACCAACAACAACATGGTCACCGAGCGCCGCCGCGAGACGACCACCACCACGGACGCCGACGGCAACGTCATCGCGACCAGCACGAGCGAGAGCCTGCAGAGCTATCCCGTGGGCGACTGCTCGACGGCTGGCGTCGTTGCCGCGCCGAACGCGAAGGAGGAGCCCGTGAACACGGATACGTTCCTCGGACTGAAGTTCGGCGACGTGTACAAGGCCGGCAAGAAGGACTTCGTGCGCGATCAGGACGAGCCCTCGCTCGTGCGCGCAAAGTTCAAGCCAGCCAAGCCCCTTGCCGGGTTCGACGACTACTTCGTGTACCTCACGCCCAAGACCCACAAGGTCGCCATGGTGTGCGCCTGCGCGAAGAAGGCCATTGAGCCGGCGGACGGCAACTGGCGCCGCCATGAGCTGATTGTGGCGCTGCAGAAGCGCTACCGCACGTGGGCGCGCAGCCTCAGCTGGACGCATCCCTACTACCGTCTCGACGTGGCGCCGGGCCGCAGCATCACCGCCTGCCTTGCGGGCGCAACCGAGGACTATGAGGCCGTGATCACCGCCTGGGACTCCGACGTGACGCGCCTTGCGGACAAGGAGCGCCGCGCAATTGACGAAGAGGTGCGCAAGGCTGCGGAGAAGAACCGCGACAAGCGCATCCAGGACGCCATCAACGCGTTCTGATCAGAGAGGACCGCTGCGCCATGCACGTGCTCATCGTCGAAGACGACGCGAAAATCGCGGAGTTCGTCGCCCGGGGCTTCCGGGAGGCGGGTTTCCGCACCACGCGCGCGGCCGACGGCGAGGACGGGCTCCTGCAGGCGCAGCATGGCCCTTTTGATGCCGCGATTGTGGATATAATGCTGCCGAAGATGGACGGGCTGGAGCTCATCCGCCGTCTGCGCGCCTCCGGCAGCAAGCTCCCCGTCGTGGTGCTGAGCGCCCGCAGCAGCGTGGATTCGCGCATTGCGGGGCTTGAGGCTGGAGGCGACGACTATGTCTCCAAGCCGTTTTCCATCGCCGAGGTGATCGTGCGCGTGCAGACCGTGCTGCGCCGCGCCTCGGCGGATCCCGAGACCGTTCTGCGCGCGGGCGACCTCGAGATGGACCTTGTGACGCACAAGGTCACGCGCGCGGGTGAGGCCATCCGCCTCCAGCCGCTTGAGTACCAGCTTCTCGAGTACCTTCTGCGCAACAAGGGGCGCGTAATCTCCAAGACCACGATTCTTGAGCGCGTGTGGGACTGTTCCTTCGATCCGCACACGAACCTTGTCGAGACGCGCGTGTGCCGTCTCCGGGACAAGATCGACAAGGGGCACGACGTGAAGCACATCCGCACGGTCGTCGGGTTCGGCTATGTACTTGAATGAGCACACGCTGACGTGGGTGCTGGTGTGCAACGCGTTCGGCGTACTGGGCGCGGTCGTGGGATTCGTCGCGTTCTTCCTCGCCTACCGGTCCATCCGCCGTCGCCACGCGAAGGCGATGCAGGAGTTGCACGACCTCTCCGACGACATCGCGCACGACCTTCGCACGCCGCTCGCGCGCATGCACGCGCAGGCGGAACTTGCCGCAATGGGCGAGGTGTCAGCACAGGAACTCGCCGCCGGCGTGGCGGAGGAGACCACGTCTATGCTCGAGCTCATCAACACGATGCTCGACCTTTCCCAGACCGGTGCACGCATAGAGCGCTCGCCGCGCACGGACGTGGATCTTGTGGCCATCGTGCGGCAGATGACGGATTTCTACGCCTCCGTGGCCGAGGATAAACGCGTCGCGTTCGTTCTTGACCTGCCAGAGGGGGAGATCGTCCGTTCCGCGCACAAGGCGAAGCTCCAGCAGCTCGTGGGCAACCTCCTCGACAACGCGGTGAAGTTCACGCCGGCGGGCGGCACGGTGAGCGTGACGCTCTCGAAGGAGCCGGAAACGGGCCTTGCGCGTCTCGCGGTGTCCGACACCGGCATCGGCATTTCCGAGGCCGACCAGCCGAACCTCTTCAAGCGCTTCTGGCGCTCCGACGCGAGCCGGTCGCTGCCCGGCAACGGACTTGGCCTCGCGGTGGTGAAGGCCATTGTTACCTCCTACGGCGGCAGCGTTACCTGCACCTCGCGTCCGGGCGTGGGCACCACCTTCGTCGTCAAGCTCTGATGGGAAATCCGGAAAGTCCGGAAAATCCGGAACGCGAGCAATTGTGATATACTATCCGGCCATGCAAAAGGAAGAAAGAAGATGAGCCGGCGCGTGGTGGTGACGGGCATGGGGGCGGTGAGTCCCTTGGGAAACGACGTGGAAACGTCGTTCACCCGCCTGAAGGTTTTTGAAAACTGCGTGCAGGCGCTGCCGGAGCTGTCCGAGTACAAGGGCCTCAACACGCACCTCGGGTGCCGCACCGCGTTCACGCGTCCGGCCGCGTGGACGCGCAAGACCACGCGCACGATGGGCGACGTGGCGCAGTACGCGCTCGCGGCCACGGAACAGGCCGTTGCGCAGGCGGGGCTTGGTGCGGAGGACCTGGAGAGCGGGCGCACGGGCGTGGCGTACGGTTCCTGTTCGGGGTCCGTGCCGCCGCTCCTCGATTTCCACTCGATGATCCAGACGAAGGAGGTGGCGGGCGTCACGAGCGGCACGTATATCAAGCTCATGCCGCAGACGGCCGCGTGCAACCTTTCCGTATATTTCAAGACCCACGGTCGCCTCATGCCCACCGGCACGGCCTGCACGAGCGGCTCGCTCGCGATCGGATGCGCCGCCGAGCTGATTCGCTGGGGCGTGCAGGACGTGATGATCGCGGGCGGGGCGGAGGAGTTCAGTCCCACGCAGGCGGCGGTGTTCGACACGCTCTACGCGACGTCCGTGCGCAACGACGCGCCTAAATCCACGCCCGCGCCCTACGACGCGGACCGCGACGGCCTCGTGATCGGCGACGGAGCCGCCACGCTCATCCTCGAGGAATACGAGCACGCGCGGGCGCGCGGCGCGGCGATTCTCGCCGAGGTCGCGGGCTTCGCCGAGACTACGGACGGCACGCACGTGACGAACCCGAACGCGGAGACGATGACGAGCGCGCTCACGGGCGCGCTGCGCGACGCGGGGCTCGACGGCTCCGCCGTGGGCTATGTGAGCGGACACGGCACCGCGACGAAGGCAGGCGACGTGGCGGAGACGGCCGCGACGCGCGCCGCGTTCGGTCGTGCAGTGCCGATCTCCTCCGTCAAGAGCTATACCGGGCACACGCTCGGCGCGTGCGGTTCGCTTGAGGCGGCGATGCTGGTGAAGTCGCTCCAGACGGGGTGGTATCCACCCACGCTCAACTTACGGCATGTCGATCCCGCGTGCGCGGAACTCGACTACGTGACGGGCGAAGGGCGCATGCTCGACATCGAATACGCGATGTCGAACAACTTCGCATTCGGCGGCGTGAACACCTCGCTCATTTTCCGTCGTGTGTAGGGCGGTCGCCATTCTCCTGCTGGCGTTCGCCGCCGGCTGCACAACTATGCGCGATCGGCTGTCCGACGCGCAAAACGTGCGCGAAGTGGCGCATGCGGCGGCGAATTTCTACGTTTCCGACGGCGAAGACGACACGTGCGTGGTGGGTGTGGTGCGTGGCGATGCGGGCGAACCCGTGTTCGCGTGCGCGGGCGGCGCGTCCGAACACAGCCTCTACCGCATAGCGTCGCTCTCAAAGCTCTTTCTTGCCCCCGTCTTGCTCAAGTTGCATGCGGAGGGGCAGCTTGACCTAGACCGTCCAGTATCTGTCTACTCGAAGCTCAACCTGCCGCCCGAATGTGCGCGTGTGACGCTGCGCGACCTGATTGAGAACCGGAGCGGGCTGCCGCGCGAGTTCCTCACGCCGTGGAATCCCGTCGACATGTGGACCGCTTTCCACTGTGGTTTCGTGGGCAGCAACATCTACGCGGACTTCGACGAACGGGAGGAGTTCGCGCGCGAGATGTGGCGCTCCAAGTGGCGTGCGGCGTTGCGGGAGGGCGGCAACGTCTATTCGAACATGGGGTTTGGTCTTCTCGGTATGGCCGTGGAGGATGCGCTCGGACGCGACCTCGAGACGATTCTTGCGGAGGAACTGACCCGGCCGCGCGGCCTGGTGGATACGACATACTTCCCGCAGGGCGACCAGACGAACCGCCTCACGCGCGCGTGCGCGGGACATCTTCCATGGTTCGTGCGGCGGCGCCATGAGGTGCCCGACCATCGGCTCGGTAACGCGCTGCGGGCGACGGGCGGGCTCTTTTCGTCGGCTTCGGACTGCCTCACGTTCTTCCGCTCTTGCTGGCCGCTCGTGGACGCCTACATCAAAGACCGTCCGCTTGAGTCTTATCCTGATGAGGCCGTCTATGGTCTCCTGCGCGTGCATGTGTTGCCGAACGGTCGGCGCATTGTCTACCGGGCCGGGATGATCTACGGAGGGGCGTCTTTTGTGGGGTACGCCCCAACCTCGCGCACGCTCGTGGTGATCCTGCGCAACGTAACGAGCTGGCCGGATCGGCGCGGCTTTGACGTGATGGAGCGACTTGAAAGTGTAAAATGAAAAGTGTAATGTGTAAAATGTGAAAAGTAGTGCCTAAAATGTGATGTTTTGAAGGGGAGTGCGGATTTTAGGATTTTTGGGTTGCATTTCGGGGCAAAGAGTGAGAAACTATACGGAGTTTTTTCCAAGAGGAAGGAGGTGCGCCCGTGATGACAATCTACAGATGGGAGAACGGTGGTCTGAAAGAGACCTCCGATCTGTGTGATTCATGCTGGATCAACCTCTCGGAGCCGACGACGGCGGAGCTGGAGCAGGTGCTCACCTATTCGCAGTTGCCGCGTGACTTCTTGACCGACCCGCTCGACCGCGAGGAACGTCCGCGTTTCGAGAGCGAGGACGGCTTTTCGCTCGTGATCGTGCACGTGCCGTACCCGGTGCGCGGCGAAGAGGACGACGAGACCGTGCTTCCCTTCGAGACGATCCCGCTTGGCATCGTGCTTTTCGGAAAGAGCGTGATCACGATCTGTTCGCAGGCGACGCCCGTCACGGGCGCGTTCCTCGACCAGATCCGGCGCGTCTGCCCTCCGGCCGACCAGAACCGCTTCCTATTCCGTCTCCTTTGGCACGCGGCGGTGCTGTTCCTGCGCTACCTGCGCGACATGCACGTGAAGATCGAGGACCTCGAGGACGACCTCCACGAGTCGATCCGCAACGAGGCGCT
>CACZAK010000218.1 GCA_902779075.1 uncultured bacterium | reverse complement strand
CCGAAGCGGCGTCAACCCGTCCGACCTGTATATCTTCGCCGTACATTATGGCGGAACTGTAGGTAACGCAGGCGAATACAGCACCGCGAAGCTCTACGGCCTCAAGATATACGGCGCAAATGGTGCGCTGATGCGCGACTATGTCCCAGGAATCAAGGACAACGTCGCCGGACTCTACGACCGCGTGAACGACAAGTTCTTCTCGTCCGGCTCCGGCACGCCGCTCGAGGCGGGTCCGGTCGTCGAGAGGAGCAAGCCCGATGCCTTCGTCGAATACGTTGAATCCGACGGCAGCCAGTGGGTTGACACCGGCGTGGACGGCAGGGCCGGCGTGAAGTCCGAGGCTGACATCGACTGGATCAGCGGAAACGCCCCGCTCGCTGTCTACGGAAATGGCCACTGCTTTCTGCTTCAGACTCTGGGCACAATCGGCGGGCAGGCGCTTGGCAGCGGCGAGGTCAAGACTGGTATCGCGGTGAACAGTGGCAGGCATTTGATCGTGTCTGAGGTGCCCGCCGGTTCCCAGATGACGATAACCGTGGACGGCACGACCGCTCAAAGCCCCAGCAACGTCTCCGCCAGTGGCGACACCGGCATGACGATCTGGATGTTCGCCGCTCACGGCAGCGGCGGCAAGTGGGGCGAGGGCGCTTCCAAGTTCTACGAACTGAAGCTCTGGCGGACCGGCTCCGACGGCGTGCGCCGCATCCAGCGCCACTTCATCCCGTGCGTGAAGGGCGATAGGGCCGGACTGTACGACGCGGTCTCCGGCGTGATCTTCTACTCGCACTCCGGCACCGATCTGGTTGCGTCCTCGACGACGCGCATGCTTTCGGTGTGGCGCAACGAGGCGGATGACGCCTCGCTTGACAACGCGGCGAACTGGTGCGGCGGCCTGCCGAACGGGACGGACGCCGTGGTGTGCGCACCGTGGCTCCAGACGGTATCCACGGCGAACGACCTGACGTACGCCAACCTGACGGTGGATAACGGCGCGGCTATCGATCTCAGTGGGCACACGCTCACATTGACCGGGCTCATCGGCGCCAATTCGGGGTCGTTCGAGTCCGGCGCGGCGATAACGCTCGATCTCTCCGGGCGGACGGATCTGCGGACGATTGCGAAGAGCGCGAATCCCTACGTCGTGACGTGGGAATCGCAGCCGAGCGCCACGTTCACGCTTGACTCCGAGAGTAGCCGTCGCTTCAAGATTGAACCAGATGCCACGGGCGTCAAGATCATCTACATCGCTGGCGGAGCAATGCTCATCGTCTATTGATGGACAGGTGGATTGCCATGAACATGAACAAGAAGATACTTGTTGCGGCGCTGTGCGCCGGGAGCGTGTTCGCCGCATCGGCGGCGGAAGTCACGGCGGACGATGCGCTCGCCGCCGTTGCCGGGTGGGTGAACGTGAAAGCCGCGCTGGGCGAGGATTTCACCGCCCAGCCGGCGAGCGTGAAGGAATACGCGGCGAAGGACGGCAACGGCAAGTTCTACGCGGTAAGTCTGGAGGGCGGCGGCTTCGTCGTCACCTCCGGCGACACCGAGCTGGAGCCCGTGCTGGCCTACTCGAAGGACGGCACGTGGGTTGACGACGTGACGCAGAACCCGCTGCTGGCGATGCTCCCCATCGACGTGGCGGCGGCAACTGCGGAGCTGGAGACAGCAAGCGTACAACAGCAAGGTGGTGACGCAGCAACGCAAACGGGCGGACGGCGCCTTGCAGCAGGGGGGACAGCAAGCGTACAACAGCAAGGTAAGGCCGCCAAGTGGGCGGAGTTCATCGCCGCCGCCGCGCCCAAGAAGGGCGGGGCGTGGCTTCAGGCGGGCCGAATCACATCCAACCCCGGCGACTTGCGCGTGCGTAAGCTGCTCACGACCGCATGGAGCCAGGGCAATCCCAGCAGTACCCGCGATGCATACAACTACTACACGCCCACGGTGGGCTCGAGCAGCAACTACCGCCTCTACTGCGGCTGCGTGGCGACGGTGGGTGGGCAGATCATGTACTACCACAGGTGGCCGCGTACCAGCATCACCGCGAAGGAGAACTACTCGCAGACGTTTGATAACGGGCGCATGTACAGCGTGAATGACGGCTACCAGACGTCTCAAGGCAGCGCATACGTCCCGTGGGAAGTGCCGTTCGGCGGAACGTACGACTGGAACAACATGGGCGCCACCTCTTCCACCGCGAACAAAGAGGCCATCGGCAAGCTGCTGCGCGATGTGGGAATTGCCGTTCGCACGACATACGGCTATAGCGCCAGCAGTGCGAACTACTACGATCTCGAACTGCGCCTCAAGGACCAGTTCGGCTACACCAATGCCGTACGCAGACTCCCTCGGTCCGATGACGAATGGAAGCGCGCCATCCTTGCGAATCTTGACGCGAAGCTGCCCGTCGCCGTGGCCATTCCGGGCCACGCCATCGTCGCGGACGGCTATGGCTATCAGAGCGGCACGCTCTACATCCACTTCAACTTGGGCTGGGGTGGGAGTTCCGACGCCTGGTACAATCCGCCGGACCTCACGCAGGCGAAGTCCACATTCAACGCCATCAACGAGATCATTTACAACATCTATCCCGAGGGAACGCCCAACTGCACGATCGTGAGCGGACGCATCAAGAATGCTTCCGACGTCGTGATGGAAAGCGCCACGGTCACGGCCGTGAACCGCACGAGCGGCGCGCGCATCACCGCGACGAGCGACGACAAGGGCATTTATGCGCTATTCCTGCCTGCGGGCGAGTACTCCATCGGCATGAGCGACGGATCGGGCAGCGCGGTGGCCACGAATCTGACCGTGGTGACGTGCAACGCCAACAACGGCGTGGGGAACCTCCCCGGTGTGGAATTGAAGCTCGCCACAATCGCCGCTCCCGTCATCTTGCCCGCAAACGGCACGACGTTCTATGGCCCGACGCGGAACGTGAGCATTGTCGCCGCCGACTCCGAAGTGGAGGTGCGCTACACGACGGACGGCAGCGAACCGACGGCGGAGAGCGCGCTCTACACGGGGCCGTTCACGGTGTCAGCCACAACCACCATCAAGGCCAAGGCGTTCCTGTGCGGCGAATGGAGCGGCGCGACGGCGTCCGCCACGCTCACGAAGGGCTCGTACTACGGCGACGGCGGGCTGTATCCCAATACGACGAAGAACCGTGCCGCGCACTGGCTCGACGAACGCATGGAGATGAGCGAGGCGACGGGTTCGTGGTCGCCGGTCGTGGCGTATGACGGCACGACGGCAAAGGCGTCGCTGGACGGCACCTACACGTTCACGTGCACGACGCCTTCCGGCGGCAAGAAGGCGACACTGACGGTGACCGAGAAGTTCGTTTCAATGCCATACGCGGAGGGGACGCCGGACGACAATGCGCAGGCCGCGATCTGGATGGGCACCAACGGCAGCTTCCAGGTGTGGACCGTCATCGGCCAGGGGAAGGGCTGGCTGGACGTCGCCGCAGCCGGCGTGACGCCGACGCTTGACGTTGACTATACCTTCCGCCTGACGTTCAACTACCGTAACAATACGTATTCCGCAGAGGTGTTGGACGGCAGCACGTGGAAGTCGCTGAAGGCGTCCGGCAACCAGGAGAACTTCGCGAACGCCAAGACGTCCGCCACCGGAATCTCGGCGGTCAGGTTCGACGGCGAGCTTGACTTTACCTCGCTCCAGGGCGAGTACGAGAGAGCCAAGCGAGGCGTCCAGATCATCGCGTACTGATCGTCAAAAGCCCAAACGCCTCGCCCTACCATACGGCGGTCGCGGGGCGACCGCCCTACCAGTCCAAAGTCCAAAGTCCTCCAACCTTTGTCATCTGTCGTCTGTCCTTTGTCCTCTTTGCTTTCGCTACAGGGAGATTGGGAGTTTCGGAGGAGATTATAAAAAACCTCCAAGCCTCCGAAACTCCCAGTAGCGAAAGCAATTAACATGTATCAATAGTTGCAGGATCAATATTGACTTGTGACTATATCGTTGTTTTAATATGAGATATAGTCAAAAGTCCCACAGAAAACATCGTGACTATTGACTATATCGCGCAGATATGGTATCATTTCCGCGCAGGGTTCGATAGGAGATACATAAATGATTGGACGAAAGAAGGAGATTAAAATGCTGCGGAACGCCGCTGAAAGCAAGTGTTCCGAGTTTGTCGCCGTCTATGGGCGCCGCCGAGTGGGCAAGACGTTTCTTGTCCGCGAGACGTTCAACTCCAATTTCACGTTCCAGCATTCCGGGGTGGCGAACTCCGGCACGAAGATCCAGTTGGAGCGGTTCCGTCGTTCCCTCATTGAAAGCGGACATGTCAGATGTCCGGCGCTCAAAACGTGGTTTCAGGCGTTTGACGAACTCAAGACAGTCGTTGTATCGTCTAACATGGGAAAGAAGGTCCTGTTCATCGACGAGATGCCGTGGATGGACAAGCCGAACGCGAATTTCATTCCGGCACTTGAGAATTTCTGGAATGCATGGGCTTCGGCGAGGAAAGACGTGCTGCTCATCGTCTGTGGCTCTGCGACGTCATGGATGCTCAACAAGGTCATACACGGAAGGGGCGGGCTTCACAACCGGGTGACGGTCAGGATTCCGTTGCGTCCGTTCTGCCTGTCGGAGTGCGAGGAACTTGCCGCGTCCATGGGGCTTGAGGCCACCAGATACCAGCTGGTGCAGTACTACATGGCGCTTGGCGGCGTTCCATACTACTGGAACTACCTGCAATGCGGCTTGAGCGTTGCGCAGAACATGGACGCGATGTTCTTTGCCGGCGAGGACAGGCTTGAGGGCGAGTTCGCGGAGCTGTTCGCGTCGCTCTTCGCGAAGGACGCGCCGTACGTCCGAATCGTCGAGGCGCTTTGTTCTCGGCGCATGGGGCTGATGCGCGAGGAGATCGCGCGGACGACCGGCATTCCCAATTCGGGGACGCTTACCAAGTATCTGTGCGAACTCGAGCAGTGCGGATTCGTACGCAGGTATCGCATGGGAGGGAGGCGTGTGCGGGATGCAATCTATCAGCTTGTGGACAATTTCTCTCTCTTCCACTTCAGGTTCGTCCGCGCGAACAGGAACGGCGATCCAGTGTTCTGGTCGAGTTCGGCGGACAAGCCGGCGCTGCTGTCATGGCAGGGGCTTTCCTTTGAGCTTGTCTGCCTAGAGCACGTAGAGCAGATCAAACGAGCCCTTCAGATCGGAGGCGTCCATTCCCTGAACTACGCCTGGAGGTGTGAACGTCCGCAGGACGACGCAGAAAGGGGTGCGCAAATCGATCTCGTGATTGACAGGGACGATGGGATCGTCAATCTCTGTGAAATGAAGTTCTCCTCTAAAGAATACGCGCTCACGTCCGAAGATGACTCGTCAATGAGGAACAAACGGGCCGCGTTCAGGCGCGAGACGAAATCAAGGAAGGCGGTTCATTTCACCTACGTGACGACGTTCGGCCTTTTACGAAACCGTTATGCAGGAGAAGTTCAGTCAGAGGTCACGCTTGATGACCTGTTCAAGTCGTGATCGCCGAGTGGGCCGCAGGGTGGGGCGAGCCCTCCGGGCGAGCCGTCACGGCTCGGCGGGACGCCTCGCCCCACCAGGCGGCGGTCGCGGGGCGACCGCCCTACCGGTCCAAAGTCCTCCAATCCTCCAAGCCTCCCAGCAGCGAAAGCAACTAACGTGCGGTTTCGTATTTCGCAAGTGGGGTTTCGTATATTATAAGTTTTTTGTGTTGGCTCCCGTCGGGAGATATGGTAAAATCGTATCACCATTTTTGGAGAAGAAGAATTTTTAACAAACCAAGGAGGACGTCAATGGAAAAAACAGCAATGGGTTCCGCGTTTGCGGAGGCTACTTGGAGGGACGCGTTTCGTCGCGTCCGCAACCGTATCGCGTTTGTCGCGGCGGCTATCTGCGCGGCGGCGGCGCCATTGTCGTCGCAGGCCGATACTGGCCCGTTGAACGGCACCCCCGACGACGTGCGCGTGGCGCCGCTTGTGACGGCGCACTGGAACCAAGGCGACGCTGGCGGCCAACGCTGCTACAACTACTACACGCCGCTTAATCGCGCGTGCGGATGCACGGCCACGGCGCTCGGGCAGATCATGTACTACCACAAGTATCCGACGACGCGGATCCTGCCCGGCGAGACGCTCTACGACAGCATCGACGGCTACGGAAGCTATAGCGTCGGTCCCGACGGCACCGGCGGCATGACGAATACCACCACGGGCGAGTACACCGCGTTCGACCCGCCCTACGGCGGCCCATACGACTGGAGCATCATGGTCGATTCGCCCACAAGCAGCACCTCCGAAAACGCACGCAAGGCGATTGGCCAGCTCACCCGCGATGCGGGCTTTGCGGTCTTTTCGCACTACTTCTCCGGAGGATCGACGAGCGGCTACTCCGACGCCATCGCCTCCAGCATCATCCTGAACCTCCATTACGCGGACGCCGTGATGACGAGGGGCTTTAACGCGGACAAGCTCATCGCGAACCTTGACGCGGGCCTTCCCGTCGAGGTCGGCCTCCAACAAGGCAGCTCCGGCCATGCCGTCGTCGCTGACGGATACGGCTACCACAACGGCAAGCTCTACATCCACATCAACTACGGCTACAGCGGCAGCAAAGACGGGTGGTACGATACGACGGCTGACATCAACGGGATGAGCATCAGCGACATGGTGGCGAACATCTTCCCGCCGACGCGCGGCGCGCGCTACTCGTCCGTCATCAGCGGACGCGTCCTCGACGCGAGCGGCAACCCCGTCGCCAACGCCACCGTCACCGCCACGGGCGCCACGACGGCCACGACGACCTCCAGCGAGAAGGGCATCTACGCCTTCGTCCTCCCCGCCGGCAGATACGACTTCACCGCCACGAGCGGCAGCAGTTCCGGCACGCTCGCCAACTGCGGCGTCGAGGCCAGTTCTCAGAAGACCCGCGCCGAGGGTAGCGGCTGGGAAACCGGCGTGAACAACAGCCGGAGCGGCGTCAACGTCACCCTCGGTAAGACGGTGAGCATGGACGAGCCGGACGCATACATCGAATACGTCGAATCGGATGGACATCAGTGGATTGACTCGGGGGTGCAACCGGGCCCGACAACCTCTGTTACGCCCGCCATCACAAGCATGATTGTGGACGCA